>NZ_MUKA01000308.1 GCF_002150735.1 Streptomyces africanus
CCTTGGAGCACCGCGTCCAGTGAGTACCCGGCATCTGCCAAGATCCGGCGGGCCTTCTCGGGGGAGATGGCAACCCACGCAGGGGAGCCGGGAGTAGGAACGAGGCCGAGCCACCCGGAGTACGGCTGGTCATCTCGGGTGGACTGCCCCTGTCGGTAGAGGTGGGCACCGTGGGATGCGACGTAGGCGCGGAGCACGTCCATAGCCATCTCCGGCCGGTTGTCCGACTCGTCTGCGACCTCCGTGAACATGCCTTGCCACCGCTCAACAGGCAGCGGCTCGTAGGGCAGGAGCCCCCACCGGTGGGCGAGGATCTCCGCGAGCGCGACCGCTGCCACCTTGGGAGCGCGGCGCCCAGTCATGTCCGTGGTGCCGAGCAGCTGGACGCGCAGAGCCTCGTGCTCCGCGCGCAGGGAGGCGAGACCCTCCGGAGTGCTGATCTGCTCGAGGAGGTGCCGCACGAACTCGGGGCCGGCCGTGCCGTGGTTGTCGATGATGCAGTCCCGCAGGGAGACGGCTACGGCGCCGCCGTTCTCTCCGAACGGGGAGCGGGTGAGGCTGAGAACGCGAGCGGCTGCTCCCTGGTGAGTGGAGTACGAGAGAGCGGGCCGCTCCCCGGTGGAGAGCAGCACGGTTTGCCACTGGAGGCCGGACGGCCACCCGCCACCGCGGAGCTTCCCCTCGTTCTTCGGGAGGTCGTACAGGATGCTGTTTACGATCTCCGGGGACTCTGCCGTCATCGTCTCGTCCAGTGCGCTGACCAGCCCACGAACGAGGTTGAGGTGCTTCTCAGCGCCGATCAGCGTTGTCCGCCAACTGGCGAGCGCTCGCGCATCTTCGCTCGGGTCGGCCCACACGGAGAGGCCGCACTGAAGGCAGGTTGTCTTACCGCGCGTGCTCCGAGAGGAAATGTCCACGGTGAACGAGGGCATGGCCAGGGGCCGGAGCAGCGGAGCCGCGAACGAGGCCGCGAGCACCACTCGGGGCACGGGGTAGCCCTCGAGTTGGGCGATGCCGGTACGCCACGCTGCCAGAGTCCCGCGCTGCCGGTGAGCAGCGGCCGCGCCCTTCTGCTCCTCGTAGGTGACCTCTACGCGGGTGTCTCCATCCGGGCCGGAGACGAACGTCCCGTCCGGCTGCCACCCCAAGTACCGGGCCACGTAGCCCGTGGGGATCGTCTCGACGTTCTCAGCCTCGAACGTGGCGAGCCACCGCTCCACTTCCCGTGCGTCACCCTCGAGGACCGGCAGTCCATCCCCACCAAGCGACTTGATCAGCTCCCGGCCTCTGACCACTGCCTCACGAGAGACCACCCGCCGGACGACTTTGCCGCGGTCGGTCCACGCCAACTCCACGGACTTCTTCCCGTCCGCGTCGGTGTACGCCTTCGTGATGACCAGGGGCGCGTAGGTGATCTGAGACCAGCGCTGCGTCTGCCCGAACATCTGTAGGACGTGCACGCCCGCGCGATTCACCTTGTACGGCTCGGGTGTGGTGGTGCGCGGGTCCATGCCGAACGTCTCGCTATAGGGGTACTCAGGAGCGGACTGCCGGGGGATAGAGGCCTTCTCGGAGGTCTCCTGCTCCTTCTGCGCCTTCCACTCGAGGAAGAGGCGCATCTCCTCGTCGTCTGCTCCCTCGAGAGCGGCGCGGGCCTTCTCTTCCCGAGTCTTCTGCCGGCGGAAGGCCTCGAACGCTTTGACCTCTGCGTCTGTCGTCACGCGACACCCGCCCCACGGCCGGCGAGCCCGCGTTCCCACCCGGACCGGATCGTGCGCAGTGCCTCCCGCTCACTCTGCCCCGAGCGCAAAGCGGCGCCGAGCAGCTGCTCCTGAACGGTCGTCTCGTTCAGCACGCCCGGAGCCGTCTCCTGCAACTCCCCGAGTCGTCGCGCAGCCGCGAACAGCCCTCGATTCCGTTCCCCTTCGGGTGCGCCAGCTACGTCCTCCGCGGCCCCGGACAAGGCGGCTGCCGCGTACCGGTCGGCCCGGGAGGCAGTCGGCAGCACCAGCACGGGAGCCGGCCGGCGAGCCGGAGCAGCGGCGGCCGCCGGCCGGAGCCGCTCGAGCAGCCACCCCGGGAGCGGCTGCGGTCGGCTGTTCGAGTCGGACATACGGCGGTAGGGGAGGCCCTGAGCTGCCGAGTAGGAGCCGGCCGCGATGACGAGTCCGCCGATGCCGCGCACGTCGATGAGCGGTCCGAGGTGGGGAGCGGTCGGCCCGGCTCCGGTGGCGCAGCCGATGAGCGGCCCGTCCTCCGGCTGCCGGAAGTACAGGTGAACGCCCCCGCTCGGGGTGAGCACGGTGTAGGTGTCGGGCCAGTCCTCCCCGGCCTCCGTCGCCATGCGCTCGAGCACGTCGACCCCGCTGTATGCGTAGTCGAAATCCGCCGGCAGGACCGTGTGCTCTTTCCTCACATCGAGATCAACGACCAGCAGCCCCCGCCCGTCGTTGCCGCGGCCGGTCAGGATGCCGACATGGGCGCGCTTGAAGCGGCCCGACCACCATTCGCGCACCTGCTCCGGGTCGGAGAACGGGGCGAGCTGCTCCGCGGTCGCGTCCCGGCCGAACCCCGGGACCATGGGTCCCTTGTCCGTGCGGGAGCAGGGGACGACCGGGATGCCGCGTGCAACCCAGACCATGGCCACGGCCTGTTGCTGTTCGGTCAGATTCCCGGCAGGACGCGCGGCCGCCGTGGACGGAGTGTCCACGCGGGGGCTGTCGCGGGGGGTGGGTGGCTTCTCTGCGGCAGGTGCCTTGACCTGCGGTTTCTGCGCCATGAGTGCGCCTCTCTACGGAGGTAGAGGGCGGACCCGGTGTGGACAGGTTCGAGTAGGCCAGTTCTTCCGTGGGTGGAAAATCTGGCTACTCTGGCGATTGCACGCCCGCGAAGTTGTGCAACCGCCTTCCGATCCTCACCGGGTTGCCGCCCGGCGGTTAGGATCCCGGAATGCGCCTCAAGAGGCCCGCCGCGCCAACGGCGGGCCTCGACGCATTTCTGCCGTCAGGCAGAGGCCGGGAGGTCGTGCTCACTGTTGAGTTCTGAGCTGTGAATCCGGATGAGTCGGCCCGTGGGACCAACCCGCCGCATCCGCAGCTGACCACTCAGCGCCCAGCGGGTGACGGTCCGCGTAGAGACCCGGAAGTGATCCGAGACCTCACGAACGGTCAGCCACTCGGGAGCGTCGGACGTTGCGTCCATGTGTGCCCTCCTGCGGCTCTAGTGCTTAGAGAGACGATACCGGCCCTACGCGACACTGTGGCGAAGCGTTCTGACGCCCTTACAGCCCTTCCTAGGGGCCAGTCCCGTTGAGTCCCTCCGAGTCGTTCCGAGCCTCACCGAGCCTCACCGAGCCTTACCGAGTTCCGCGCTTCTCCGTGCCGTTGAAGAAACGTAGCCCGGCGTGTCGCGTTTGTCTGAGGTGCCTTCCCTCGGCACCCGGTGCTCACTTTGGCAGCCCTGTCAAACGGCTGCGGTTGGGGACTGCAATTCGCGGCCGGCCGGAGGTAGAGCTCGCGAGCGTCAGTCGGAGAGCGGCATCCGTGAGCCGGGGGCGTACACGTCCTCCCAGTACCCGAGCGGTCGCTCCTCGTCGTGAAAGGTCACGGTGGTGACCAGCACGGCCACGGCCGAGTGCGGCGGAGCGTCAATCTCCAGAGCGTCCAACTCCTCTTGAGACGCCTGCCGGGCGTGGGCAGTGCGCTGCCCGGTCACCACGGCGCGGCCGGTCCGCTCCGCATAGAGGGTGTTGAACTGCTGCACCATCCGCCGGTCTTCCCCGAGCTCGGGCACGGCGTCGACCGTGTGAGGCGGATAGATAGAGACACCGACCGACGTGGGCTTGTCGTCCTGCCGGAAAACCCGAATGCGGATCACGGCTTCATCGCCGGGCTCGAGGTCAAGTGCGGCGCACACCTCCGGGTCATGCACTGACCGGCGGATCACGCGGTGATCAGAGGAGGTCTCTCCGGGGGCGTAGCGACGACCGTTCTTCTCCATGCGGCTCAGTCGGTCCGCACCGGTGATGACCAGGGGTGACTTTGCTACGACCGTCCCCAGTGCGCCCCGAGAGGTGACCAGGCCCTCAGCCTTGAGCACCCCCAGCGCGCGGCTCACGGTCTTTGCCGCTACGCCGAACCGCTCGCGGATCTCGGAGACAGACGGCAACGAGTCGCCGGGGGCGAGTTCACCGCTCGTGATCTGTGTGCGGAAGTGGGCAGCGAGATCCGCGTACCCCTTCCCCTCCTGCGCCTTGAATGGCATGACTTCTCCCTGATTGTCGGAGCGCGGTGCACCTCCGAAGGTACATCAATGACCCTCTCAAGGTACATGCTTGCCGCGCATCCGTGCTTCATGTACCTTCATGGCGTCGGCAAGGTACGTTAAGTACCCGGCCGGTGATCCATCCGTACCTTCCCCCGGCAGCAGAACGGCCCCCGGTGTGTCCGCACCAGGGGCCGAGCCGGGGACCGTAGTCCCTTAGATCGCTGGTTGGAGCGACCTATGAGCGAAAGTACCGCAGGTCAGAGCCGGGAATCCCGGCTCGCAACGATGAGTCCGGAGCAGCTCGAGGCCGCGGAGACGACACTCCGCCGGGGCACGTGGGCGATCACTGCCGGAGCCGTCCTCTTCTCCGTCCTCACGGTCACGCCCCTCGTGGAGCGGGTGACCCCGGAGGACTGGCAGTGGACCGCACCGATTCTGCCGATCGTGGTGGACACCGCCGTAGTCATCGTCGTGCGGCTGGACTCGACCGTCTCCCGACTCGGAGGCAGCACCGGGGGGTGGCCGGCCGTCCTGCGATGGATGACCGGGCTGTTCACGCTGCTGCTCAACGTCGGGGACTCCGCGCTCAAGGGTGATCTCGTGGGGGTGGCCGTTCACGCGGTGGCGCCGCTGCTGCTCATCGTCACGGCGGAGGCCGGGCTCGCGTACAGGCGGAAGATCGCTGTTCAGCTCGAGCGGCTCGAGCGTTCACGGCAGCAGGAGGAGGAGCGTTCACGGCAGGAGGCAGAGGCCCGCCGTGAGCGCGAGCGCGCCGAGCGTGAACGGGAGCAGGCCCGCCGTGAACAGCAGGAGCGGGAGGCCCGTGAACACGCGGCCGCCCTCGAGCGGGAGGCCCGGGAGTACGAGGCTCAGCAGCGCAGGGAGGAGCGGGAGTACGCGGCCGCCCTCGAGCGCGAGCGGGCCGAGCGGGAGGAGCGGCTCCGCCGGGAGGAGCAGGAGCGGGCCGACCGCGAGCGCGCCGAGCAGCTCGAGCGTGAACGCCGGGAGCGGGAGCGGGCCGACCGTGAACGCCGCGAGCGGGAGGCAGCCGAGCGGGCCGCTCATGAACAGCGGGAGCAGCAGGCTCGGGAGGCCCGTGAACGGGCGGCCGCGGCCCGCCGTGAACAGTCCACCCCCCGTGCCGTGAACGGTGGTGAACGGCCCGCGCTCACGGCCGTGCCGGTGAACGAGGACCGCTCAAAGATGGTGGAGCCGGCCGCCCGTGAACACGTCCGGGTGGGCGAGCGCGCGGGCAAGTCCGTGCGGCAACTCGCGGAGGAGACGGGTTGGTCCGTCGGGTGGGTGTCGGCCCGCATCCGTGAGCAGCGCGAGCAGAGCAGCGCTGCCATCGTCCCGGCCGCCGCAGGGGCCGACCGATGAGCCGCCGGCCGCCGTTAGGCGCCTCCGCTGTCTGGGAGGCCGTGATGGAGCCCGCGGAGTACCGCTGCCAGTGCTCGGGGGCGTGCGGCTCCCAGCACACGAAGACCGGCCGCCGCTGCCACCGGACCACCGGTGGTCACCGGCTGCTCATCGCCCCGGCCGATCTCCTGCTCTCCCCCGCGGCCGCGGCCGCCGTGCCCGCGGAGCAGCTGCTCGCGTGGTGCCCCGACTGCCACCGGGCCGCGCTCGGACGGCAGCGGGCCGCGGACCGCGAACGCCGCCGGCTCGAGGAGCCCGAGCCTGCCGCGCTGTTCGACCTCTGATCCACCCCTCCCCCTTCGCATTCCGAATGGAGCCCCTCATGTCCACGGAGCAGCCGCTCGAGCAGGCAGCCGCCGCGGCGGTCGCAGCCTCCCGGCAGTCGGAGCAGTACGCGTTGGTGCTCGCTGCCGTACAGGCCGCGCAGATCGTCCAGCAGCAGGCGCAGCCGCCCGCCTGCCAGCACCACCACGGCCCGCAGCAGTCGCCGGCGGTCGGGAAGTGGGTGGCGGTCGGTGTCGCCGGCAGCGTCGCCGCTATCTCGCTCGCCCTGTCCGCAATCGCGGTCGCGGTCGGTGCGGTCGCGGTGACGTGCTGCCTGCTCGTCCTGCGCTCGATGTGGCGCGAGATCCAGCGCGGCCGCCGCTGACGGCTCCCTGTCGCCCCCGGGCCTCCCGGGGACGGCAGAGGGCCGGACAGCAGTCCGCACCCGACCACCACCACGGAGGACCCCATGAACCGTAGGAACGCGCTGGAGTTGGCCGCGGCCGCGGCGGACCGGGCGGCAGCGCTCGCGGAGGAGGCCGAGCGGCTCGCCCGACACGACGACTTCCGCCCGAAGACGGGGCCGTTCGCTGCGGCCGGCTCCCTGTGGGCCGACACCTCCCGGGCCTACACCGCGCTCGCGGTCGCCCTGCCCGAGACCACCACCGACACCGACGAGCAGACGGAGGTCTGACCATGGCCAGCAACGGCACGCGCCCCAGCAGCGCAGAGCAGGTCCGCGGTTTCGCCGCACACCAGGCTCAGCAGCCTTTCACCCGGCCGGCCGGGAACGGGGCGAACGGCAAGGGGACGAAGAACTTCACCGGGTTCGGGGTCAACGTCAACGTCAGCAGCAACGGCGGAGGCCCCGGCGCGGGGGGTGGGCAGCGCGGCGGAGCCGCGGCCGGCGGGAGCAGCGGCTCGCACTTCATCCTCGGAGAGCCCGAGTTCAACTCCACGGAGGACGTGCGCACCTACTGCAACCACGTGCGCGCGCTCATGGTGCAGGCCGCAATCGAGTTGGCCATGGCCTCGAAGATCCTCGAGGCCCGGCTCGCCCAGGCGCAGACCCTCCCCGGTGACAACCCCGTTCAGGGCCGCATGCGAGCCCGCCGGGTGGGCCGGAAGTTGAAGAAAGCGGCAGACGGGGCGACCGCGGCCGCCAAGAGCGCGGTCGGTGCCTACGGCGCGTTCACCCGCGAGTACGCCGACCTCATGCGGCCGCGGCCGCAGCGCACGGCGACGTCGAACCCCTTCAAGTACTGACCCCGACCGCCCCGGCAGTCACGCCGTGAGGGCGCCGGATCGGATCCGGCCCGGGGCACTCAGCGCGACCGCCCGACAGCAACCACCCGGAGGGAGTGGGCGACATGGCCCGCAGCAGGAAGACGAACAGCACGGGCAGCAGCCCGACCGCGGAGCAGCGCCACGAGGAGCAGCTCAACGGCACGGCCGGCCGCGGGGACCTGACCGGGTACGTTCTGCACCGCGCAAAGCCGTACCTGCCGCCGTGGCTCGGAGCGGCCGCGCTGGGGGTGGTGAGCCTGCCGGCCCATTTGCAGTGGGGTGACTCATCGGCCGGCGGGGTGGGGCTCACGCTCGCCTCTGTCGCCCTGACCGGCGTCACGTGGTGGGCCGGCCGCTCGACGAGCGAGCAGCGTCGACTGCACTCCGCCGTGACCGTTGCCGCGGGCTCCGCGTGGCTCACCGCGGCCGCGCTCGCCGGGCCGCTCACCGGCCCCCTGCCCGACCTGTACCTGATGGGAGCCCCCGCGCTCGCCCTGTCGTGGAACATTCGGCAGGTCATGCGCCGCAACCCCGACGCGACCGGCGAGAGCTCGGACAAGGGGCTCTTGGAGAAGGTCGGTCTGGCCCGCACGAAGGTGCGAGAGGTCAAGGTAGAGCCGAACCGGGTCACCGTGCCTTACGAACTCCCGGCCGGGGAGCTCACCCACGACGACGCGACGAAGGCAATCCCGCGTATCGCCTCCGCGCTGGACGTACCGACCACAGCCATCCGTCACCAGCCCGACCCCGACAGTGCGCGTAAGGGCGCGTTCGTGATCGTGCCGGAGGACATGCTCCGCACCCCCACCGTGTGGCCCGGGCCGGCCGCCCCCGGCGAGTCCGTGGCCGTGCCCCTGCGGCTGGGGGTGTACGACGATGGCTCAGACCTCGTGCTGCCGCTGCTCGACGCGATTCACGTGCTCATCATGGGGATGACCGGCTCCGGCAAGACGGAGGGAGCTCTCGACGTGCTGCTCGAGCTGCTCACCCGCCGGGATGTCGTGGTGTGGCTCAGCGATGCTGCGAAGGCCGGGCAGGACTTCCAGCCGATCCTTCCGGCCGTGGACTGGGCAGCGCTCGACATGCGCGCAACCGGCGCCATGGTCGGAGCCGTTCAGGCTGCGATCCCTGCCCGTACCGGGTGGCTGCGGGATCACAGCTACCGGGCGTGGGAGCCCGCGGCCGCCGAACGGCAGACCGACCCCGCGCACTCCTGCGCCTCCTCCGGGGCGTGCGGCTGCGACGGAATGCCGTACCTCGTGGTGTGGATGGAGGAGGCCGCGAAGATCCTCCGGGAGATCGGGGAGGACGTGTTCACCGGGATCGCGCAGGAGGCCCGGTCCGCCGGGATCTCCCTCGTGCTGTCCATGCAGCGCGCCTCCGGCTACCAACTCAGCACCGACACCCGTGCGAGCCTGCCGGCTGCTCTGTGCTTCGGAGTCCGGGGCGACGATGCCGGATTCGCGCTGCCGGAAGAGGTGCTCGACGCCGGGGCGAACCCGGCCGCATGGGGCAACAAGCGCAAGGGGTACGTCTACCTCGTGTCCGCGGGAGTCGACGAGGACCTCTACGCCAACCCCGCCCGCACGTTCTGGACCGGCCCGGCCGGGCAGTACGAGCAGATCGCGGAATACGTCGTGCAGCACTTCGCGGCCGTGCGCGCAGCCGTTGACCCGGTGACCTCCGGAGCAGCCGCCCGCGTCGCTGGAGATCTGTTCACCAACCGGCGGGGGCTGGTCAGCCTCTCCGCCACAGAGGCCGGGGAGGCCGACATGCAGATGAGCGAGCAGGAGGAGAGCCGCCTCGAGGTTGCCGCCCTCACGGACCCGGAGGACGCAGAGACGGACGTGTCCGAGGACCTCCCGCCCGTGGAGAGCGTGACCGAACTCCCGGCCGGCAAGCCGAGCACGGAGGAGGCCCGGGAGCTGCTCGGGGAGTTGGTGGAGATGCTCGCCACGACCGGTGGCGGGATCGTCGGCCCGGCGGACCTCTCCCCGTACCTCGAGCAGTTGGGCCGCTCCCGCCCGTGGGTGTCCGCGGAACTCAAGCGGCTCGCCGCGGAGGGCCGACTCGCCCCGACCGCGGAGGAGGGCCGGTACCGCGTCCTGCCCGTCCCCGTAGCGGCCTGACACCCCCTGACACGTCAGACGCCCTGACAGGCCGTTTCTCCACACGGACGGGGATGTCAGAACACCTGACACCCCCGTCTGACACCGGACTCTGACACCGGCCCTGACACCTCGAGCAAACCGACCACGAACCCGAATCCAGCGGAGGAGAATCACCCCATGGCAGCCGACTACGAACCCGTACCCGTCCCGCCGGAGGGCCGGCCCCTGACCGACTGGGAGCGGGAGAACATGCTCCCGGCCGGAGCCGCCGATGACGTCGACTACGGGGAGCTGGACGACTCCTCCCCCGAGTGGGTGCGCCTCCCCTCCGAGTGAGCACACCCAACCCCGAGCGAGCCCCCGCCACTCACTGGCGGGGGCTCTCGCGTTTGTCCGGGGAGCTGTACAGGGCCCACCCCGGGGCGCGCACGGTCCCGATCGGGGGCGGCATCCGTCGCCGGGGAGGCAGAGGAGGCGCGGCGGCCGCCGCGACTTCCGGAGCCGGAGCAGCAGGCAGCGAAGGTGCCGAGCCATCGTCACGTGACGTTGCTCCCCCGTCGGCCCCAACGTCACGTGACGTTGTTCCGCGCAGCAGAACGGCCGCCGCAGCAGCGGCCCGCGCCTCCCGCACGGCCCCGTCCAGCTTCCGTGCCTCGTAGGCCCGCTGCCGGCAGTTCCTCGAGCAGTACTCCCGCGGCCGGGTGCCGAGCGACTCCGGGACCTCCCGGCCGCATCCAACCCGCCGGCAGCGTCGGCCCGCCGGCTGCTCTGTCTCATCTGTCATGGGCGAGACCGTAGCCCGGGGGGTGGGCAGCGCTCGCAGCACCCATGCCGAGCACCCGCCGGCCGGATCCCTGTACGCCCTCCTGCGGCCCCTGCTCGCCCTCGAGGACCTCCCCGGCTCCCGGCAGGCCGGAGAGCCGCTCAATGGGCAGCAGACGCGCCCCTGTCGGCTCCGCGGTCGGCTCGCTCGCGGTCGGTCCCGTGCCCAGCGTTCGACGTGTCACGGGGTGATCCTCCCGCCCTGGAAACCCGGGCGTACTGCCGAGTGCCCTACCGGCCCGGTCCGCCGGCAGACCGCTCGAGGGGGCACTCCCCCGGGTGGCCGTACCGGTGACCGAACGTCACCCCGCCCCCGAACACGCGTCCGTGGTGTCCGCTCCCGTCCTCCCCTGTCGCCCCTGTCGGCCCCAAATCGCTCTCACCAGTGGTGTTACATCTATGCCCATAGATGTGTACAGTGGGAGGGTCGGCAGCCACCCGGGCCGCCGCAATGCAAGGGGGACAGACCATGAGCGCGATTCCCACCGGTCCTCTCGACCGCGAGCCGATCGACTACCCGAACGGGGAGTTCCCGTCCGCTGCCGAGCGGGAGTCGGTCCTCCGGGACGCGCTCTCCGCGGCCGGAGTGGAAACCGGGGCCTATGACGATCGGATCGTGAAATGGCTCGCCGGGTGGGAGTGGTCGACCCTCGCAACCATCGCGTCATGGGTACAGCGTGCCGGGCAGGGGGGTGGGCAGCAGTCGCAGCCGGAGCGTGCCGAGCAGGAGCGGACCGCGGAGGTGCTCGGGGAAGCGCTGGAGGCGTACTTCCAGGAGGTCGACCCGGAGGAGGCCGACACTGACGACATGGCGTGGACCCTCGTGCGCGCGCTCGGACGGACCGACCGATGAGCACGCCCCGCACGCCCGTTCTCCGTCTCGTCCTCGTTCGTCGCGTCTCCACGGCCGGTCAGGCAGTCGACGGGTACGGGCTCCCCGCGCAGGAGGCCGACTGCCGGAAGTGGGCGAAGGGGCAGACCACCCCCCGCGTGCGGATCGTCCACATGGTCACGGACGGGGACGGCAAGGCTGGGAAGTCTGGCGCAAGCCTGCTCGACGAACGGCCGGGCCTGATGGACGCCGTGGAGTGGATCGCAGAGGGCAAGGCAGACGGGATCCTGGCCCCGAACTTGGACCGGCTCGCCCGTGAGCTCACCGTGCAGGAAGCCGTGCTCTCCTACGTGTGGGCACTCGGGGGCCGCGTGTTCACCGCGGACCATGGCGAACACCTCGAGGACGACGCGTCCGACCCCATGCGCACGGCCATGCGGCAGATGCGCGGCGTTTTCCACCAGCTCGACCGCGGGCTCATCATCAAGCGGCTCACGGAGGGCCGGGCCGCCAAGGGCAGCAAGGGTGGATACGCCTACGGTGCTCCCCGGTTCGGGCAGCGCGTAGAGGACAAGGAACTCACGGCCGATGAGCGGGAGAACGCCATCGCGGAGGAGATGGAGCGTTGGCGCGACGAGGAGGGGCTCAGCATCCGGGCAATCTGCGCCCGGGCCAACTCCCGCGACGACATGCCCTCAAAGCGCGGCGGCCGTTGGCACCCGACCACCGTTGCCCGGCTGCTCTCCCCGGAGGCCCGGGAGAAAGCGCGGCAGCAGTCCGCGGCCGCCCGCGCTGCTCGTAAGGAGCAGCAGCGCAGGGAGCGCGCGGCCCGGCTCCTCTCCCAACGCTGACCACACGATCACTACCGCGCGAACCCACGAGGCCCGCAGCCACTCCCGGCCGCGGGCCTCTGCCGCGCCCACCCAACCCCCACTGCCGTGCCAACACCGGGGGGGAGTCGGTCGAATCTTGGGAGCAGCAGGCGAGCGACCCCAACGCCCTGTCTCCCGCTTTTTTGCGCGGCCCGGGGAGCGCCCCCCACCGCGCGTTGACACCCGCCCGGGGCCGTATGGCAGGCCCGATCCGGTACGGGTTCCCAAGGCTCCGCAGACGGCTGCGCATCCGGTTACGGCCGGTCCCGCGCGCATAGGGGGAGGCCTCCCTCGAGCAGTCGCAGCAGCCACCGGGCGAGTTGGCCCCCCACCGTGCGCGCGACTCTGGGACCCGGAGCGCGGTAAGAGTTTCCCTACTCCATCAAGGCCGGCCCGCACGCGGGCCGTGCGCGGCCGTCCGGCCGGCCGCTCCTGCCTCCGTCCCGCTGCCGACCGGCCGCCGCGCAGCCGCAAGGGACCGGTCCCCCGCAACAACGCGCGCACGAGGGGGAAGGGGAGTCTGAATCTCCAGACCGAATCGCCCGGGGTCCGGCGCCGTCAGCAGCGCACACGCGTGCTCAGAATTGCGAAGGGGGGGTTACCCCCGACGTACCCGGGGGGCCACAACGCGGGGGAGGTCTCTCGGGTGCCGGTCAGGTTCAAAGGGTCACCGGCCGCGGCCGCCAGTACGTCACCGGCCCGAGCAGTACGTGAACTCGATGACGTACCGGGTGGGGGGTGCCTCCCCCTCGAGCCGCCTGCCTCCCGCCGGGGAGGGAAAGTCCCATACCCGCGATATCGGGAGTTTTGATCAGCGGACCGCGTGGGGGACGACTCCCCCCGGCACCCCCTCCGCGTACCGGGAGGTGCTGACGCTGTCCCGCTGTACGGGTCTGGGGGATCCGGCCGCGACCGGTCGCGCAGCAGCCCGCACGCGCGAGACCACGACCAACAGCCCGACCGCCAACCCCGCATATGCCGCGCTACCCGCCACGCCACAAGACCGGCCGCGCTGAGCTGCTCTCTGGCCGTTGTCTGCGGGTCAGGGCAAAGGGGAGCGGCTACGCCGCACGACCTACGGCGCGGCAGCCGCCGGAGGACCTCGAGCACCGGCTCCCGTCCGGCGGGGGGTGGGTAGCTGCTCTGAGGCTCCCCACCCCCCGGCGGAGGTCAGCCGTGGGCAGGGGTCGACTCCCGGGCGCCGCTGCGTACCCCTGCGTACCCTCTGCGTACCCCTCTGCGTACCCCCTCTTTCCCTGCTTTGACCTGCACTTTTTCTCTATAGAAGGAGAGAGGGTACGCAAGGTACGCAGTTGAGAGAGTGCATACATGCGTGCGCGCACACGCGTGCGCACTCGACCCCTCTCTCTGGCGAACTGCGTACCCCCCCCCCCGATGGGCGCCTAACCCGGTTGTGACCTGCAAGAACGCACAACAAAGGGGGGTACGCAGCGTGTGCGTACCCCCCTGGTTTCCGGGCTCTTGGAGAGCTACTCGGAGGCGTAGGGCTGGTAGTCGATCCCCTCCGGGGTGAAGACGAGATACCGGGCCTGCGCTCCAAGGATCTTCTTTTTGATCAAGTGGGGAGGGCGTTGGGACTTCATCAACTCGAGGTATCCGGCATCAATCCAG
>NZ_MUKA01000309.1 GCF_002150735.1 Streptomyces africanus
GGGTGCGTCGGGCGGGGCGGCCGCGGGTCGTCCGGTGGGGGCGTCAGCGCAGTTCCGTGGCCTGCACGCCCAGCAGGTCGAACAGGGCCCGCTCACCGGCCGCCGTGACCTTCACGGCCCGCTCGGAGCCGATGCGCACGCACCACCCGGTGTCCAGGGCGTGCCGGCACAGGGCCGCGCCCGCGATGCCCGCGAGGTGGGGCCGGCGTTCGGTCCAGTCGAGACAGGCACGGGCCAGGGGGCGCCGGCCACGCCGGTCGAGGCCGATTCCGGCCGACTCGAACCACGCCAGCCCGGCGTCGGTGAGCGCGAACCCGGTCTCCTGCTGCAGCAGCCCGCGCGCCGTCAGCGCGTCCGTGACCGCGATGCCGAGCCGCCCGGCGAGATGGTCGTAGCAGGTGCGGCCCCGGGCCATCGCCGAACCTGCGCTGGACTCCCGCAGGTTCCGCGGCCGTACGGTCCTGCCCGGCGCGACCTGCGCAGCCAGGTCCTCCACCAGCTGCGCGACCCGCGCGTCGGCCAGCCGGACGTACCGGTGCCGGCCCTGCCGCTCCTCGGCGAGCAGCCCGCCCGCGACGAGCCTGCCGAGGTGCTCGCTCAGCGTCGACGCGGCGACACCCGCGTGCCGCGCCAGTTCGCTCGCGGTCCAGGCCCGCCCGTCGAGCAGCGCCAGCAGACATGCCGCCCGGGTCTCGTCCGCGAACAGCGCGGCGAGCCGGGCCAGAGCCGTGGCCTGCGGGTCTCTCGTCGTCATGCCCCCAGCATGGAACACGGATACTTCGGCCGCCGCCGAACCGTGTGACCCGGCGTTGCTACGCGGTCCGCCGCACCTGCTCGTACTGCCGTGCCAGCCCGTCCAGCAGGGCCGTCAACCCGGTCTCGAACGCCCGCTCGTCGATCTTCTCCTGCTGCTCGGCGAGCCGATGGGCCTGCTGGAGATGGGGGTAGTCGGCGGGATCGTAGGCGCTCGCGTCGTCCACGAAGCCCCCGGCGAAGGAACCGAGCGCGGAGCCCATCACGAAGTAGCGCATCAGCGCGCCGATGGACGTGGCCTGCGCCGGCGGCCAGCCCGCCTCGACCATGGCGCCGTAGACGGCGTCCGCGAGCCGCAGTCCGGCCGGGCGGCGGCCGGGGCCTCGGGCCAGCACCGGGACGATGTTCGGGTGGTCGCGCAGCGCGGCCCGGTAGGAGACGGCCCAGTCGTGCAGCGCGGTCCGCCAGTCCCGGCCGTCCTCGAACATCGTCAGGTCCACCTGGCCGCTCACCGAGTCGGCGACCGCCTCAAGGATCTCGTCCTTGGTGCGGAAGTGGTTGTAGAGCGAGGGCCCGCTGACCCCGAGTTCGGCGGCGAGCCGGCGGGTGGAGACGGCCGCGAGGCCCTCCGCGTCCACGAGCGCACGGGCCGTCTCGACGATCCGGTCGGTGCTGAGCAGGGGCTTGCGCGGTCGGGCCATGGCGCACATAGTAGGGCTGCCGATGGAAACTAGCAGTGCTAATTTAAATGTACGGCTTTCAAGTGGAGTGACTGTGGTGAACCTGGAGCTCAGCGAGGAGCAGACCGCCGTACGGCAGCTCGCCCGGGACTTCGTCGAGCGCGAGATCGCCCCGAACGCCGTCGTCTGGGACCGCGCCGAGGAAGTCGACCGCGCGATCGTCAAGAAGCTCGGCGAGGTCGGCTTCCTGGGCCTGACGATCGACGAGGAGTACGGCGGCTCGGGCGGTGACCACCTCGCGTACTGCCTGGTCACGGAGGAACTCGGCCGGGGCGACTCGTCCGTGCGCGGGATCGTCTCCGTCTCGCTGGGGCTCGTCGCGAAGACCGTCGCCGCCTGGGGGAGCGAGGAGCAGAAGCGGCGCTGGCTGCCGGGGCTCACCTCCGGCGAGGCGGTCGGCTGCTTCGGCCTGACCGAGCCGGGCACGGGCTCGGACGCGGGCAACCTCGCGACGCGGGCGGTACGGGACGGCGGCGACTACGTCATCAACGGCACCAAGATGTTCATCACCAACGGCACCTGGGCCGACGTCGTCCTGCTCTTCGCCCGCTCCACGGACGCCCCCGGCCACAAGGGCGTGTCCGCCTTCCTGGTCCCCACCGACACGCCCGGCCTGACGCGCCGCACGATCCACGGGAAGCTGGGGCTGCGCGGCCAGGCCACGGCCGAGCTCGTGCTGGAGGACGTGCGGGTGCCCGCCTCGGCGCTGCTGGGGGAGGAGGGCAAGGGCTTCTCCGTCGCCATGTCCGCCCTCGCCAAGGGCCGGATGTCCGTCGCCGCGGGCTGTGTCGGCATAGCCCAGGCCGCACTGGACGCCGCCGTGCGGTACGCGGGCGAGCGCGAGCAGTTCGGGAAGACCATCGCCCGTCACCAGCTGGTCCAGGAACTGATCAGTGACATCGCCGTGGACGTCGACGCCGCCCGGCTGCTGACCTGGCGGGTCGCCGACCTGATCGACCGCGGCCGGCCGTTCGCCGTCGAGTCGTCCAAGGCGAAGCTGTTCGCCTCGGAGGCGGCCGTCCGCGCCGCGAACAACGCGCTCCAGGTCTTCGGCGGCTACGGCTACATCGACGAGTACCCGGCGGGCAAGCTGCTGCGGGACGCCCGCGTGATGACCCTCTACGAGGGCACGAGCCAGATCCAGAAGCTGGTCATCGGGCGTGCGCTGACGGGGGTTTCGGCATTCTGAGTACGTCCCTGAGTACGTCAGCGGATGTGGCGCGGGCCACGTCCGCCCGAAGCTTCCCCCATGAGTGAGACACCGGGTAGCAAGCAGAACACGGCCGCCTTCTACGGCCAGGCCGTCGCCTCCTTCGCCGTCGCCATGGCGGCCACCGCGATCGGCATCTACCAGCTGAGCGCCGACGCCTGGGTGCGGGGCTTCCTCGCCATCGCCGTCCTGTACCTGGTCACCTCCTCCTTCACCCTCGCCAAGGTGATCCGGGACCGGCAGGAGGGGGCGGCGGGTGCGGTGCCCTCGCCCTCGTACGGCCCTTTCGAGAAGCACTGAGCGGGCGGGCCGGGCGGTCGCACTAAGCGCTCGCTCACCTTCGGCGGTATGGTGGTGGCCCTGTCGGTGGAGAGGGGCGAGTGATGAGTACGGCGGAGGAGACGGCCGGCGGCGAGGCGCAGGCGTGGGGCGAGGTCACGCCCGACGCGGCGCGACGGCTGCTGGTCGCCGCGGTGGAGGCCTTCGCCGAGCGCGGGTACCACGCCACGACGACCCGGGACATCGCGGGTCGCGCCGGGATGAGCCCGGCCGCGCTCTACATCCACTACAAGACCAAGGAAGAGCTGCTGCACCGCATCAGCAGGATCGGGCACGAGAAGGCCCTGGAGATCCTGCGGACGGCGGCCCGGCGGGAGGGCACCGCCCGTGAGCGCCTGGCCGGCGCCGTCAGCTCCTTCGTCCGCTGGCACGCCGGCGGACGCACCACCGCCCGGGTCGTCCAGTACGAGCTGGACTCGCTCGGTCCGGACGCCCGCGCCGAGATCCTCGCGCTGCGGCGGCAGTGCGACGCCGAGGTGCGGGCGATCATCGAGGACGGCGTCGCGGCCGGTGAGTTCGACGTACTGGACGTGAAGGGCACGACCCTGGCCGTGCTCTCGCTCTGCATCGACGTGGCCCGTTGGTTCAACGTCGACGGGCCGTGGACGCCGGACGAGGTCGGCGCGCTGTACGCCGACCTCGTGCTGCGGATGGTGGGGGACAAGTAGCCCGCCGGGTTCAGAAGTAGTAGCGGGCGACGGACTCGGCGACGCACACGGGCTTGTCGCCGCCCTCGCGTTCCACCGTGAAGGCGACGGTGACCTGGACGCCGCCGGGCACGTCGTCGACGGCGCTGATGGTCGCGGTGGCGCGGAGCCGGGAGCCGGCGGGGACGGGGGAGGGGAAGCGGACCTTGTTTGTCCCGTAGTTGACGCCCATCTTCACGCCCTCGACGGAGATCAGCTGCGGTCCGAAGAGGGGCAGCAGCGACAGGGTGAGATAGCCGTGGGCGATGGTCGTCCCGAAGGGGCCCGCGGCGGCCTTCTCCGGGTCGACGTGGATCCACTGGTGGTCGCCGGTGGCCTCCGCGAAGAGGTCGATCCGCTTCTGGTCGATGTCGAGCCAGTCGGTGTGTCCCAGTTGCTCGCCCACCGACGACTTCAGGTCGTCGACGGACGTGAAGATCCTCGGCTGTGCCATGTCCCGGCCTCTCGCGTCAGGAAGTCTGCGTGCGCTTGAATCTCTAAGCGACTGCTTAGCATGGTCGGCTGCGGGGGCCGTGTCAACGGACTGGGTAGGGTCGCGGGGTGCCCCAGATTTCAGAGAAGATCCACGAGCTCACGGTCGGCCAGCTGGCGGCGCGCAGCGGGGCCGCCGTTTCCGCCCTGCACTTCTACGAGTCGAAAGGCCTGATCAGCAGTCGCCGGACCGCCGGCAACCAGCGCCGCTACGCGCGGGACACGTTGCGCAGGGTCGCCTTCATCCGGGCCGCGCAACGGGTCGGCATCCCGCTGGCGACGATCCGCGAGGCGCTGGCGGAGCTTCCCGAGGAGCGGACGCCGACCCGGGAGGACTGGGCGCATCTGTCGGAGGCCTGGCGCTCGGAACTGGACGAACGCATCAAGCAGCTGAACCGCCTCCGCGACCACCTCACCGACTGCATCGGCTGCGGCTGCCTCTCCCTCGACACGTGCGTCCTCTCCAACCCGGGCGACGTCTTCGGCGAACGCCGGGCGGGGTCGCGCCTGATGGTGGACAAGGGGCGCGGGTAGCGCGCCTGCCTCCGGCGGTTGGGCCGGGTGCCTGCGGCGGCCTGTGGCTGCTTCGGTGGGGGTGCGCGTAGCGCCTGCGGCTGGCTTGTGGGTCGGGGCCGCGCCGGGGGGTGTCCGTCCTCGGAACGGCGCGATGGACTTGCGTACCGACTAACCCCCCGTTGACGCGCCAACCGCTGCGGGCGGACACCCCCCGACACGCCCCCTGCTCGCCGTGCGCGGGTGCGGGCGCGTCTCCGCCTAGCTGCGGGCAGTCGTGCCTCCCCCAGTGCCTTAAGGGCCTGGGAGGTGCCCCCAGGCGGCACGGGTGGGCGCAGCGGCACCTCGTCGCGCCGAGTTGCGCAACGCCCCGGCCTCAGCGACCACGCCGAGCACCCCGCCGACCCGCCTCGTACTCCTCCAACCCCGCCGCGACCAACTCCGCATTGGACCCGGCTCGCCTCCCGTCGGGCAGGACCAGCACATCCTCCACCCCGACCCGCGTGGCCAACCCCAGCTCGCCCGCAAGCCGCAGCACCGGCCACGCACCCCCGTCCTCCCCGTGCAGCAGGACAGGACGCCCATGCGCGGGCCCGAGGTCGGACAGCAGTGCCCGGGCGGACCCCGCGGCCGTCGAAGGATCCGTGTCCGTCACCTCGGCCAAGACCCGCAGCACCCTCGACCCCAGCGGCGAGTCGGCAAACCGCTCCGCACCATCCGTCCCGGACCAGATGCCCGCCTCCACGCCCACCCCGAGATCCAGGAGCAGGGCGGCGACCTCCTCCGCGCCGGGCTCATGCCAGTTGACCGAGGCGTGGTCGGGCAGGACGGTCCAGCTCCGTATCCGCTCCAGCCTGGCGGCAGGGTCCGGCTCGGCCCATGCCCCCGTGGTCACCCCCACCGGCACCCGCACGCGCGAGCGAATCGTCGACAGCGTCTCCGCGAGCACCCGGGGTGACAGCGTGTCCCGCCCGCACGGCGTCTTGGGATGGACATGGATGTCCGTGGCCCCGGCCGCGACGGCCTGAGCGGCGGAGTCGGCCATGGAATCAGGCGTCAGCGGCACCGCCGTACCGTCGGCGGCGGTCCGCGGACCGTTCAGACACACCTGCACCATGTCGACGATGGTGTCAGCACCCACTGACAGTGGGGGTGCGGCATCCCCGGCGCACCCCCCGCGCACCCGCACTCGTCAAGCCGACACCAACAGCCTCGCCCGCCTGGCGTCCGCCAGGGACTCGGGCGTGAGCACCGGACGCGGTACGAGAATTCCGCAGTCCGTGCAGACCGGACCCGCCGAGGGCTCGTGGTCCAGGTCGTACTTCCAGGCGAGTTGCTCCCCGCCGCACACCGGGCACGTCGAGCCCGGTTCACGCTCCAGCGCGGCGATCAGCCGGCGCAGCACCTCGGCCAGCGGTTCACGGGGATGGACCGCCGGATCGTCGCACCAGGCCACGCCGAAACCGCCCCAGGTCAGCCGGTGCCAGTCGTCCACACTGCCCGGCCGGCGCAGTCCGTCGTGCTTTTCCTTCTTGCGGCGCTCGGCGAAATCGACCTCGTAGGCCAGCCAGACCGCCCGCGCCTCCTCCAGTTCGTCCAGTGCGGCCACGAGCCGCACCGGATCGGGGGACCGGTCCTCGGGACCGAACCCGGCCCGGGAACACAGATGGTCCCAGGTCGCCCTGTGCCCGTAAGGGGCGAACCTCTCAAGGCACTTGCGCAGCGAATAGCGCCGCAGTGCCAGATCGCACCGCGGATCGCGGACCTGTCTCGCCAGACTCCGGAAACCGGCCATCGTCCTGCACCTCCGTCACACCTGCACCTAATCCGGTCACTTCGGCGTCGTCGTAAGGACGTCGCCGAATAGACGTATCGACAAGCGAATCGGCTCCATCCGATTTCAAATGGCCTCCATAAGCGGTCCGACGAGGCCCCGAGTCGACTGCCGTGGTCCGTGTGCCTGTTGTGCTGACTCCAAAAAGTGACGCCTGTTCATCTTCAATCCCGGTGATACCGGCGGTAACATCCCGCCCACCCCCGTCGGGAGGAGC
>NZ_MUKA01000310.1:0-201 GCF_002150735.1 Streptomyces africanus
CGGTGAACGGCAACCGCACGTATCCCTCGAACGCCCCGTCGACCCCGAAGCGCGGGCCGGACGGCACCCGTAGGCCCACCCGCTCCCCCGCCTCCGCGAGCCGCGAGCCGGACAGCCCGCCCGTGCGCACCCACAGCGTCAGGCCGCCCCGAGGCACCTCGAACTCCCAGGCGGGCAACTCCCGCCGCACCGCCGCCACGA
>NZ_MUKA01000310.1:325-27948 GCF_002150735.1 Streptomyces africanus
TCGACCCGGCCGGGTCGAAGGCGCACACCGCCCGCGGCATCCGCACGTCCGGGTCGAGCCACAGCTCGCTCATCGTCTCGTCGGCGATCAGCACGGTCCCCGCGGACCGGGCCGCGTCGACCAGCCGCCTGCGCTGGTCCTCGTCGGCGAGCGCACCCGTCGGGTTGTGGAAGTCGGCGACGACGTAGGCGATCCGGGGCGCGGCGTCCCGCAGGACCTGGCGCCAGCGGTCCATGTCCCAGCCCGTGAGCCCCTCGGCCATCGCGACCGGCACGAGCCGGGCCCCGGCCTCCCGCATCAGCTGAAGAATGTTGGCGTACGAGGGCGACTCGACGGCCACGCGCTCGCCCCGCCCGGCGAACAGATGGCAGATCGCGTCGATCGCGCCCATCGCCCCGGTCGTCACCATGATCTGCTCGGGCATCGTCGGGATCCCGCGCGCGGTGTAGCGCTCGGCGATCATCGACCGCAGCGCGGGCAGCCCGGCGGGATAGTCGCCGTGCGTGTGCGCGTACGGCGGCAGTTCCTCCAGCGCGCCCTGCACGGCCCGGGTGAGCCACGGCTCCGGGGCCGGAAGCGCCGCACAGCCCAGGTCGATCATCGAGCCGAGGGCCTCCGGCGGCAGGGGTTCCAGCCCGCGCGCGGGCAGCGGGTTCCCGGCCGGTACGGCGGTCCAGCTGCCCGCCCCGCGCCGGGACTCCAGGAACCCCTCGCTGCGCAGCGCCTCGTAGGCGGCGGCGACCGTCGTACGGCTGACGGACAGGGAGAGGGCGAGTTCCCGCTCGGCGGGCAGCCGGGCGGCCACCGGGACCCGCCCTTCGAGCACCAGCAGCCGGATGCCGTCGGCGAGCGCGCGATAGGCGGGCGGCCGGCGCGTGCCGGGCCCGGCCGGGCGGTCCTGCTGGGAGTTGAGCAGCCGCGCGAGCTGAGCCGCACCCACGGCCGAGGTCCACTGCGCCATGAGAATCAGTCCACCTTCCCCGGATTGGCCATGGATGACCTCTCCATCCAAGCCACAGGGTGTCATGCATCAGTCCACTACCACCAGGGGGGCACTTCATGTCCACGCAGCGGCGGCTCGCCCGGCGTCTGACGCAGCTCTACGTCGGTCTCGCTCTGTACGGCGCGAGTTCGGCGCTGCTCGTCAGGTCGGGCCTCGGACTGGAGCCGTGGAACGTCCTGCACCAGGGCCTCGCCGAGCGGACCGGTCTGTCCATCGGCGTCGTGCTGACCCTCGTGGGCGCCGCGGTGCTGCTCGCGTGGATCCCGCTGCGCCAGCGGCCGGGCCTGGGCACGATCTCCAACGTGCTGGTCATCGGCATGGCGATGGACGCGACGCTGGCCCTGGTGCCCGACGCGCACGGCTGGGTGCCCCGCGTGAGCCTGCTGGCGGCGGGGATCGTCCTGAACGGCGCGGCGACCGGCCTGTACATCGCGGCCCGCTTCGGCCCGGGCCCGCGCGACGGTCTGATGACGGGGCTCCACCAGCTCACGGGCGTCTCGATCCGCCTGGTACGCACGGGCATCGAGCTCACGGTCGTGGCCACCGGCTTCGCGCTGGGCGGCACCGTCGGGGTCGGCACCCTCCTGTACGCGGTGGCGATCGGCCCGCTCGCCCAGCTGTTCCTGCGCGTGTTCGCCGTCCCCGCGGCATCCGGCGGCAGCACGGTCGTTGCCACCGGTCGACCCCGAGGAGCGATACTGCGTCCGTGACCCCGCGGATACGCCATCCCTACCTCGACCATCCCGGCCCGATCGCCTTCGCCCACCGGGGCGGGGCCGCGGACGGCCTGGAGAACACCGTGCGGCAGTTCCGGTGCGCCGTCGAGGCGGGATACCGGTACATCGAGACCGATGTCCACGCCACCCGGGACGACGCAGTCGTCGCCTTCCACGACGCGACCCTGGACCGGGTGACGGACGGCGCGGGCCGGATCGCCGACCTGGCCTGGCAGGAGGTGCGCCACGCGCGCGTGGCGGGCGAGGAGCCGGTGCCGCTCTTCGAGGAGCTCCTGGAGACCTTCCCCGACGTCCGCTGGAACGTCGACGTCAAGGCGGAGGCCGCCCTGCTGCCCTTCCTCGACCTGGTCGGCCGGACGAAATCCTGGGACCGGGTCTGCCTCGGCTCCTTCTCCGAGGCCCGCGTGGTGCGCGCCCAGCGGCTGGCCGGCCCGCGCCTGGCCACCTCGTACGGCACCCGGGGGGTGCTCAACCTGCGGCTGCGCTCCTGGGGGCTGCCGGCCGCGGTGCGCCGCTCGGCGGTCGCCGCCCAGGTGCCCGAGATCCAGTCCGGCATCCAGGTCGTGGACCACCGCTTCCTCCGCGCCGCCCACGCGCGCGGGCTCCAGGTGCACGTGTGGACCGTCAACGACCCGGAGAGCATGCACCGACTTCTGGACCTCGGCGTGGATGGCATCATGACCGATCACATCGACACGTTGCGCAAGGTCATGGAGGACCGCGGCGTCTGGGTCTGAGACCCCCGGCCGGTCGCCCCTGCGCGTTCACGGGGAGGCGAGGGCACGGGTGGGCACCGACACCGCGCGTCCGGAGGCGGCCGACGGGGCTGCCGGACTGCGGCGCGAGCAGCGCGGCTGGTACTTCTACGACTGGGCCTGCTCCGTCTACTCGACGAGCGTGCTCACCGTGTTCCTGGGCCCCTACCTGACGTCGGTCGCCGAGTCCGCGGCCGATGCCGACGGGTACGTGCACCCCCTCGGGATCCCGGTGCGGGCCGGGTCCTTCTTCGCGTACTCGGTGTCCCTGTCGGTGATCGTGGCCGTGCTGGTGATGCCCCTGGTGGGCGCCGCCGCCGACCGCACCGGCCGCAAGAAGCCCCTCCTCGCCACCGCCGCCTACCTGGGGGCCACGGCCACGACGGCGATGTTCTTCCTGGACGGCGACCGCTATCTGCTCGGCGGGGCGCTGCTGATCGTCGCGAACGCCGCGCAGTCCGTGGCGATGATGCTCTACAACTCCTACCTGCCGCAGATCGCCCCGCCCGAGCAGCGGGACGCGGTCTCCTCCCGGGGCTGGGCCTTCGGCTACGCGGCGGGCTCGCTGGTCCTCGTCGTCAACCTGGCCCTCTACACCGGGCACGACAGCTTCGGTGTCTCCGAGAGCACGGCGGTCCGGATCTGCCTGGCGTCGGCCGGCCTGTGGTGGGGCGCGTTCACCCTCATCCCGCTGACCCGGCTCCGCGATCGCAGGTCCGCCGCCCGGGAGGCGGCCCTTCCCGGGTTCCGGCAGCTCGCGGCGACCGTCCGCGACATGCGCCGCCACCCGCTGACCCTCGCCTTCCTGCTCGCCTACCTCGTCTACAACGACGGCATCCAGACGGTGATCTCCCAGGCCTCGGTCTACGGCTCCGAGGAACTCGGCCTCGGTCAGTCCACCCTGATCGGCGCCGTGCTGCTGGTGCAGGTGCTGGCGGTGGTGGGAGCGCTGACGATGGGCCGGCTGGCCCGGACCTACGGCGCCAAGCGCACGATCCTCGGCTCCCTGGTGGCGTGGACGGTGACGCTCGCGGCCGGGTTCTTCCTGCCGGCCGGGGCACCGGCGTGGTTCTTCGCCCTGGCCGCCGGCATCGGCCTGGTCCTCGGCGGCAGTCAGGCCCTGTCCCGGTCCCTGTTCTCCCATCTCGTCCCGCCCGGCAAGGAGGCCGAATACTTCTCCGCGTACGAGATGAGCGACCGCGGAATGAGCTGGCTCGGGCCGCTGCTGTTCGGACTCACCTACCAGCTGACCGGGAGTTACCGGGACGCGATCATCTCGCTGGTGGGCTTCTTCGTCATCGGGTTCGCCCTGCTCGCGCGGGTTCCGGTGGGGCGTGCGATCGAGGAAGCGGGGAACCCGGTTCCTGACAGGATTTAGCGCTCGGCGCGAAAGGGCTGTAGTGTACGCGTTTGGCCTGCCAGGCGTACCGTTACTGCGCGTCAAAGATGCCGAAACGCTGGGTTACATCTGCTAGCAGATGTGACAAACCGGGCGCTGGTGGGTACAACAAGGGCGGCTACGACGGCGACGCATGACCCGGAACGGGACTCGGAACGGGAATCTTTACCGCCGACCGGACGTTGACCGGATGACGACGACAGCGACACCTGTCCTGTGGGCGACAAGCCCGGGAGGCACGATTCATGAGTGAGCGAGCTCTTCGCGGCACGCGCCTCGTGGTGACCAGCTACGAGACGGACCGCGGCATCGACCTGGCCCCGCGCCAGGCCGTGGAGTACGCATGCGAGAAGGGGCACCGGTTTGAGATGCCCTTCTCGGTCGAGGCGGAGATCCCGCCGGAGTGGGAGTGCAAGGTCTGCGGGGCCCAGGCACTCCTCGTGGACGGCGATGGCCCTGAAGAGAAGAAGGCCAAGCCCGCGCGTACGCATTGGGACATGCTGATGGAGCGGCGCACCCGTGAGGAACTCGAAGAGGTCCTCGAGGAGCGCCTGGCGGTTCTGCGCTCCGGGGCGATGAACATCGCGGTTCATCCCCGAGACAGCCGCAAGTCGGCGTAAGTCCCTCCGGGGTCTGGCCGAAGTTACAGCGCGTCAAGGACCGCGGGCGCCGTACGTGAAGTACGGCGCCCGCGGTTTTTGTCATGCGTTCTCACAGATGGTGCGTCGTGCGTTTCCCGCGGATCAGTGCGTCAGCGGCGGCCGCGGTTCCTGCGCTGCGTCGCCCCGGTCGTCGTCCCTGATGACCTCGCCCTGGACGACCTTGCCGTCGGGGCGGTGCATACGGGCCTGCTGGAAGGCGCCGCCCAGGGTGCCCGGGTCGGCCTCGCGGAGCTTGCGCTCGAAGGTGCGCTCCGCCGTGCGGCTCACGGCCTTCTGGACCGGGGGCAGCAACAGGAGCAGACCCACCGCGTCCGACACGAGGCCGGGGATCATCAGCAGCAGTCCGCCCAGCATCATCAGGCCGTTGCCCTCGCTGTTCGGCCGGGCCTCGGCGGGCATCACGCCGCTCTGCTGCTGTTGCAGCGTCTCGGAGAGGTTGCGGAAGGCCCGCCGGCCCGCCCGCTTGATGACGACCGAGCCGAGGACGAAGCCCGCCACCAGGACGAGGAACACCACCAGTCCGCTCGACGCCCCCGCGACCACGATGAGCAGCCAGATCTCCAGGACGAGCCACGCGGCGAGCCCCAGCGGCAGGAACGTACGCAGCCGGGAGCGCCGGGGCCGGGCGGGATTACCGGGGGTCTGAGCGCCAGTCGTCATGTCTCCAGTGTGCCTGGGCCCGGCTCAGCGCGGGATAAGGCCCCGATCAGGGATTTCTGTGAGTGCCGGGCGAGAGGAGAGCGAGGCGTACCCGCTACGGCCTCGACGGCTTGCCGCCGCGCCCCGTGACCTTGCCGACCCGCTCCCCCACACCCCACGCCGTGACCCGCCACAGCGCCTCGACGAGGATGTCGCGGCTCATCTTGGAGTCGCCGTGTTCCCGCTCGACGAAGGTGATGGGCACCTCCACGACGTGGTAGCCGGCCTTGACCGCGCGGCGGGCGAGGTCGACCTGGAAGCAGTAGCCCTGGGAGGCGACCTCGTCGAGGCCGAGGCCCTCCAGGGTCTCCCGGCGGAAGGCGCGGTAGCCGCCGGTGATGTCGCGCAGCGGCAGGTCGAGCGCCAGCCGGGAGTAGAGGCTGCCGCCCCGGGAGATCACCTCGCGGGACTTCGGCCAGTTCACCACCCGGCCGCCGGGCACCCAGCGTGAGCCGAGCACCAGGTCGGCGCTCTTCAGGGCGGTGAGCAGACGGGGCAGTTCCTCCGGCTGGTGGGAGCCGTCGGCGTCCATCTCGACCAGCACGCCGTAGTCGTGCTCCAGACCCCAGCGGAAGCCCGCGAGGTAGGCGGCGCCCAGGCCCTCCTTGCCCTTGCGGTGCAGCACGTGGACGTGGTCGTCGTCGACGGTCAGCTCGTCGGCCAGCTTGCCCGTGCCGTCCGGGCTGTTGTCGTCGGCCACGAGTACATGCGCCTCGGGGACGGCCTCGCGCACCCGGCCGACGATGCTCTTGATGTTCTCCGCCTCGTTGTAGGTCGGGATGATCACCAAGGCCGTGCCGAGCGGGCCGAACTTCCTCCCCTGGGCTCCTGCCGCGAGGGTTCCGTCGCCGTCGTTCACTGATGCCCCTTCATGTCCGTACGCAGGGGTCCACCATAGTGCGCCCGGCCTGCGATGACGTGACAGGACGTTCGAATCGTGGTCTCGAATCCGCAAGACGCGGGTAAGAGCGCGCCTCCGGGTGCGAGCGTACGGCGGATGGGGGCCCGGCGCCCTTCGGGCCGACCTGGGATCCGCCGGCTGCGGATCGACCGAAAGCCGTTGTCTACTGAGCGCCCGGGCCCCACCCGGGGTCACACCTCCCCGACCGGCCGGAACGTTCCCTCGGCGCCGCGCCGGCCTGAGCCTGGCTCCCAGTGGCGGTGCCCCGGTGCGGCACACCGTCCCTGACCCGGCGGCGCTGCGGCGAGTGGGCGGACGTGCCTTGGTCGGGCGTCCGGTGGTGGACTCGGCCGAACCTACCGGCCCCCTGCGGCCGCCTGTCAACAGCCATTTGACCTGCGCATCGTTCGGTAAAGCCCTGGTCAGCGCAGAGGATGCGCAGGTCGCGCGCCAGGGGCGCGGCGCACGATCGCGTGCGCGCCACCCCCGTAGATCACTCGCCCGGCCGTACGAACACCGTGTGCCCGCCCACCACGGTGCGCAGGCAGACGGGCAGGTCGCCGCCCGGGGTCAGGTCGGGCAGTCCCGGGGTGCCCGAGCGGGGATCGGTCGACCAGCGGGCGACCCGGTCGTCCGGGGCCTGGACCACGAGTTCGCCGGTGCGCCACACCGCGTAGTCGGCGGGCGCGCCCGGCGCCAGGACGCCCGCGTCGTCCCGTCCGACGGCCCGCCAGCCGCCGCGCGTGTGCGCCGTGAACGCGGCGCGCACGGAGACGCGGTGCTCCGGCGTGCGGTGGAAGGCGGCGGCGCGCACCGTGCCCCAGGGGTCGAGGGGCGTGACCGGGCTGTCGGAGCCGAAGGCGAGCGGCACACCGGCGCGCAGCAGCGCCGCGAACGGGTTCAGCGTACGGGCCCGCTCGGCCCCCAGCCGCCGCGCGTACATGCCGTCCGCGCCGCCCCACAGGGCGTCGAAGGCGGGCTGGACGGAGGCGGTGAGACCGAGCTCGGCGAAGGCCGCGACGGTCTCGGGCGTGAGCATCTCGGCGTGCTCGATCCGGTGGCGGGCGGCCCGGACGCGGGCGAGACCGAGCTTCTCGGCAGCGGCCCGCACGCCCTCGACCACGCAGTCCACCGCGGCGTCGCCGATGGCGTGGAAGCCGGCCTGGAGGCCCGCCTCGGTACAGGCCACGACGTGGGCGGCGACGGCGGCGGTGTCCAGGTAGGCCCGGCCGGTGTGGTCGGCGTCGGCGTACGGCTCGTGCACGCAGGCCGTGTGCGAGCCGATGGAGCCGTCGGCGAACAGGTCGCCCGCGGCGCCGGCCGCGCCCAGTTCCCGCGCCTTGGGGACGTCCTCCTCGGCCCAGTAGCCGACGACGCGCGGGCCGGGCTCCTCGGCGGCGAGCCGCAGCAGACCGGTGAAGTCGTCCTCGGAGGAGATCTCCGGGCCGCCGCACTCGTGGATCGTGCCGATGCCGAGCGAGACGGCGTGCGCGAGGGCGGCGCGCTGGGCGTCGGCGCGCTGCCGAGGCGTCACGGCCGCGAACGCGGCGGCGCGGACGGCGTGGTGGGCATCGGCGGTGAGCGGTCCGTCCGCGCGCGGGACGTCCGGGACCAGGTCGAGCAGGGCCGTGGTGACGACCGCCGAGTGGACGTCGATCCTGCTGAGGTAGAGCGGCCGGTGTCCGGTGGCCTCGTCGAGTTCGGCACGCGTCGGGGGACGTCCGTCGGGCCAGCGGGCGGTGTCCCAGCCGTGTCCGAGCAGCACGCGGTCGTGCGGCCGGGCGGCGGCGAAGTCCCGTACGAGGGCCAGTGCGGCCTCCAGGGAGGGGGCGGCCGACAGGTCGAGGCCCGTGAGCGCGAGGCCGGTGGCGGTGGTGTGCACATGGGCGTCCGTGAACGCCGGGGTGACCAGCGCCCCGTCCAGGTCGATCACTTCGTCGACCCCGTCCGCGAAGGCGTCGGCGGCTCCCTCCGAACCGACCCAGGCGACCTGTCCCCGCTCCACGACCATCGCGGTCGCGAACGGATCGGCGGGGCTGTGAACCTCTCCGCGACGGAGCAGGACGGTCTTCGGCGGGGCACTGGACTCACTCATGAGGACCAGTCTCGCGCCTCACTCCGACCGCTACGAACCGGGGTGACCCGCAACAGCCGAACAGGGAGGCCCGGCGGTCAGATCCGCGGCGGACGTGCCTCGTACGGCGTGGACAGCACCACCGTCGTCCGTGTGGACACGCCGGCCAACGACCGCACCCGTGCGAGCAGTTCCTCCAGTTCGTGCGGCGTGGCGACCCGCACCTTGAGGATGTAGTTCTCGTCGCCCGCGACGCTGTGGCACGCCTCGATCTCGGGCACGTCCGCGAGGCGGTCGGCGATGTCGTCGGGCGCGCTGGGGTCGAAGGGCTTGACCGAGATGAACGCGGTCATGGGCAGACCGACGGCCTCCGGGTCGACGACCGCGGCGTAGCCGCGGATGACGCCACGCTGTTCCAGCCGGCGCACCCGCTGGTGCACGGCCGACGTGGACAGGCCCGTGGCCTTGCCCAGGTCGGTGTAGCTCATCCGCCCGTCCTTGACGAGCAGCTGCACGATCTGTCGGTCCAGCTCCTCCATGGCGCAAGAACCTACAGTGCGGTTGATCTCCTCCGATACCTGAGCGGCCCGGGGCATGCCCGGTTCGTGAGCCCGCCGGCGGGCGACGGTCAGCCGTCCGGGGGGACAAACCGGCCGCAGCGGGCACCTGCGTGCGGCATGTGACGAACGCCACAGAGCTCGAACAGTCTCCGTAATGTTCTCGTGATTACCGCCGAGGGCGGACGGGAAGTGCTTGCTGTGGTCGAGGCCGCAGTGCCTGATACGGCCCAGCCCGAGGGGGAGAACCCAATGCAGAGTCTTAAGCGCCCAGGTCGCACCGCACCCAAGCGGCAGCAGCTCGTCGTCGAGCCCGAGCCGGAGGGCGTCGAACCCGACACCTTCGACGACGAACTCGACGCCTACGACACGTTCGAGATGTACCGGGTCGTATGCCCGGACTGCGCGCAGCCAATCGCCCTCCTGGCGGACGAGGAGGTCCTGCCGGAGCACGCACTGTGCGCCTCGCCGTGGAACCCGTTCGGACTCACGGTCTGTGCCGGAACCGGCCGCAGGGCCACGGACGCCCGCCCCGCGGACGAGTCCGTCGACCCTCAGGAGCAGGACACCGCCCTGCTGTTGACGCTCCCTCAGGGACTCGACTGGCGGACCCAGCCCTTCTCGCACGTCGGCGGGCCGGGCTCACGCCCCATCAGGGTCCCCGTCATGCGCCGCCAAGCGGCCTGAGCGCGGGCCCTCTTCGCCCGCTCGCTCCATTCCAGTGACTGCCCCGCACCACGGCTCGCAGTCTGCCGTGGTGCGGGATCAGTGCGTTCAGATGCGTTGAACTCCCCTGAACGCACGCGCGATTGCGCCCCGGAGTGACCTGTCCGGCCCCTTCCGCGTTGCCCTGGTATGACCCCCATCTCCTCAGCGACCGGGCGTCAACGCCTCCTGTTCGTCCCGCCGCCCGCAGAATCGGTTCGGCCTACCGCGCCGCGCTATCAGGACCCGCCGATCTACCGTGACCTGATGCGGGCCTGGTCCGAGCGCGGCCGCACTCTTCCGGGCCGGCACGACCCGGAGTGGATGCGGCTCGCGGCGCCCTGGCGGGGCCTGGACCAGTTCAGCGTCCCCCTGGACCCACGAGATGGCGGGCGATGACCATCCGCTGGATCTGATTGGTGCCCTCGACGATCTGGAGCACCTTCGCCTCGCGCATGTAGCGCTCCGCCGGGAAGTCCGCGGTGTAGCCGTAGCCGCCGAGGATCTGCACGGCGTCGACGGTGACCCGCATCGCCGTGTCGGTGCAGTGCAGCTTGGCCATGGCCGCCTGCGCGGCGAACGGCCGGCCCGCGTCCCGCAGTCGCGCCGCCGCCAGGTAGAGCGCCCGGCCCGCCTCGATCTGCGTCGCCATGTCGGCGAGCATGAAGCGCAGCCCCTGGAAGTCTGCGATCGGCTTGCCGAACTGGCGCCTCTCGGTCGCGTACGCCAGCGCCTCGTCGAGCGCCGCCTGCGCCACGCCGATCGCGCACGCCGCGATGCCGAGCCGCCCCGAGTCGAGCGCGGACAGGGCGATCGCAAGGCCCTGCCCCTCCTCGCCGATACGCCGGTCATCGGTGACCCGTACGCCGTCGAAGTGGACCTGGGCGGTGGGCGAGCCCTTCAGGCCCATCTTCTTCTCGGGCGGTGCGGCGCTCAGCCCCGGCGCGTCGCCGGGCACGAGGAACGCGGTGATCCCGCGCGGGCCCTCCTCGCCGGTGCGCGCCATGACCGTGTAGAAGTCGGCGATCCCGCCGTGCGTGATCCAGGCCTTGGTGCCGGTGATGACCCAGGCGTCGCCGTCACGCACCGCCCTGGTGCGCAGGGCGGCCGCGTCCGAGCCGGAGTGCGGCTCGGAGAGGCAGTAGGCGCCGAGCATGCCACCGCCGAGCATCGCGGGCAGGTGCTCGACCTGCTGCTCCTTGGTGCCGTAGGCGGCGAGCGCGTAGGTGGCCAGGGAGTGCACGCTGACGCCGAGACCGACCGTGAGGCGGGCCGCGGCGAGCTCTTCCAGGACCTGGAGGTAGACCTCGTAGGGCTGGTCGCCGCCGCCGTACTCGGAGTCGTACGGCAGGCCGAGCAGGCCGGAGCGCGAGAGCAGGGTGAACAGCTCGCGCGGGAAGCGGCCGGCGTCCTCCTCTTCGGCCGCCTTCGGGACGATCTCCTGCTGCGCGATGTCGCGGACGAGCGAGATCAGGTCCCGGGCCTCCTCCGTGGGCAGTTGCCGGTCCACCGGCTGCGGGGCGCGGTCGGGCATGGCGACGCTCTCCTCCCTGTCGGGCACTGGCGGACGGGCCCGTGGGTGGGGGCGGCGCCGCCGGGTCGTTCTGGTGCCTGGCCGATGCTTGCAGTCCCGGGTCTCGGAAGCTGCTGACCAGCGGCTCTGCGCTGTGAGTATGCCCGATCGGAGGCATCCCGTCACCAGTTAACGACCGCTTACTTCAAGAAATACCCGAGTGCCCCGGGGGAAGCGAAATTGGTCCGCACCATTGACCGGACTGGTCTAGTCCTCCTACTGTTTCGCTCCACCGATTTACCGCGTTCATGCCAATCGGCACGCGTCCCCTCCCCCACGAGGAGTCATCGGATGCACACCCCCCACCGCTCCCGTTTCCGGGCCATCGTGTCCGCGGCCTGCTGCGCCGTCCTCGGCGCCGGTCTGCTGGCCGGCGCGGGGGCCACCGCCACCGCGGCGACCTCGGCTCAGGAGGCCGCCGCCGGCACGAAGGCCGCTCCCGGCTCCAGGGCCGCCGGCTCCAAGGTCGTCGGGTACTTCACCGAATGGGGCACCTACGACCGCAAGTACTACGTCAGGAACATCGAGACGTCGGGCTCGGCGGCCCGGCTCACGCACATCAACTACGCCTTCGGCAACGTCACCGGCGGCAGGTGCGCGATGGGCGACGCGTACGCCGCCACCGACCGGGCCTACACCGCCGCCGAATCCGTCGACGGCAAGGCCGACACCTGGGACCAGCCCCTGCGCGGCACCTTCAACCAGTTGCGCGAGCTGAAGCGGAAGCACCCCGGCCTCAAGGTCCTGTGGTCCTTCGGCGGCTGGACCTGGTCGGGCGGCTTCGGCGAGGCCGCGAAGAACCCGGCCGCCTTCGCGCGCTCCTGCTACGACCTGGTCGAGAACTCCAAGTGGGCGGACGTCTTCGACGGCATCGACATCGACTGGGAGTACCCGAACGCCTGCGGCGCCACCTGCGACACCAGCGGCAAGGCGGCCTTCAGGAACCTGATGCAGGCACTGCGCGCCACGTTCGGCTCGAAGAACCTCGTCACCGCGGCGATCACCGCCGACGCCACCCCGGGCGGCAAGATCGACGCGGCGGACTACGCGGGCGCCGCCCCGTACGTCGACTGGTACAACCCGATGACGTACGACTACTTCGGCGCCTGGGACACCGCCGGCCCGACGGCCCCGCACTCCCCGCTGACCTCGTACGCCGGCATCCCCAAGGCGGACTTCCACAGCTCGGCGACCATCGCGAAGCTCAAGGGCCTCGGCATCCCCGCCTCGAAGCTGCTGCTCGGCATCGGCTTCTACGGCCGCGGCTGGACCGGCGTCACCCGGTCGGCGCCCGGCGGCACCGCGACCGGCCCGGCGGCGGGCACGTACGAGCAGGGCATCGACGACTACAAGGTGCTCAGGACCAAGTGCCCGGCGACGGGGACGGTGGCCGGCACGGCGTACGCCAAGTGCGGGAACGACTGGTGGAGCTACGACACTCCGGCCACCATCGCGACCAAGATGACCTACAAGGACCAGCAGGGCCTGGGCGGCACGTTCTTCTGGGAGCTGAGCGGCGACACGGCGAACGGCGAGCTGATCAAGGCCATCAAGTAGGCCTGGCGACAGGGGCGGAGGGACCGTGACGGATCCCTCCGCCCTCTCTCATGCGTCCTGGCGGACGGCCTGCGGGACCGGGTAGGCGGGGTCGAGGTCCTCGATCGCGCGCAGGGCGCCGCCGAGCCCCTTCACCAGCAGCTCGCACATGGTCTCGCGGGGCAGTTCGGGGCGGTCGATCCATTCGAGGGTGGTGCCCTCGACACCGCACACCCAGGCCAGCAGGCCCATGCGCGCCAGCGGGGTGATGTCGGCGCGGCCGTACGCCCCCTCGGCGATGGTGGCGACGATGGCCTCGCGCACGCCGTCACGGATGGCGTGCACCTCGGTGTCGAAACCGACACCGCCGCTGACGATGGTGCGGTACGCGGCCTGATTGTGCTCGGCGTAGCGCAGATAGCGGTCGATGGTGCGCTGGACGCGGTCGACCGGGGGCAGTTCGTGTCCGCTCGCCGCCAGGGTGACCAGGTCGGTGACCGAGTCCTGGATGATGGCCAGGTAATAGCCGCGCTTGGACTGGAAGTAGTAGTAGATCAGCCCCTTGGCGACGTGCGCCTGCCGGGCGATGTCGTCCATCGACAGGGCGTCGTAGGACGTGTCGGCGAACAACCTCCGCCCGATGGCGATGAGTTCGGCACGGCGCGCCAGCGAGCGCTCGGTGCCGCGGGCTCTGGGACGCGCGGCAGGCTGCGGACTGATATTCAATTTCGACCCTGGTTCCAACGGGCGGCGGCGGGACATCCGCAGTATGGCAGGCCGCGGAGCAGGGTCGTGGGTCAGGTCACAGCACCCCGCGACGGGTCACAGCAGCCCGAGCTGGGTCACGAGCATCGCGACGACCACGACGAGGGTCCAGCCCATGACATGCTCGAAGATCTTCGGGCCGTCGTCCTGAGGACCGCCGGTGCGGACGCCGGCTGCGGTGACTGAGTGCGCGGTCATGAGTTCTCGCTGATTCGTGATGCGGACGGACTTCCCCCCGAGGGTCAGTCCACTGAAGGCCTGTCCACTTTGCCATCGGGAGCGGCTTGCGTGGCCGAGAGCTTGGTCACACGCGCACGCCCACGGCGGTCAGCGCCTTGCGCTGGGCCGCGGTGGGGCGGGCCGGGAAATACAGGTAGCAGACGCCGCCGGTACCGGAGACGACCTTGCCGGAGGCGTTGTACCGCTTGGTCCGCAGCCAGATGTTCTCCCACTCCCGCCGCCGGTAGACGCGTCGCACGGCCTCGTTGGTCTCGGAGAAGGGATCGTTCGCGATCACGTCGCCCTCGGCGGTGAAACCGATGACGGTCATCAGGTGCCCGGCGGTGCCGTACCCGGCGCCCGCCAGCTCCTCCTTCAGAAAGGACTGGGAGGTGATGGCCGGGATGCCCGCCGCGATCAGCGTCTCCAGGTCGGTGAGCGAGCCGAGCCGGGTGACCACTGCCTGGAGGTCCTTGAACGTGGCCGCGTAGGCGGCGTTGAAAGGCCAGTTGCCGCAGCCGGCGTACTGGTAGTCGTAGGCGAAGCGGGCCGCGTGGCACACCTGGGGATCGGCGTACGACGGATCCACCCAGGCCAGTTGCTCCGGGGTGAGCCGGCCGCCCCAGTACTCGATGATCATCTGGGAGGAGGTCGGACTGCACCAGGCCTCGCCGCCGTTGTCGTACTCGGGGTACTGGCCCTTGTGGATCTCCTGCGAGTACCGCGGGACGGCCAGCTCCCCGGCGAAGCCGGGCACGGACGCCGGGACGGTGAACCGGTCGGGCACGTCGGAGCCCATCGCGCCGAGCCGCCACACGGTGGGCGTGGCCTCGGTGCCGGGCCTGCGGTAGAGGGTGAGGCGCAGCCGGTACGAGGCCAGGCGCAGGCCCGTCGACGGGTCGTCGATCGCCAGGGTGTCGGTCCAGACGGTGCTCTTGCCGTCGCTCTGGTCGTCGACCGAGGTGCGCCGGATGTCCTGGTCGCCGGCCGCCCAGCGGCCCATCACGTACCAGGGCGTGCGGGTGCCGTCGGTGTAGGTGGCCTTGATCTCCGCCTGGAGCCACGTGCCGGCCGGGGTGTGCGCGTTCCAGGAGACGATCGCCTCCGTCGCGGGGACGGCGAGCCGGTGGGCCGGGGACGTCCAGGTGCCGAACTCCCAGCGGGCGGTGGTGCCGGTGTGCGGGTCCGTGTAGCCGGTGGTTCCGGCGGGCTTCGCGATCGCCACGCCCGGGCGGGCGCCCGCGACGGCACGGGTGCCGTGGGCGGTGCCGCCGCGCCAGTCGCCGTGCGAGGTCCAGGCCCGGTTGTCCACGGTCCGGGCCAGGGCCGCGCGGGCGGGTTCGGCGGTGTCGGCCGGCATGGGCTCCTCGGTGTCGGCGGCCGCCGGGCCCGCGCCTGCCGTGACGGCGGCGGCGACCGCGGCGGTCAGGACGGCTCTGCGGGACGGCTGTTCGGCTCTGCGCATGGCGGGGACCCCCGGAAGTCGGAGTCGGACAGGGGCGGAGCAGGTCCGTTGCACGGTCGGTCGCACACGTGCGGACGCCCCCCCCTGGGGGCAGCGCACATGTATGCGCCACATAGGAGCACAGCCCGCCGGGTCCCGCCAGCACTTCGGCCCGCGCCACGCCCACCAATATTGGCGTCGACCACTGGCGGGCGCCGCGGACACCGTCGTTAGAGTGCTGAGCGAGATGAATCCGCCCTTCCGCCCCGTACCGGGGCCCGCCGTCCTCGACCTGGCCTCCCGGATCCGCCGCCTCCAGCCCTCCTGCGGCCCGGTCCGCCTCGTCGGCGTCGACGGGCACGCCGGCTCCGGAAAGACCACGTTCGCCGGGCGGTTGGCCGAGGCGCTGGACGGCGCGCCGGTGCTGCGCCTCGACGACATCGCCACCCACGACGAACTGTTCGACTGGACCGGACGCCTGCTGGAGCAGGTGATCGAGCCCCTGGCCCAGGGCCGGACCGCGCACTACGCCCCCTACGACTGGCGAGCCCGCCGCTTCGGTACGCCGCGCCCCCTGCCGCCCGCTCCCGTGGTTCTCGTGGAGGGCGTCGGCGCGGGGCGCCGGGCACTGCGGCCCCGCCTGGCCCTGCTGCTGTGGATGGAGCTGCCCCCTGCGCAGGCATGGGCGCGGGGGCGTTCACGGGACGGGGAGGAACAGCGGGAGTTCTGGGACGCATGGGTACCGGCGGAACGCCGGCATTTCGCCGACGATCCCTCGCGGCCGTTCGCCGACCTTCTGGTACGCCAGCGAGAGAAGGGGTATGAGGTGCTTCCGGGACCTGGTGGGGCGGTTGGACCGGACCAGCCCCTCACGCACGGTGACGGACCGCCCGCAGTGTGCTGAACTTGTGAAGGGCCTTGCGGGACAACTTGCCGGAGTGCTTCAACTCGGCTTGACCGGGGGCCCGTACAGGTCTTACGTTCTCAATGTGCGGCCATTCGGCGCCGCCCACAGACGCGAAGCCCCCGGTTGTTCCCCCGTGATCGGGGGCTTCGTTCTGTCTTCTTACTGTTTTCCGGGCGCCGCGCGGTGCCACGTGCTCACCCTCGGTCACCGTGCGGGAGTGTGCCGCATCCGCTCCCACCTCGCCGAACGCCCCGTACGGCACCCTACGGGGGCGCCGCCTGCGCAGGTACGATGCCCTCGTTGCGACCTACGGACGGTTGCTTCGCACACCTTGCAACTCCGGTCCGTGGCACAGCGGTTCGAGCAGGGCAGCCGGCCGGGGGACGGCTCGTTGGCATACCGACGGGGGCACGGTTCGTGGGGGACGTGATGGACTTCGGCACGCAGGGCCCGCAGGCCCCGGCCGACCTCGCCTGGCTGCGAGGCGTGGACGCCTACACCATGGGCGCCTATCCGCAGGCGGAGGAGGAGTTCCGCGCCGCCGTGCGGATGGACTCCGGGATGTCCGACGCCTGGCTCGGGCTGCACGCGCTGCGCGTCGACACGACGACCGCGCTGCTCAGGATGTTCCGCCACCGGGACCGCTTCGGCGAGCAGCGCACCCGCTACCGTCGCGCCCTCAACTCCTGGTACTGGCTGGGCTGGTGGGTGCAGCCCGTGCTGGAGAGCCCCCGCGATCTGCTGCTCGCGCACGCCTCCCACTGGCTGGACGGCCGCCACGTCCCCGAGCTGGACCGCGCCCTCGCCGGGCTGCCGCCGGTGGACACCGACGCCCAGGTCCGCTTCCTGCACGCCTGCCGCGCCTATCTCGTCAAGGACTGGGAGCAGCTGGTCCGGCACACCGACCCGCTCCTCGACGATCCGATGCTCGGCATCGAGGCGGGCCTGTTCGGCGGCATGGCCCGGGTCCGTCTGGAGATGTACGGGCAGGCCGAACCACTGCTGTCCGCCGCGCTGATGCGCTGCCGCAGCGAGCAGCCCCAGCGCAAGGAACTGCGCTACTGGCTGGCCCGGGCGCACGAGGGCACCGGCCGCAGCGCCGCCGCGCTCCCCCTGTACCGGGCCGTGCACCGCGTCGATCCGGCCTTCATGGACACCGCGGCCCGGCTCGCCGCGATCGCCGAGGGCGACGGCTACGACGAGGCCACGGACCTCGCGGCGATCACTCTCACCGGCGCAGGCCAGGACGCCGCGGACGGACCGGACGGATTCGACCCGCTCTTCGGCGCCGAGGGCCGTGACCTGAGACTGCCCGATCCCGAAACGCCCGCCTCGACTCCCCTGCCGCCGGTGGCCGACCCCGCGGTGCGCTCGCGGACCGGCCCGGCCCCGTCGCTGCCCGCCGGTCCCACCGACCCCGTGTTACTCGAGGAGGCGCTCGCCGAGCTTGAGCGCATGGTGGGTCTGGAGCCGGTGAAACGCCAGGTCAAGGCGTTGTCGGCGCAGCTGAACATGGCCCGGCTGCGGGCCGGGCAGGGCCTGCCGGTCCAGCCGCCGAAACGCCACTTCGTCTTCTCGGGCCCCTCGGGCACCGGCAAGACCACCGTCGCCCGCATCCTCGGCCGCGTCTTCTACGCGCTCGGCCTGCTCGGCGGCGACCATCTCGTGGAGGCCCAGCGGGCCGACCTGGTCGGCGAGTACCTCGGGCAGACCGCCGTGAAGGCGAACGAACTGATCGACTCGGCGCTCGGCGGGGTGCTCTTCGTCGACGAGGCGTACTCGCTGTCCAACTCGGGCTACGGCAAGGGGGACGCGTACGGCGACGAGGCGCTCCAGGTGCTGCTGAAGCGGGCGGAGGACAACCGCGACCATCTCGTGGTGATCCTGGCCGGCTACCCCGAGGGCATGGACCGCCTCCTCGCCGCCAACCCCGGACTGTCCTCCCGCTTCACCACCCGCGTCGACTTCCCCTCCTACCGGCCCCTGGAACTTACCGAGATCGGCAAGGTGCTCGCCGCGGAGAACGGCGACCTGTGGGACGAGGAGGCCCTCGACGAGCTGCGGTCGATCGCCGGGCATGTGGTGGACCAGGGGTGGATCGACGAGCTGGGCAACGGGCGGTTCCTGCGGACGCTGTACGAGAAGAGCTGCGCGTACCGGGATCTGAGGTTGTCCGTCTGTCCGGGGGCGCTGGGCAGGGAGGACCTGGCGACGCTGCGGTTGCCGGATCTGATGCAGGCGTACGGAGAGGTGCTGTCCGGGCGGGGGCCGCAGGATCCGCCCGGACTGTGAACCGGCCGAGTCTGCGGGCAGTCGTGCCTCCCCCAGTGCCTTAAGGGCCTGGGAGGTGCCCCCAGGACGGCACGGGTGGGCGCAGGCGGCACCCCGCCACGCCGGGCTGCGCCCCCACCCGGCCCTGGCCTACGTCGCCAGTACCTCCTCGCCCGACCTCGGCTCGGTCAGCCGCACCTCCCGCACCTCCCGGTGCGCGGGATCCCGCACCTCCCCCACCAGCAGCTCCAGCACATCCTCCAGCGCGACCAGCCCGAGCACCTTCCCGGACCCGTCCGCCACCTGGGCCAGATGCGTCGCCGCCCGCCGCATCACGGTCAGCGCGTCGTCCAACGGCAGCTCGGACCGCAGCGTCGTCATGGACCGCCACAACTGCTGCGGCACGGCCCGGTCCGAGTGCTCCAGGTCCAGGACGTCCTTGACGTGCAGGTAGCCCATGAACACACCGTTCTCCGCGACGACCGGGAACCGGGAGTACCCCGTGCGGGCGGTGAGCTCGACGATGCGGCCGGGGGTGACCGACGGGCTGACCGTCACCAGTGACTCGCGCTTGAGCAGGACGTCCGTCACCGGCCGGGAGCCCAGCTCCAGCGCGTCCTCCAGGCTTTCGGCCTCCTCGGGGTCGAGCAGGCCCGCCTGGCCTGCGTCCTCCACGAGCCGGTTGAGCTGCTCACTGGTGAAGACGGCCTCGACCTCGTCCTTGGGCTCGACGTGGAAGAGCCGCAGGATGCCCTGGGAGACGGCGCCGAGCGCGGCGGTGATCGGCTTGCAGAAACGGGCGAACCAGACCAGGCCCGGGCTGAGCCACAGCGCGGCCTTCTCGGGGGCCGCCATCGCCAGGTTCTTCGGCACCATCTCGCCGATGACGAGGTGGAAGAAGACCACGGCGGCGAGGGCGATGACGTAGGTCAGCGGGTGGATCATGCCGTGCGGCAGGTGGATCCACTCGAAGACCGGCTCCAGGAGGTGCGCGACGGTCGGTTCGGCGACCGCCCCGAGGGTGAGGGAGCAGATCGTGATGCCGAACTGGGCCGCCGCCATCATTTGCGGCAGCCGCTCCAGGCCGTAGAGGACCTGCCGGGAGCGGGCCGTGCCGAGGGGTTCGATCTGACTGCGGCGTACGGAGACGAGCGCGAACTCGGCGCCGACGAAGAAGCCGTTGAGAAGCACCAGGAGCGCGGCGAAGGTCAGTTGGAGCAGGCTCATCGGGCGGCCTCCATCACGGCGACAGGGACCGTCCTGACCAGGCGGACCCGCTCGGCGCGGTAGTGCCCGACCTGGCGTACCGACAGCCGCCAGCCGGGCAGTTCCGCCTTGTCGCCGACGGCCGGGATGCGGCCCAGCAGGTCGGCGATCAGACCCGCGACGGTCTCGTACGGGCCTTCGGGCACGTCGAGGCCTATGCGCTGGAGCATGTCGACCCGGCAGCTGCCGTCGACGTCCCAGGCGGGCCTGCCGTCCTCCGGCGGCGCGGAGGCCAGCTCGGGCAGGTCGTGTCCGTCGTGCTCGTCGCGGACCTCGCCGACGATCTCCTCGACGATGTCCTCCAGTGTGACGACACCGGCCGTGCCGCCGTACTCGTCGACGACGACCGCGATGGGCTGCTCGCTGCGCAGGCGGGCGAGCAGCGGCCGCACGGGCAGGGTCTCGGGGACGAGCAGCGCCGGGCGGGCGATGCGGCCGGCGGACGTGCGCAGCCGGTCCCGCACGGGCACGGCCAGGGCGTCCTTGAGGTGGACCATGCCGACGACCTCGTCGATCCTCTCCCGGTAGACGGGGAAGCGGGACAGGCCCGTGGCGCGGGTCAGGTTGACCACGTCCTCGGCGGTGGCCGAGGACTGCAGGGCGCTGACCTTCACGCGCGGCGTCATCACGTGCTGCGCGGTCAGCTCGCCCAGCGACAAGGTCCTCACGAAGAGGTCGGCCGTGTCCTGTTCCAGGGTGCCGGCCCGGGCCGAGTGGCGGGCGAGGGAGACGAGCTCGCCGGGGGTGCGGGCGGAGGCCAGCTCCTCGGCGGGCTCGATGCCCAGGGCGCGCACGAGCCGGTTCGCGACAGCGTTGAGGCCGGCGATGACCGGCCGGAACAGAGTGGCGAAGACGTGCTGCGGGCCGGCGACGAAGCGCGCGACCTGGAGCGGCCTGGAGACCGCCCAGTTCTTGGGCAGGAGCTCGCCGATCACCATCTGCACGGCGGAGGCCAGCAGCATGCCGACGACGACCGCGACACCGGAGACGGCTCCTTCGGGGACGCCGATCGAGGTGAACGGGCCGTGCAGCAGCTCGGCGAGCGCCGGTTCGGCGAGCATGCCGACGACGAGGGAGGTGATGGTGATGCCCAGCTGGGTGCCGGAGAGCTGGAAGGACAGCTCCTTGAGCGACTCGACGACGCGGTGGGCGCGCCGGTCGCCCTCGGCGGCGGCCTTCTCGGCCTCCGGCCGCTCGACCGTCACGAGTCCGAACTCGGCCGCGACGAAGAATCCGTTGGCCAGAATCAGCAGGAACGCGGCTGCCAGAAGCAGCAGGGGGATGGTCATGATGCCGCCGCCTCCGCACGGTCACGGACACGGTCCGCGCTATGTCGGCAGGGGGCGGCGCAGGTACTGCAGGACGATCCGTCCATCGCCGGGGGGGGTCACTCCTCGGTTAGCAGGAGCCCCGGGCGCACCGGGCGGGGCGACAGGGGCGAAGGCGCATCCGTTCGCGCCTCCGCCAACAGATTAATCAAGACACGGCCCGGTGCGGCAGTGGCGGCGACCCTGGGGATCCCCCGAGTCAGCCCTGAGGCCGCTCGGGGTCCGCGACGGAACGGGCCTCGGCGAGCGCCCGCAGGGCCCTGGCGTCGGCGATCGCGCGCTGCCGGGCGATGCCCGGCTGGATGCCCAGGGCGGGCAGGCTGGTGCCGTCGCTGAGGTTGAGGAACACCCAGGGGTCGCCGGGCCGGAGGGTCACCTGAAGGATCTCGGCCCATTCCAGCCGGCGCTTGTTCGTGAGGTTGACCACAGTGACGCCGGACTCGTCGGCGACGACCTTGGGACGCGCCAGCAGAAGCAGCACCGCGTCCAGCAGGAGCGCCGTGACGATGAAGCTGAGGCGCTCGGCGGGGCTGAGCTGCTTCAGCAGCATGGCGACGGCCGTGATCACCACGAAGATCGCGACGGCGGCACTGAGCAGCACCGCGCGGGTGCTGCCCGGCCGGAAGGTGACGGGCAGGGTGGGCAGCTCGGACATCAGTGCGCGCCCCTCACAGACGGCAGGCGTGGATGGCCGTGGTCAGGATGGCCCGGGCGCCGATGTCGTACAGGTCGTCCATGATCCGCTGCGCCTCCTTGGCCGGGACCATCGCGCGGACGGCGACCCAACCCTCGTTGTGCAGCGGGGACACGGTCGGCGATTCCAGGCCGGGGGTGAGGGCGACGGCCTTCTCCAGCTGCTCGACGCGGCAGTCGTAGTCCATCATCACGTACGTCCGGGCGACCAGGACGCCCTGGAGACGGCGCAGGAACTGCTGCACCTTGGGGTCGTCGCCGTCCGCGCCGGTGCGGCGGATCACGACGGCCTCGGACTGCATGATGGGCTCGCCGACGACCTCCAGGCCCGCGTTGCGCAGCGAGGTGCCGGTCTCGACGACGTCCGCGATGACCTGGGCGACGCCGAGCTGGATGGCGGTCTCGACGGCGCCGTCCAGGTGGACGACGGAGGCGTCGATGCCGTGCTCGGCGAGGTGGGCCGCGACGATGCCCTCGTAGGAGGTGGCGACGGTCTTGCCCGCCAGGTCCGCCAGGCCGCTGATGGTGCCGGGCTTGCCGGCGTAGCGGAACGTGGAGCGGGCGAAGCCGAGGGCGAGGATCTCTTCCGCGTCGGCGCCCGAGTCGATGAGCAGGTCCCGGCCGGTGAGGCCGATGTCCAGCTGGCCGGAGGCGACGTAGATCGCGATGTCGCGGGGGCGGAGGTAGAAGAACTCGACCTCGTTGGTCGGGTCGACGATCCGCAGTTCCTTGGACTCCCGGCGCTGCTGGTAGCCGGCCTCATGCAGCATCTCCGCCGCAGGGCCTGACAGGGAACCCTTGTTGGGGACGGCGATGCGCAGCATGAGGTCGGCTTCCTTTGCGTGGGTGTCTTACGGGAACGGTGCGGCTTACAGGTGGGCGTAGACGTCGTCGAGGGAGATGCCGCGGGCGACCATCATCACCTGGACGTGGTACAGCAGCTGCGAGATCTCCTCGGCGGCCGCCTCCTTGCCCTCGTGCTCGGCGGCCATCCAGACCTCGGCGGCCTCTTCGACGACCTTCTTGCCGATGGCATGGACGCCCTTCTCGACCAGTTCTGCGGTGCGGGAAGTGGCGGGGTCGCCATGGGCGGCCTTGTGCTGGAGCTCGGTGAAGAGCTCCTCGAACGTCTTCTTGGACATGGTGACGCTCAGCCTATGCCACAGGTGCCTTTCGTCAGCGCCAGGGTTCGGATACTGAGCGGAGGGTGGCCGCGGTCGCCACCGCCGCCGTCACCGCCTCGTGCCCCTTGTCCTCGTTGGAGCCCTCCAGGCCGGCGCGGTCCAGGGCCTGCTCCTCCGTGTCGCAGGTCAGCACGCCGAAGCCGACGGGGACGCCGGTGTCGACGGAGACCTGGGTGAGGCCCTGGGTCACGCCCTGGCACACGTACTCGAAGTGGGGGGTGCCGCCGCGGATGACGACGCCGAGGGCGACGATCGCGTCGTAGCCGCGGCCCGCGAGGACCTTGGCGACGACCGGGAGCTCCCAGCTGCCGGGGACCCTGAGAAGGGTCGGCTCGTCGATTCCGAGGTCGTGCAGGGCGCGCAGGGCGCCGTCGACCAGACCGTCCATCACCTTCTCGTGCCACTGCGCCGCGATGACGGCGACCCTGAGGTCACCCACATTGCGTACGGACAGCTCCGGTGCACCCTTGCCGCTCACGTCTCTCCCTTTGTGCTCTGTTACTGGTTGCCGCAGGCCGGCACGGTGGTCGTGTCCAGCCAGGGCAGGTCGTGGCCCATCCGGTCCCGCTTGGTGCGCAGGTAGCGGAGGTTGTGCTCGCCGGCGCTCACGGGCATCGGCACGCGCGTCTTCACCACGATGCCGTGGCGGGTGAGCGCGTCGGTCTTGTCGGGGTTGTTGGTCAGCAGGCGGACGCCGCGCACGCCGAGGTCGGCGAGGATCTGGGCTCCGGCGGCGTAGTCGCGGGCGTCGGCGGGCAGGCCGAGTTCGAGGTTGGCGTCGAGGGTGTCGCGGCCGCGCTCCTGGAGTTCGTAGGCGCGCAGCTTGGACATCAGGCCGATGCCGCGGCCCTCGTGCCCCCGCAGGTAGACCACGACTCCGCGGCCCTCGGCCTGGATACGGGCCAGCGAGGCGTCGAGCTGGGGGCCGCAGTCGCAGCGGGCGGAGCCGAAGACGTCGCCGGTGAGGCATTCGGAATGGACGCGGACGAGGACGTCCTGGCCGTCGCCGATCTCGCCGTGCACCAGGGCGACGTGCTCGACGCCGTCGACCGTGGAGCGGTAGCCGTAGGCCGTGAAGGTGCCGTGCTCGGTGGGCAGTTGGGTCCTGGCCTCGCGGCGGACGGTGGGTTCGCTGCCGCGGCGGTAGGCGATCAGGTCCTCGATGGAGATGATCGTCAGACCGTGCTTGCGGGCGAAGGGGATCAGCTCGGGCAGGCGCAGCATCGTGCCGTCCTCGCCGGCGATCTCGACGATCGCGCCGGCCGGGCGCAGACCCGCGAGGCGGGCGAGGTCGACGGCGGCCTCGGTGTGGCCGTCGCGCGCCAGGACCCCGCCGGGCCGGGCACGCAGCGGGAAGATGTGGCCGGGGCGGACGAAGTCGTCGGGCTGGGCGGCGCCGTCGGCGAGCAGCTGGAGGGTGGTGGCGCGGTCGGCGGCCGAGATGCCGGTGCCCACGCCGTGCGCGGCGGAGGCGTCGACGGAGACCGTGAACGCGGTCTTCATCGACTCGGTGTTGTCCTCGACCATCTGCGGCAGGCGCAACCGGTCGAGTTCGTCGCCCTCCATGGGCGCGCAGATCAGGCCGCGGCACTCGCTCATCATGAAGGCGACGATCTCGGGGGTCGCCTTCTCGGCGGCGACGACGAGGTCGCCCTCGTTCTCCCGGTCCTCGTCGTCGACGACCACGACCGGGCGGCCGGCCGCGATGTCGGCGATGGCCTGCTCGACCGGGTCGAGGGTGAGGTCCTCGAAGCCGTCGGTGCCGTACAGGATCGGTGCCGTGCTCATGCCGGCGCTCCTTCCAGTGCGGGCTGCGCTGCGGCGCGGGAGCGCAGCCACCAGTCGCGCAGGCCCCACAGGACGAGCGCGCCGTAGATGACGTAGACGAAGCCGGAGAAGGCGAAGCCGTTGGCGAAGTTCAGCGGGACGCCGACCAGGTCGACCAGCAGCCAGGCGAACCAGAACTCGACCATGCCTCGGGCCTGGGCGTACATCGCGACGATCGTGCCGACGAAGATGTACGCGTCCGGCCAGGGGTCCCAGGACAGGGCCGGGAAGACCGTGAACAGGCCGCCGACCGCGAGAGTGCCGAGGGCGGCGGCGCCGGCCAGCACCCCGCGCTCGCGCCAGGTGGCGAACCGTACGGCGATGGAGCCGTCCTGGGCCTGCTGCCGGCCGCGGTTCCACTGCCAGAAGCCGTACGTGGCGACGAGCATCACGACGACCTGCTTGCCGGCGCTGCCGGAGAGGTGGGCGGTGGCGAAGGCCGCGAAGAGGATCAGGCCGGAGACGAACTGGGCGGGCCAGGTCCACAGGGAGCGGCGCCAGCCGAAGGCGAGGCCGATCAGGCCGATCACGTTGCCGATCATGTCCGACCACTTGATGTGCTGGCCGAAGAGCGTGAACGCCTCGGAGTTGAGCCAGTTCACTTGGCCGCCCCCTGCGCACGGTCGCCCAGCATCCGCTCGACGTACTTGGCGATGACGTCCACCTCGAGGTTGACCGGGTCGCCGGGCTGCGTGTGGCCGAGCGTGGTCAGGTCGAGGGTGGTGGGGATGAGGCTGACGGTGAAGTAGTCGGGGCCGGCGTCGACGACGGTGAGGCTGATGCCGTCGACGGTGATGGAGCCCTTCTCGACGACGTACCGGGTGAGGTCCGCGGGGAGGGAGATCTTCACGATCTCCCAGTTGTCGGACGGCTTGCGCTCCAGGATTGCGCCGGTGCCGTCCACATGGCCCTGCACGATGTGCCCGCCGAGGCGTTCACCGACGGCCATGGGGCGTTCGAGGTTGACGCGGGAGCCGGCCTGGAGCGCGCCCAGGCTGGAGCGGTTGAGGGTCTCGGCCATCACGTCGGCGGTGAACTCGTCGCCCTCGTGGTCCACGACCGTGAGGCAGACGCCGTTGACGGCGATGGAGTCGCCGTGTTTCGCGCCCTGGGTGACGACGGGGCCTCGCAGGCGGAAGCGACAGGCGTCGTCGAGGGTCTCGACGGCGGTGACCTCGCCCAGCTCTTCGACGATTCCGGTGAACACTTCCCGGGTCCTCCTGCCTCTTCGGGCACGGACTCCGGGGCTGTCGATGACGACAGGTGATACGAGCGAGGACATTGGGAACGACGCCGGACGGAGTCCGCCGCGAGGACGGATCTTCGGCGGCGCGCATGTATGCCCGCTCGCCGCGCACTGCCTCCCATCCGGACTTTAACCGTCGGTCCAGGAATTTCACCTGGTCAACCGGCCGCTGGAGGCGACCGGGTCGCGGACTGTAACCGCCGGTTCGGACTTTCACCGACCCCGGAGTGCGCTGCTACTGATACATGCCTAGTCTGCCACGCCTGATCGATGTCCAGACGGGCGATCGGTGTGGGGTGCCTCACAGAACGTGTCGCCGCCCTTCCTGAACGCGACGGGGCGGTGCAACTCCGGTGCGTGCGCCCGCCCTTGTCCGGCGGTCCTCGCGTTGGTACACACCTATTGACGCTGTGGTCTAGTCCTTTCTAGGGTCGTGCGCAGGCTGCGCAGACCGGCCCGGCGGCGGTGACGACGGCCCTTGCCCGCCGTCGGGCCTTCCCACGCCGGACGGACGGTGTTCTGGCAGGGTGAGGCGTATGACCACCGCGCTCGCCGACGAGTTCGAGACCCACCGGCCCCGGCTGTTCTCGCTCGCCTACCGGCTGCTGGGCTCCGCCGAGGAGGCGGAGGACGCGGTCCAGGACGCGTATCTGCGCTTCAGCGGCGCGGACCGGAACGGGATCGAGCATCCGGCGGCCTGGCTCGCCAAGGTCGTCACCAACCTCTGTCTGAACCGGCTGACCTCCGCCCGCGCCCGCCGCGAGCGGTACGTCGGCACCTGGCTGCCCGAGCCGGTGGTGACCGCTGACGGCACGCTCGGGCCCCTGGAGTCGGCCGAGCAGCGGGACGCCGTGTCGATGGCGATGCTGGTGCTGCTGGAGCGGCTCACGCCGACCGAGCGGGCGGTGTACGTGCTGCGGGAGGCGTTCGGCTACGGGCACCGGGAGATCGCCGGGGTGCTGGATCTGAGCGAGGCCAACTGCCGCCAGCTGTACCGGCGGGCCGTGCAGCGGGTGGGTGAGCCGCAGGCCCGGTTCGAGCCCGCGTCCGAGCAGCAGGAGGAGCTGGTCACGTCGTTCATCACGGCGGCCCGCGACGGTGACCTGGCCGGGCTGGAGAAGCTGCTCGCGGCCGACGCGACCTGGTGGAGCGACGGGGGCGGGAAGGTCACCGCGGCCCGGTGGCCGATCGAGGGCGGGCCCAGGGTCGCCCACTTCCTGGCGGGCGGAGGCCCGAAGTTCACGGTGGGCCTCGAGTTCACCGTCGTCGAGGTCAACGGTGCGACGGGGCTTGCCACGTGGACGGGCGACACGCTCGTCGGCCTGGCGGCGTTCGAGGTGCGCGACGGGCTGATCGCGGGTGTGCGGGCCGTGGTCAACCCGGAGAAGCTGACGTTCGCACGGCGTCAGCTCAGCCGGGCGTAGGGCCGCCGGGCGGGTCGCGGGATCGTGGGCGGGGTGCGGGGGGGGGCCGGGCGCGGGTTGCCGGGCGCGGGGCGTGGGGCGTCGAGCGCAGGGCGTCGGGCGCAGGGCGCGGGACGGCGGACGCCGGGCGCGGGACGCCGGGCGCCGGGCGCAGGGCGCAGGGCGCGGGACGTGGGGCGTCGGGCGCGGGACGCAGGGCGCCGGGCCGCGGTGACCTTCCCGCCCCCGTCGCTCCACCAGGTCGCGTCGGCCGCGAGCAGCTTCTCCAGCCCGGCCAGGTCACCGTCGCGGGCCGCCGTGATGAACGACGTGACCAGCTCCTCCTGCTGCTCGGACGCGGGCTCGAACCGGGCCTGCGGCTCACCCACCCGCTGCACGGCCCGCCGGTACAGCTGGCGGCAGTTGGCCTCGCTCAGATCCAGCACCCCGGCGCTCTCCCGGTCCCCGT
>NZ_MUKA01000311.1:0-9520 GCF_002150735.1 Streptomyces africanus
GGAGCGGCGTGTGTCGGAGGTGTGCGGGTAGTCGTGGGGATCAGGTGCGGGGGCGGAAGCTGCTCCGGGTCCCGAACTCAAAGGGTTCGCCTCCTTGCGACATACGGCTTACAGATGCGCGAGTTTCTCCAGCACGGGGGCGGCGGCGCGCAGTGTGGCCCACTCGTCCTCGTCGAGGTTCTCCACCAGCGAGGCCAGGAACGCGTTCCGCTTGCGGGCGAGCTCGCCCGGGGTGGCCCTGCCGCACAGGGACAGGGTGCCGAGCACCGACATCTCGGTGGGGCTGAGCGACTCGTCGACCCGCTGGTGCTTGAGCCGACGGGACAGCCGCATCACGGCGGAGCGGAGGGAGTTCACGGCGGCTACGTCGTCGCCATGGTTGAGGTCCGGCATGTTCTTTAGCGTAACTCATTACTCTCGCTAAGTACCACCCGGGGCGCGCGTGAATGCCCGTGACCCTGGCCACTGAACCGTGACATCACTCATATGGGTGATCCGGTGGTGGAACGTGACACACCGGACCGAAGGGTGCCGCGACCCNNATGTCGTCCGGACGCTCATTCGCGATGACTTCGACCAGCGTTTCCAGGCCGCCGTCGAGGAGACGGAGAGGTTCTACGGGTCACCCGACCCGGGCGACGAGGACCAGGATCAGGTCAGACCCAGCGCCGGCATCAGGTAGTAGAACGCGAACACCGCCGCCACCGCGTACATCGCCGCCGGCACCTCCCGGCCCCGCCCGGCCGCCAGCCGCAGCACCACGAAGGTGATGAAGCCCATACCGATGCCGTTGGTGATCGAGTACGTGAACGGCATCATCAGCATCGTCACGAAGGCCGGGACGGCGATCGTGTAGTCCGCCCAGTCGATCTCCTTGACCGAGCCGGCCATGATCAGGAAGCCGACCGCGACCAGGGCCGGGGTGGCCGCCTGGGACGGCACCATGGTGGCGACCGGCGTCAGGAAGAGGGCGACGGCGAAGAGGCCGCCGGTGACGACGTTCGCGAGGCCGGTGCGCGCACCCTCGCCGACACCGGCCGTGGACTCGACGAACGCGGTGGTCGCCGAGGAGGAGCTGGCACCGCCGGCGGCGACCGCGAGACCGTCGACGAACAGCACCTTGTTGATGCCGGGCATCTGCCCCTGCGCGTCGGTCAGCTTCGCCTCGTCGGAGACGCCCATGATCGTGCCCATCGCGTCGAAGAAGCACGACAGCAGCACGGTGAAGACGAACAGCACACCGGTCAGCACACCGACCTTGTCGAAGCCGCCGAACAGGCTGACCTGCCCGACCAGCCCGAAGTCGGGGCTGGCGACCGGGTTGCCGGGCCACTTCGGGGCGGTGAGACCCCAGCTGGGCACCTTGGCCACGGCCTCGATGACCACGGCCACGACGGTCATGGCGACGATCGAGATCAGGATCGCGCCGGAGACCTTGCGCACGATCAGGGCGAGCGTGAGCAGCACACCCAGGACGAAGACCAGGACCGGCCAGCCATTGAGGTGACCGTCACCGCCGAGCTGGAGCGGGACGGTGGTCTGGGCGGCGTCCGGGATACGGGAGACAAAACCGGCGTCGACGAGGCCGATCAGCATGATGAACAGGCCGATGCCGATGGAGATGGCCTTGCGCAGTCCGTAGGGGACGGCGTTCATGACGCGCTCGCGCAGCCCCGTGGCGACCAGCAGCATGACCACGAACCCGGCGAGGACCACCATGCCCATCGCGTCCGGCCAGGACATGCGCGGGGCGAGCTGGAGGGCGACGACCGAGTTCACCCCGAGGCCGGCGGCGAGCGCGATCGGCACGTTGCCGATGACACCCATGAGGAGGGTGGTGAGCGCGGCCGTGAGGGCCGTCGCGGTGACCAGCTGTCCGTTGTCGAGCTGGTGACCGTACATGTCCTTGGCACTGCCGAGGATGATCGGGTTCAGCACGATGATGTAGGCCATCGCGAAGAAGGTGGCGAGGCCGCCCCGGACCTCGCGGGACAGCGTGCTACCCCGCTCGGAGATCCGGAAGAAGCGGTCGAGTGCGCCGTACGCGGGCCCGGCTCCCGGCTGGTCAGGGGCGGGGGCCTTGGCGGGAGCCGAGGAGGACATGTGTTTGGTGTTTCCTACGAAGAGAAGTGGTCAGACACAAACCGTTTCAGTATGAACATATAAGGCCGCGATCGCACATCTCCGCGCGTAGACCCGATCGCCTCGTAAGCTGTCCCCATGGCGAAATGGACCCCCAGACACGAGGCGCCGGAGCCCCTGGAGGGCCCCGTGGTCGCCACCGTCACCGGCGGCACGATCCTCTGGTTCGTCCTCTTCCTGGTCCAGCTCCCCTTCTACGGCTGGTTCGACGACCACGGCCACACCTGGTGGGTGTGGACCTGCCTGGCCGGCGGCGGCTTGGGGCTGATCGGCGTCTGGTACGTCCGCAAGCGCGATGCCGCGATCAAGCGGGCGGCGGCCCAGCAGGACGTGACGGCGACTCCGGCGGCCGAGTAGGCCCGTTCCCGCCCGCTCCCCGGCGAGACACGTCTCCGTCACCTCCCTACGCTCGGAGAGAGGGGCGAAACGCCCGAAACCGTCGCGGCTGCCGCCCACCGGTGAGGAGCGCAGCCATGACGACGCAGCACAGCGCGACCGAGGCCGACCGGGCTCTGAAGGCCAGGCACCGGGCGATGTGGGCGCAGGGCGACTACCCGTCCGTGGCCGCCGAGATCATCCCCGGTCTCGGGGCGGTCCTGGTCGAGGCGTGCGGGGTGCGCTCCGGGCAGCGGGTGCTGGACGTGGGCGCCGGCAGCGGCAACGCCGCGATCCCGGCGGCCCTGGCCGGCGCGGACGTGGTCGCCTCGGACCTGACCCCGGAGCTGTTCGAGGCCGGCCGGCGCGTGGCGGAGCGGCAGGGCGTGGAACTGAGCTGGCAGGAGGCCGACGCCGAGGCGCTGCCCTTCGGCGACGCGGAGTTCGACACCGTGCTGTCCTGCGTCGGGGTGATGTTCGCGCCGCATCACGAGCAGGCCGCCGGTGAACTCGTCCGGGTCTGCCGTCCGGGCGGCACCATCGGCTTGCTGAACTGGACGCCGCAGGGCTTCATCGGGCGGATGTTCGCCACGATGAAGCCGTACGCGCCACCGCCCCCGCCGGGCGCGCAGCCGCCTCCGCTGTGGGGGGACGAGGACCATGTGCGCGCCCTCCTCGGCGACCGGGTCACAGACGTGCGCGCCGAGCGCCGGACCGTCCGGGTCGACCGCTTCGAGACACCCGAGGCGTTCCGCGACTACTTCAAGGAGCGCTACGGCCCCACGATCACCGTCTACAAGAGCATCGCCGGAGATCCCGAGCGCACCGCCGCCCTGGACCGCGAGCTGGCGGACCTCGCCCGCGGCGGCGCCCCGGGGGCAGGGGACGTCAGGGAGTGGGAGTACCTGCTGTTCACCGCGCGCCGGGCGGGCTGACACCGCCGGTGGCACCAGAGTCCGACGGGGACGCAAGGGCGTACAACTGCCGTACGACCAGGGCACGACGTCCCTCGTTCCCAGATCGGATCTTCCGTGCATTCGGCAGGTGAAGCGGCAAATCCGCACGTACCGTCGAATGCATGACGCATCTCGACGCGGGTGCCCGGGCCGACTCCGCGCGGCCGGCGACGGTCACCTCACGCGAGACCGGCCTGACCACGGCTCAGGTCGCCGAACGGGTGGAGCGCGGCCAGGTCAACGACGTACCGGTGCGCAGCAGCCGCTCCACCGTCGACATCGTCCGCGCGAACGTCTTCACCCGCTTCAACGCGATCATCGGCGTGCTGTGGCTGATCATGATGTTCGTCGCGCCGATCCAGGACAGCCTGTTCGGCTATGTGATCCTCGCCAACACCGGCATCGGGATCGTCCAGGAGTGGCGGGCGAAGAAGACGCTGGACTCGCTCGCGCTGATCGGCGAGATGCGTCCCACCGTCCGCCGGGACGGGGCCTCGGGCCAGGTCAGCACCTCCGAGATCGTCCTCGACGACCTGATCGAGATCGGGCCCGGCGACAAGGTCGTCGTCGACGGCGTCTGCGCCGAGGCCGACGGGCTGGAGATCGACGAGTCGCTGCTGACGGGCGAGGCGGACCCGGTCGTCAAACGGCCCGGCGACCCGCTGATGTCGGGCAGCTTCGTGGTCGCGGGCGGCGGGGCCTTCCAGGCCACGAAGGTCGGGCGCGAGGCGTATGCCGCGCAGCTCGCGGAGGAGGCGTCCCGGTTCACCCTCGTCCAGTCCGAGCTGCGCTCCGGCATCTCCACGATCCTCAAGTACGTCACGTGGATGATGGTCCCGACCGCGATCGGCCTGATCATCAGCCAGCTGTTCGTGAAGGAGAACGCCTTCGACGACTCCGTCGCCCGCACGGTCGGCGGCATCGTCCCGATGGTCCCCGAGGGGCTGGTGCTGCTCACCTCGGTCGCCTTCGCCATCGGCGTCGTCCGTCTCGGCCGCAAGCAGTGCCTCGTCCAGGAGCTGCCCGCGATCGAGGGGCTGGCCCGGGTCGACACGGTCTGCCTCGACAAGACCGGCACCCTCACCGAGGGCGGCATGGACGTCACCGGGCTGCGGCCCCTGCAGGGCGCCGACGAGACGTACGTACGCCGGGTGCTCGGCGCCCTCGGCGAGTCCGACCCCCGGCCGAACGCCTCCCTCAAGGCGATCATCGACGCCTACCCGGCCCCCGAGGACTGGCGCCGCACCCGGGCGCTGCCGTTCTCCTCCGCCCGCAAGTACAGCGGCGCCGCGTTCGCCGAGGCCGACGGGGAGACCAGTACCTGGCTGCTCGGGGCGCCGGACGTGCTGCTGCCCGACGACGACCCGGCCCTCGCCGAGACCGGGCGGCTGAACGAGCAGGGCCTGCGGGTGCTGCTGCTCGCCCGGGTCGACCGGGACCTCGACGACCCGGAGGTGGCCGAAGGAGCGAAGCCCGTCGCGCTGGTGGTCCTGGACCAGCGGCTGCGGCCGGACGCGGCCGAGACGCTGCGCTACTTCGTCGACCAGGACGTGGCCGCCAAGGTCATCTCCGGGGACAACGCGGTGTCGGTCGGCGCGGTCGCGGCCAAGCTGGGACTGTCCGGCGCCACGGTGGACGCGCGCCGGCTGCCCGCCGAGCAGGACGCAATGGCGCGGGCCCTGGACGACGGCACGGTGTTCGGGCGGGTCACCCCGCAGCAGAAGCGGACCATGGTGGGCGCCTTGCAGTCCCGGGGACACACGGTCGCGATGACGGGCGACGGCGTGAACGACGTCCTCGCCCTGAAGGACGCCGACATCGGTGTCGCGATGGGCTCCGGCTCGGAGGCGACCCGGGCGGTCGCGCAGATCGTGCTGCTGAACAACAGCTTCGCGACGCTGCCGTCGGTGGTGGCGGAGGGCCGACGGGTCATCGGCAACATCACGCGGGTCGCGACCCTGTTCCTCGTCAAGACGGTCTACTCGGTGCTGCTGGCGATCATGGTGGTCTGCTCGCAGGTCGAGTACCCGTTCCTGCCGCGCCACCTGACGCTGCTGTCGACCCTTACGATCGGGATCCCGGCCTTCTTCCTCGCGCTCGCGCCCAACAAGGAGCGCGCGCGGCCCCACTTCGTGCGGCGGGTGATGCGGTACGCGGTCCCGGGCGGGGTGGTGGCCGCACTGGCGACCTTCGCGACGTATCTGATCGCCCGGGAGCACTACACGGGCGCGGGCGCCCTGGACGCGGAGACCAGCGCCGCGACGCTCACGCTGTTCCTCATCTCGATGTGGGTCCTGGCGATCATCGCCCGCCCCTACACCTGGTGGCGGATCGCCCTGGTAGCGGCGATGGGCGGAGCGTTCCTGCTGGTGCTGGTCGTGCCGGGGCTCCAGCACTTCTTCGCGCTGAAGCTGATCGGGATGGCGCTGCCGTGGCTGGCGGTCGGTATCGCGGCGGTGGCGGCGGCCACCCTGGAACTCCTGTGGAGGTGGGTGGACCGCCGCGTGCCGGCGTAGCCGGGGTTACCTCACGTCGACGTAGTCGCCCGTGGCGTTGACCGCCGGGGTGGTCGTCGTGCCGGCGAAGCTGAAGCGCCAGTAGCCGTCGTACTGGGCGGTGGCGGTGGCCTTCAGGTTGCCGTACTGGTCGGAGTACACCGTCTTGACCGTGGTGTACGTGCTGGTGCCCGCCTTGCGGAACTGGAGCTTGACCGGCTGGTTGGTGTAGCCGTGGTAGGCGTTGTCCTCCCAGTTGGCGCGGGACAGCTTGCCGGTGGACGTGATGGTCTTGCCCTTGTAGACGGGCTCGGGGCCGGCGTTGACGGTCAGCTTGGAGTAGCGCTGCACCTTGGTGCTGCCCAGGCCGCCCTGCTCCTTCTCGTCGCCGTTGCTGGTGACGGCGAGGGCGCCGGCGCCCCAGGTGCCGGCGTCGGAGTTGAACAGGTCGCCGTCGGCCGGGTGTATGGCGATGACGCCCTTGCAGTCGAGGACGGTCGACGAGGCGGCGGTGCAGGTGGCCGGGTCGTCGCTGATGAGGACGTTGTCCGCGGTGTCCAGCGAGGAGCCGTGGTAGATCAGCGGACCGGTGGCGAAGTTGTCCGAGCTGGTGTCCAGGTCGGCGGCGTGGGTCACGGTGTAGGTGACGGGGAAGCTGACCACGTTCGTGGTGCCGACGACGATGTTCTTGCCGCTGTTGACCTTGACGTCGGAGAAGGTGACGTCGAGGGTCGAGGCGGTGGTGCCCGAGTCGGCGTCGGCGGAGGCGGAGCTGAAGCCCGCCTTGCCGGACGGCGCGTCGGCGGCCTGCGCGGCCGGAACGACGAGGGCGGAGAGGGCCAGGGCGCCGGCGACGGCGGCCACGGTGGCTCGGATGTGCATGTGTTCCCCAGGGTGGAGAAGTGATCTAGGAGTCTGTTGACTCGGGTGATCAGATCCACGAGCCCGGGAACAAGTTGTACGCCCCGTTCCGGTTTTGCCGCCCCATCCCCAATCTTTGACCAGCGCATGAGACATGGGACAGGGGACATACGGAACCGCCGACCCCGGAACGGATTCCGGGGCCGGCGGTGTCGTCCGTGCCGTGCGGGACGGTGTTATCGCACGTCGACGAAGTCACCCGTGGCGTTGACGGCCGGGGTGGTCGTCGTGCCCGCGAAGGAGTAGCGGAAGTAGCCGTCGGTGGCGGCCTTGACGGTGGTCTTCAGCTCGCCCGTGGAGTTGGACGTGATGGTCTTCACCGTGCTGTAGGTGTCGGAACCCTTCTTGCGGAACTGCAGCTTCACCGGCTGGTTGGTGTAGCCGTGGTACTTGTTGTCGTCCCAGTTCGCCCGCGACAGCTTGCCGGTGACCGTGATGGTCTTGCCCTTCGTCACCGGCTCCGGGGAGGCGTTGACCGTCAGCTTCGAGTAGCGCTGGAGCTTGAAGGAGTTGGTCGGGTCCGTCACCGCGACACCGACGTTGTCCAGGTTCGGGTTCTCCGGGTCCTCGCCGTTGAACGCGACCGCGAAGCCCGCGGCCTTCCAGGAGCCGGCGTCCTCGTTCAGCAGCGCGAACGGGTCGATCTCGACCGTGGCCTTGCAGTTGGCGACGGTCGCGGAAGAGTCGGTGCAGCTCGCGTCGTTGCTGTCGAAGAAGAAGACGGACTCCTCGAACGAGGCACCGCGGTACAGCTCGATGCCCGCGAAGAAGTCGGCCGCGTGGATGTCGACGTCCGCGCCGTGCGTCAGCTTGAAGGAGACGGGCACCTTCACCAGGTTGGTGGTGCCGACGGCGATGTTCTTGCCGTTGTTGACCTTGACGGAGGAGAAGGTCGCGTTCATGGCGTACGGCGTGCCGTCCGCGGTGGCGGCGAAGGCCGACCGGCCGGACTCGGGGTGGACGACCTCGCTGGCGGCGGCGATGTCCGCCGGGACCTTCGGCTCGGCGGCCTGCGCGGCCGGCACGGCGAAGGCGGAAAGGGCCAGGGCGCCGGTCACGGCGGCCACGGTGGCTCGGATACGCATGCGTTCTCCAGGTGGAGAGGGGCCCCGGCGCTCGTCGTCGGCTCCTGGGGCCCAAGTGATCGTGGAGTCTGTTGACTCACGTGATCAGATGCGCGAGCAAGGCGCATGGTTGTACGACTGGTGAAAAATTTGTGCGGGAGTTTTCACCGAACAGCCAGGCGCCGCCGCACGCCTCAGTCGAACCACCGGTCCCGCGCCAGCTCCTCCGTCCGCGACGGATCCTCCAGCAGCGCCGCCACCTCGAACCGCCGCGGCCACTGCCCCGCCGCCCAGGCGAGCCCCGCGGCGACGCCCTCCAGCGTGGCGGCGTGCAGCACGCCGTCGTCGGTGAGCCGCCAGTCGATCTCCACGCCGTCGACGACGAGTTCCTCGTGCTCGATGTAGGAGGAGGGCGTGCGGGGGCCGAGCAGGACGCGGACGGAGTCCGGGACGTCGTGTTCGGTGCCCTCGGAGGTGACCTGCCCGGTGACCGACTCGCTCAGCCGCCGCACCTGGAAGAGTTCGGCCAGATCGGCGGCCCGGGACGGGCGGACCGGCAGCAGCGGGACGCCCGATGTGAAGGGCAGCAGGTCCGGTGAGTCGCACACCACGGCGTCGGACGCGTCCACGACCTCCACCCGGCCGTCGACGACGGCACGCAGCTCGTCCGGCAGGGTCACCTGCTCCGGGTCCAGCTCGGCCAGGGCCCCGTACAGCGCGTGCAGTTGGGCGTCCCTCACCTCGCGCTCCGGGTCGGCGAGCCGGTCGAGGAGTTCGGCGGCACCGCCGGGCTCGTCCAGCAGCGCGGCGACGGACGTCCGTACCCCCAGCGCCCGCAGCACCTGCTCATCGTCAAAACCGGTCGCGTCGGCCTCGTCGTACAGGCCGCGCAGCAGCGCGTCGCCGCCGGCGGCCCGCAGTCCGGCCGGGCGGCGGCCGTCGAGCACCGGGTTCCCGCGCAGCCACCACGCCGTGTACGGCCGGACGACCTCGTGTGTGCCGTCCGGCAGCAGGACGCGCACGGGCTGGACGATCGCGTCCCGCAGGGGCGGTTGCGACAGCAGGGACAGGGCCTGGGACCACTTGTCCTCGTCGACCAGGTCCAGATCCCGGACAGCGATGATCTCGGTCGCGACCGGCGGCACCGGGCTGTCCGGGAAACGGTCGAGGATGTCCTCCGCCCACACGTCGACCGCGTCCAGCAGGCCCGGGTCGTCGGGCTCGGCGAAGTCGCCCTCCCGGGGCTCCAGTTCGTCGGGGTCGAGGACGACGTCGGTGGCGCGGACGAGCGCGAAGTTCACCAGCACGCCGCAGGCGGCCAGCGGCTGCTCGCCCCACTTCGAGGCCAGCTCGGCGTCCACCGCGGCCAGTTCACCCTCGCGCATGACCTGGGCGAACGGGCCGCCGGGGAAGACGAGTTCACAGGCCGGGGCCGGCTCGCCGTCCTCGTCGGGCAGCGCGAGCGCGCCGAGCCAGGGCTCGTCACCGGGTTCCAGACCCGCGTCCCGCACCAACGCGAGGACGGTGTCGGCCAGCTCCTCCGCGCCGAGGGCGTCCTCCTCCCACA
>NZ_MUKA01000311.1:9529-9915 GCF_002150735.1 Streptomyces africanus
GCGCGGGGTCGCGGGCAGGGCGCCCAGCTTCTCCAGGATCGGGTGCGCGGCGTCCGGGTGGGCGACCTTCAGCCCGAGCCGGGCCAGGGTCTCCGGGTCCATACCGGTGGCGTCGGGGCCGGGCAGCAGAACCTGCCGGGGCCCGATCGTCGTACGCCCGTCCGCGAGCGGCACCGGCAGGCCCGACAGCCGGTCCGGGTCGACCCCGGCCAGGCTGTCGTAGAGCCGCCGCCACCAGCCGGGCTCCTTCTCCAGCCCGGCCAGCCGGTCGATCGCGTCGGTCAGCGGCACCCGGGCAACACCCAGGGTGCGCAGCTCCACCCGGCGTTCGAGACCGGCGGGCAGCAGCGTGGGCAGCACCTCGGCCAGCACCCGTACCGTGTCCG
>NZ_MUKA01000311.1:9947-10184 GCF_002150735.1 Streptomyces africanus
TCGCCTGGCGCAGGGCCCCGTCCAGCTCGCCCTTGCCGAGCGGGCCGGGCACGAGGTCGATGAGCCCGGCCGTCACCGGCCGCCACTCGCCGAGGAGTTCGGCGTAGGAGTCGGCCGCGCGCTGGATGAGGAAGTCGGTCAGCGGACCGGGGGCGGCGTGCCGGCGGGTGGAGTCCAGCGGGAACGAGGCGATGAGCAGGGCGGGGACGCCGAGCGGCTCGTCACTGGGGGTGGGGG
>NZ_MUKA01000312.1 GCF_002150735.1 Streptomyces africanus
GAAGCGAGCGGGCGGCCAGGGGAGGAACGGGTGGCCAGGTCCGCCGGCCTCCCCCGCCAGCCGACAGGCCGCCCGGCGACGGGGTCGCGCTCGCGCCTCGCCAGCACGCCGGGAGGGCTCAGCGGCTATCCGTGGGTGGGTGGGGTGACTGGTTGGGGGAGGCGGCCTGGGTTGCCAATTGGAGCATCTGGGACCATGGGCTTCTCCCAGGCCCCTGGTTTGTCGTTGGCCCCTGGCACAAACGCTCCACTTGCCCGTCGACATCCCCCGAGCAGGCCCCACGCTGCTCCCGGGCGGACCGCTGGCGGGTCTAAAGCGCCCCGAGGCGCTTCACGGCCTCCTCCAGCACCCCCGTCCGCTTGCAGAACGCGAACCGTACGAACGGGGCGCCCTCCTCGCGGTGGTCGTAGAAGACCGCGTTGGGGATGGCGACGACACCGGCGCGTTCCGGCAGGCCGCGGCAGAAGGCGAAGCCGTCCGTCTCGCCGAGGGGGCGGATGTCGGTGGTGACGAAGTAGGTGCCGGACGGGCGGAAGACCCGGAAACCGGCCTCCTCCAGGCCCGCCGCCAGCAGGTTCCGCTTGGCCAGCATGTCGTCCCGGAAGGCCGTGAAGTACGACTCGGGCAGCGCCAGCGCCTCGGCGACCGCGTACTGGAACGGGCCCGCCGAGACGTACGTCAGGTACTGCTTCGCCGAGCGCACCGCCGTGACCAGCTCCGGGGCGGCCGTCACCCAGCCCACCTTCCAGCCGGTGAACGAGAACGTCTTGCCGCTGCTGGAAATGGTGACCGTACGCTCGCGCATCCCCGGGAACGTCGCCAGCGGCACGTGCTCGGCGTCGTCGAAGACCAGG
>NZ_MUKA01000037.1 GCF_002150735.1 Streptomyces africanus
CGGCCGCGGCCGGCGACCGGGAGGGCTACCGCTGGAGCCAGCAGACGTACATGCAGGCCACCGAGGTCAACCTGCTGCAACTGCTGGCGCAGATCCTGTGGAAGGCCCACCTGAAGGGCGAACCGCCGGAGATGCGCCCCGTGGAGCCGCCCAAGCTCGCCGCGGACGACCAGCGGGACGCACTCGCCGAGGCCCGCAACGCCCGCAACATGGCGGTCCTGGAGTCCCTCGCCCCGGCCAAGGGCCCCGTCGACACCGCCGTCCAGCAGGCGGACATCGACTTCTGGAAAGAGAAGCTCCGCGAACTCGAAGCAGCAAAGCAGCAGTAGGAGAGGGGAGGGCAGTTCATGGCTGAGGCCACCGTCGTCGGCTCCACTAGGGTCAGTCTGATCCCGGACATGAGCCAGTTCGGTGACCGGCTGCGTGTTGAGCTGCCCTCCGCGATCCGCGAACCCGCCAAAGCCGCGGGTGACCTCGCCGGAGACGTGATCCGCAACGCCATCTCCAAGAAGATGGCCAAGCCGATCGGCGTGAAAATCAAAGCAGTCCTGGACGACAAGGCCGCCACCACTTCACTGCGGCGCCTCACCCAGGACCGCACCGTCAAGATCACCGCAGAGCTCGACGACAAGGCCGCGACGGCTTCCCTGACCCGCCTCACCAGGGACCGCAAGGTCACCATCACGGCGGAGATCGACGACCAGGCCGCCAAAACCAAGCTGGGCGCACTGTCCGGGCAGCAGACCGTCGACATCCTGCCCACCATCCAGCAGGCCGCCTACCGCACCGCCGAACGCCAACTGGCCCGACTCACCGCCGACCGGGTCGTCAACATTCGCGCCACCGTGGACACCCGCGTCGCCGCCAACGAGATCAACAACCTGATCCGGCGCCGGCAGGTACGTATCGGCGCCGATGTCGACACCCGCACCGCCGCCGCCGATATCGCCAACCTCACCCGCCGCCGCACCGTCCGGATCGACGCAGACGCCGACACCGCCGCCGCGGCCGCCCGCTTGGCCACCCTCACCCGCGACCGCACCGTCAACGTCCGCGTCCGCTCCATCGGCCTGGCCGCCCTCACCGCCGGCCTCGGCGGACTCGGAGGCAGCAGCAGCGGAGGCGCAGGCGGCGTCGGCCTCCTCTCCAGCCGCATCAAGGCGCTGGCCGGCGCGGCCGCCCTTGCCCTGCCGTCCATCGCCTCTCTCGGCTCCGCCCTCGTACAGATGGGCCCGCTCGCCGCCACGGCCGCACCCGGGCTCGCCCTGCTCATCGGCGGATTCGCCGCCATCAAAGTCGGCGCCAGCGGCGTAGGTGACGCCATCAAAGCGGCGTTCCAGCCCGTCGCTACGGAGGCCACGAAGGCAGCGTCGGCCACCCGCCAGGTCGAAGACGCACAACGCTCCCTCGCCCGCGCCCAGCGCTCCCTTCAGGACGCCCGGGTCCAGGCCGCCGAACGGATCCGCCAAGCCAACCTGCAAGTCGCCGGCGCTGAACGTGACCTGTCCTCCGCGCAACGCGACGCCCGCCAGGCCCAACTGGACCTGACCGCCGCCCGCCGGCAAGCCGTCCGCGACTTGCAGGACATGAACAACCAGCTCAAGGACGGGCGGCTCAGCGAGCGAGAAGCCACCCTCGCCATCCAGCAGGCCGAGGAAGACCTCGCCCGGGTCCGCTCCGACCCCGCCTCCACACAGTTGCAGATCCAGCAGGCCGAACTGTCCCGGGACCGGGCAGTGCAGTCGCTGGAGGAGCAGCGCCTCGAGCTGGGCCGCCTGGAAAAGGACACCGCCGCGGCGAACAAGGCCGGCATCGAGGGCTCCAAGCAGGTCGTGCAGGCCAAGCAGCAGGCCTCTCAGGCGGATCAGCAGGTCGCCGACCGGCAGCGGGCCCTCGTCGAGGCGCAGCGCGACGTGGTCAAGGCCCAGGTGGATGGGCAACGGCAGGTCGCTGATGCGCAGGAAGCCGTCGCTGACGCGGTGCGCAGAGTGGGGGAGGCGCAGGAGACCGCCGCCACCCAGACGTCGAAGCTCGATCAGGCCATGGCCAAGCTGTCGCCGAACGCACGCGCGTTCGTCAATCAGTTGCAGGCGATGGCACCGGCCTGGCGGGACATGAAGCTCGACGTCCAGGACCGCCTGTTCTCCGGGTTCGCGACCCGCATGGGCCAGGTCGGCGGGCAGATCCTGCCCACCGTGCGTGCCGGCCTGGTCGGCATGGCGGGCGAGGTCAACCGCATGGGCCTCAACGCCCTCAGCGCCGTGTCCAACTTGCAGAAGACCGGGCAGCTCAAGCAGGTCTTCGACGGGGTGCGGCAGTCGATGGGCAACGTCTCGCGCATCCCCGGCCAGATGGTCACCGGTTTTGCCCAGTTGTCCATAGCCGCCCAGCCGGCCTTCGACCGGATCAGTGCTGGCGCCGCGTCGGCGATGGACCGGGTCATGGCCAAACTCTCCAAGGGCCTGGAGTCCGGCAGCCTGTCGGAGTCCATCAACAAGGCCCTGGACGTGGCGATCCAGTTCGGGCAGGTCCTGGGCGACATCGGCGGGATCTTCTCTGGCATCTTCGGTGCCGCCTCTGCCGCGGGCGGGAACTTCTTCGGCACCATCGGCGCCGCCCTCAAAGAGATCAACCGCATCATCCAGCTGCCCGAGGTGCAGGCAGCCCTCACCGAGATTTTCAAGGCGCTCAACGCCGTCGCGAAGCTCTTCGCCGGTGTCCTCGGCGCGGTTATCCAGGCGGCGCTGCCGCTGCTGGCCGCACTCGCCCCCGTCGTGCAGCAGCTCGCCGAACAGTTCGGCCCGGTCCTGATCCAGCTCGCGGGGGTGCTCGGCGCCGCCCTGAAGCCGATCATCGACGCGCTGATGCCGATCCTGAAGGAAGTCGGCGGGGTCATCATCGGCCTCGTCCAGGCCCTGATGCCGCTGCTCGTGCCGATCGGCCAGCTGATCGGCGGTTTCATCAAGGCCTGGGCCCCGTTCATCCAGCAGATCGGCAAAGCCCTCATTCCCCTGGTCGGGGCGTTCGTATCAGCGCTGAAGCCTGTGCTGCTGGCGCTGCTTCCCGCCGTCGGCATGATCGGCCAGCTACTCGCGCAGCTGGCGCCGATGTTCCCGCCGATCCTCACTGCGCTCCTGCCGATCCTGCCACCGCTGTCCGAGCTCGCCGTGTCGCTGCTGAAGCTCGCGATGGAGATCATCACTCCGTTGCTGCCGCTGATCGTGTTCCTGGCAGGCCTGTTCACCAAGGTGCTGGCCGGGGCCCTGAAGTTCCTCGTGCCGATCATCACCACGGTCATCGGTTGGATCACCAAGTTCGTCAACATGGTCACCGACGGCGTGAAGTGGATTGTCCACCAGTTCAAGCGCCTGTTCGACATCCTGCTTGGCCATTCGATCATCCCGGACATCGTCAAGGGGGCCATCGACTGGTTCAAGCGCATGTGGAAGCGCCTCATCGAGATCGTCACTGACATCAAGAACGGCATCGTCAAGTTCTTCGGCCAGTTGAAGGACGGCGCGGTCAAAATCTGGAACAGCTTCTGGGACCGGGTCACCGGTATCGCCTCCGGAGCCTGGAAGGCCGTACGGAAGGGCTGGGACGGCTTCGTCGACGGCCTCACGGGCGCCTTCAAGGGCGCGGTCAGCGGTCTGGGGAAGATCTGGAAGGGCATTCAGAACCTCGTCAAAGCCCCCATCCGATTCTGGATAGAAACGGTATATAACCGAGGAATTGTCTCAGTCTGGAATCGAACTGCCGCTAAAATCCCGGGTGTTCCCGACCTGGACACGATGAGCCTGCCCAAGGGATTCGCCAGGGGAGGCATCCACGGTCGGGCCCGCGGCGGCATCCTGCCCGGCTGGTCCACCTGGCGCGACGGCGACGACCAACTCGTGCCCATGCGCCGCGGCGAAGGCGTCTACGTCTCCGAGGTCATGCGCGACCCCTACGAGCGGCAACGCCTGTACGCCATGAACCAGGCCGCAATGCGCGGCCAGAACCCCGCCGTGGCGCGCATGCAGTACGGATTCGCAGAGGGCGGCATCCTCGGCGGCATCAAGAGCATCGGCTCCAACATCGCCGATGGTGTCGGCTCCGTACTGAAGAAGGGCTCCGATGCGGTCCGCGGCGGCCTCGCCGATCTCGCGGAAAAGGCGTTCAAGCCCGTCAAGACCGGCATCACCGCCGCCTTGGGCAAGAACAAGAACGGCTGGGGCGGAATGATCGCCCAGGCCCCGCTGAACTTCATCGACAAGGCCATCGACTACATCCGCGGCAAGGACATCCCGGAATCCACCGGCGTGTGGCGCAAGCCGGTCAACGCCCCCTTCGGAACGCCGTTCGGTAAGCGCGGGTCGATGTGGAGCTCGGGTCGGCACACTGGTCTGGACTTCCCCGCCCGCACCGGCACCAAGGTCGTCGCCGTCGACAACGGCACCGTGCAGTCCGCGACCTCCGGCGGCCCCTACGGCAAGCACGTCACCATCTCCCACGGCAAGGGCCTGTCCTCCCTGTACGCGCACATGTCGTCGATCGCCGCGAAGGTCGGCTCCGGCATCAAGGGCGGCGCCCGGGTCGGCTCCGTCGGCGCTACCGGCAACGTAACCGGGCCGCACCTCCACCTTGAGGCCCGCGTCAACGGCAAGCCGGTGGACCCGATGAAGTACCTCACTGGCGGGGAGCCCGGTGGTAAGGGAGTGAGCCGCTGGGCCGGCACCGTCCGCCAGGCCCTCGGTCAGCTCAACCAGTCCATGAGCCTGGTCAACACCACGCTCAGGCGGATGAACCAGGAGTCGGGCGGCAACCCCAGGGCCGTCAACCTTTGGGACTCCAACGCCAAGGCCGGCCACCCCTCCGTTGGTCTCATGCAGGTCATCCGGGGAACCTTCGCCGCCTACGCCGGGAAATACCGCAAGACCGGCCCGTTCATGTACGGCGTCAGCGTCGACCCACTCGCGAACATCTACTCCAGCATGCGCTACGCCCTGGCCACCTACGGCTCCCTCTCCCGCGCCTACAACCGGCCCGGCGGCTACGCCCGCGGCGGTGTGATCGGCGGTATCCGTATCGGCCGGGGCCTGCCCCGTGGCTACGCCGGCGGTGGAATCATCCGCGTGGGCGGCAAGCGCATCGACACCGGGCCGATCGCCTCCGCGGTCGGCGGGGACTTCGTCAAGCAGTTGCAGGGCACTGCGGCCGCGATCAGTGCGGAGATGAAGACCCTCGTCACCGCGATCAAGAACGCGTTCAAGGGCGTCAAGACCGACCTCGACAACCGGCTGCTGGCGCAGGTCAACAAGACCAACGCCCGGTTGCAGTTCCTGGCCAAGCAGCGCGCTGAGATCACTGCGAAGCTGGCGGCCGCAGAGCAGCTCCGCGCGGACAGTGTCGGCCAGGCCACGTCCTTCGCGCAGATGACGTCCCTGCCCAGTGCAGGGAACACGTTCGACGCGGCTGGCGTGCTGTCCGGGATGCAGGTCCGCCTCGGCCAGCTCAAAGCGTTCGGCGCGAACCTCCAGACCCTGGCCAAGCGGGGCCTGTCCAAGGCCCTCCTCCAGCAGATCATCAGCGCTGGGCCAGACCAGGGTGCCGCGTGGGCCAAGGCCCTGGTCGATGCGACCCCCGATCAACTGAAGCAGATCAACTCGGTGCAGGGTCAGATCACGGCTGCGGCCGGGCAGTACGGCAAGGATGCGGCCGACGCTATGTACGACGCGGGTGCCCAGTCCGGGAAGGGCTACCTCACCGGGTTGAAGGCGCAAGAGGCGTCGATCAACAAGGCGATGAGCGACTTGGCGAAGAAGATCCAGCAGGCCATCAAGAAGGCCTTGAAGATCAAGAGCCCGTCGCGGGTGTTCGCCGAGCTCGGACGATTCACCGTGGCCGGCTTCTCGCAGGGCATGCGCGACGCGACTCCCGAAGCCGCGATGACCGCCGCACGCATGGCAGCCCTGGTCCGCACCTCCGCAGCCGCCACCGGCGCCCGCATCGAGTCCAACGCCAGCACAACCACCGTCGGCGACCGGCACCTGCACTACAGCGCCACCACCCGCGAGGTCGCCTCCCGCCAGTCGATCCTCGCCGCGCTCGCGCTCGAGGACGCTCTCCACCGGCCCGTCGTAGTGGGAGGCTGACCATGCCCATCCTCGTCGCCACCCAACTCCCCGAAACTCCTCCCGGGGTGCCGTGGCCCACCCGCGTCAACGAGATGCCGCTGGTGTCGTTCACCGACCCCGCCGGGCTGAGGACGGTGTTCTCCGACTGGGAGAACGGCTGGGTCCTCCAGCCCGGCGCCAAGGGCCTGGACATGCCCCAGTACGCCTTCACCCAGGACGAATCGCCGGGCATCGACGGCTACGAGATCCGACAGGTCCGCGCCCAGGGCAAGGAGATCGCCCTGCCGATCGCGTTCTGGGCTGATGACTCCCGCGCTGCCTACCTTGCGCGCCGCCGGGGCCTGATCCGCTCCCTGAACCCCAAGCGCGGCACGGGCACCCTCACCGTGACGCAGGCGGACGGCACGTCCCGCACCATCGGAGCCCGCTACAGCGCGGGCCTGGAGGGCGACGAGTCCCTGGATGCGGCCGGCGCCCGCTGGTGCATCAACGTTCTCACCTTCGCCTGCCCCAAACCATTCTGGCTCGGCGCGGAAGTCACCACCGAGTGGCGGGCAGCGGTCGCCGGCACCTTCTTCCCGATCCTGCCGCTGGTCGTCGGCAACTCCCAGGTCCTGGGATCGGTGACAGTCGACAACGACGGCGACGACGACGCCTTCCCCGTCTGGACGATCACCGGACCGGCCACGTCGGTCAGCCTCACCAACGTCACCACGGGCGAAGTTCTCGTCCTGAACCGCACGGTCACCATCGGCGACACGATCGTCATCGACACCCGGGAGCGGCAGCAGACCGCCCTGCTCAACGGAACAACGAACTTGTGGGGCGACTTGTCGGATGCCTCCACGATGTGGGTGCTCGAACCCGGCCTCAACGATCTGACGTTGACCGTCGCCGGATCCACCTCGAACACCCGCGTCCGCATGACCTACCAGCCCCGCTACCTGGCCGCCTGAGAGGAGGACACCGGTGAACACCAGCGCGCTCCGCGTCTACGTCAGGAGCTCCAGCCTCGCCCGCCTCGGTCAGGTCGACGACTACACGTCCCTGACCGTCGTCCCCAGGTTCAACGCGGTCGGCGCGTACACGCTGGAAATCTCCGCCGACTCCGACAAGGCGCCGCTCCTGGTCGAGGGCAACGGACTCATCATCCGCACCGCGGACGGGGACACGGTCATGTCGGGGCCGATCCGCACCGTGGACTGGTCCCGCTCCGAGAGCGACGGCGGCTCCGGCAAGCTCACCGTCGGCGGCGTCGACGACACCAGCCTGCTGTCCCAGTTCACGTGCTGGCCCGACCCGGCCGCGGCCATCGGCTCGCAGACGTCCTCCGTCTACAAGCTCAGCGCGGTGAAGGCGGAAACGGCGATGCGGCAGCTGGTCAACCTCAACGCCGGGCCCGGCGCCCTCGCGACCCGCAAGAACGCGCTGCTCACCCTCGCCGCAGACGGGTTGCGCGGCCCGACCCTCACCCGCGAGGTCAACCAGTTCGACAACCTGCTCACCGTCCTCGCCGACATCGCGAACGCGGCTGGCCCGCTCGGCTTCCGCGTCGTACAGGTCGGCACCGGATTGCAGTTCCAGGTCTACACACCCCTCGACCGCTCAGGGGAGGCCCGCTTCTCCTTCCGGCTCGGCAACCTCACCGACGCCTCCTACTCCACCACCCCGCCCACATGCACCCGCGCCATCGTCGTCGCCGGCGGCGGCACCTCCCCCCGGGTGTGCAAGACCTACGACCGCACCGACCCCCTCTTCCCCGGCCTGGTCCTCGAGCAGTTCGTCGACCTCACGTCCGTGGACACCGCCTCAGTGGACCTGACCGCTCAGATGGACCAGGGCGCCGAAGAGGCCCTCACCAACGGGGCCGGACAGGGATCCCTGTCCATCTCGCCGATCGACATCCCGCAGCTGCGCTACGGCCGGGACTACAACGTCGGCGACACCGTGTCCGCTGATGTTCGCGGCGACTGGTACACGGACGTCTGCCGCGAAGTCACTCTCACCTCCACCGCATCTGATGCCACCACCGTCAAAGCCACCGTCGGCGGCGACAGCTCCGGCACCAACACCGTGGCCCGCATCTACTCCTACATCGCCCAGGTCAAGAAGGACGTCGGGCGCCTGAAGACAAGGAAGGCTGCCTGATGGCCGAGTTCAGTGCGCCGTTTGACGGCTCGCCCATTGCGACCGAGTTGCAGTGGTCCCGCGTGGCCCGCCGCTGGGGCCTGGACGGGGTGCACACCGAAGACCCTTCCACCGCCACGCTGAAGGTGACCGGCTCCGGCACCACGACCGTCAGCGTCGCGCCCGGTATGGCGTTCGTGAACGGCTTCTACTACCACCTGGACGCCACCAAGAACCTCAACGTGCCGGCCAACGCCGGTGGTGCGGCCCGCGTCGACCTTGTCGTGCTGCGCGCCAGCCAGTCCGCCAACTCCGTCACCGTGCAGTACAAGAGCGGCGGCGCCACCGCTCCGCCCCTCACCCAGGCAGAAGACGGGGTGTGGGAGATTCCTCTCGCCCAGTGCACGGTCGGCGCCGGAGCCACGGTTGTGACCGCCGCTAACGTCCTCGACAAGCGGTACTTCACCAGCCGCGGCGTCATCCCCAGCATGCCGGGCAGCGGCAGGCCCAGCGCCAAGCACACCCTAAAAATTGAGGGCACTGATCTGTACGTCGGCGACGGCGCGGACTGGAAGTGGCTCGCGTCGGCCGGCATGAAGCCCTTCACCTACACCCCGGTGTGGACGGCCGGAACCAGCACCATCAACTGGGGCTTCAGCAGCAAGAACATCGGCCGCGCGCAAGTCGTCGGCGGCCGCGTCGACCTGACGATCCAGCTCGAGCCGACCGGAAACCCCGCCGAGTACCCGGATCCGCTTGAGGTGTCCCTGCCCCCCGGGCTGCCCGCCACCTTTGATCACCGGTCGCTGTTCAAGTGGAACTTCACCAGCGGCAACGGCGAGGGATCCGCGGTCGGTATCGCCATGGTCTTCCCGACCGAGTCCCAGTCGAAGATCGCCCGGCTGCGCTACTCGATGACCAACGGCTCCAGCAGCACCTCCGTACCGAACAGCTTCAGCGTGTTCAACAACCAGCCGTTCAACATCCGCTCCGGTGACGTCCTCACCATCGACGGCTCCTACTGGCTCGCCTGAGCCGCAGAAAGAAGGCACCAGTGGCCCGACATGCATTTGGGAACAGCCCGGCGGACTACGCCATGGAGAAGGTCGGCAACCAACTGCTGCTCCGCCCGGGCGCGACCGGCACCGTATGGGACGCCCTCACCGGTGGCACTCAGATCACCGACCTGACCGACCTCACCAACACGCCGATCACCACGGTCACAGCGGACACGGACGGCGCGGTCGCCTTCTACGGCCCCGATGGTGTCACCTCCTGCTACGTCGACTTCGGTTACGGCCGCCGCTACGCCATGGCCGCCACCGACACCGCGGAAGTGCTCACCGACTTCATCCAGCAAGGCGGGCAGCCCGGAGGCTGGGCAGTCCTGGACGGCAGCGGCAACATCGACTCCTCGCAGATCCCTGCCGCGCTGGACTGGCTGCTCGTCACCTCCTACGGCGCCGAAGGTGACGGCATCGCCGACGACACCCTCGCTATCCAGGCCGCGATCGACGCCTGCCCGCCCGGCGGGATCGTGTACTTCCCGCGCGGCGTGTACAAGACCACCACCACACTGGACTGGAAGAACGGCGTCACTCTGCTCGGCTCCCACGCCAACCTGATGGTCGGGCCGGGCATGACGAACGACGACTACCCCTGCTACATCCAGCCCGTCGCCCCGTTCACCGGCACCAGCGTCATCCAGATCGTGGGTGAGGACGACGGCACCCACCCGGCGATCAGCGGCGAGCAGCGCATGGTCAACCTGATGCTGGACGGCTCCCAGCTGACCGGCTCCAGCATCGACGGGCTGTTCGGCAAGGGCAACGTGCAGAACGTCGTCCTGGACAACGTGTGCATCCGGCAGATGCCCAACAACGGCATCATCTGCGGCACCAACGGTGCAGGGGAGATGCCCTACAGCTGGCGACTCCACCACGTCATGGTCGACAACTGTCACGCCAACGGCATGGTGTGGGAAAAGCACACCGACCTCACCCTCGACGACTGCCAGGTCATCGGCTGCTGGGCCCAGGGCATCGTCATCACCAACTGCGCCAACGCCCAACTCAGCCTGTGCCGCACCGAGTGGAACGGATCCCACGGCTACCGCATCACCGGAGCCTGGGGAGACTGGGCCGGCTCCGGCGGCATGCAGATGACCGGCTGCTCCACCGACCGCAACGGCCAGCACGGCGTCCTGGTCGACGCCACCGGCAACACGCCCATCCTGATCACCGGACTCCAGACCCGCCGCGATGGCCGCAACGGAGGCACCGGCGGAGGCGGCTTCGCGGGCCTCGCCGTCGCCGCTGCGACCGTGCCCGTCATCGTCACCAACATGACGTGCTACCCGGGCGTCGACGACGGCGGTACCACCACCAACAGCCCTCAGTACGGCCTGGCTGTCACCGGCGCCGCCACCCTCGTCCAGGTCGACGACTCCTACCTGCACGCCGCCACGCAGGGCCTGTACTCGACCAGCACCGGCACCCTCATGGTCGGCGCGAACGTCGTCTACGCCTCGGGAACGACCGCGGCACCCACGCGCACCCTGCCGGCCACGGCGACCGCCACCAAGGGACTCGTCGTCACCGCCCCCACCGGTGCTGTGACGTACGTGATCTGGCGGGCACCCCGGGCCTGCACGGTCACCGCAGTGCGCGGCTACCGGCAGGGCGGTACCGGGGCCACCATCAACGCCACCAAGAACGGCGCTGACCTCGCCACCACGGATCTGTCCTTGTCCACCGACACCACATGGATGGCTGCCGCCGCCTTGCAGAACACGGCCGTCGCCGCCGGAGACGCAATAGCGGTAGCGGTGCGCAGCGTGGCCGGCACACCGACCGCCGTCACCATCCAGATCGACGTGCAGGGGCTGTGACATGAGCGCTCTGACGATCCTCGACGACCGCATTCCCTACCAGCAGCCCCTCGGCGCGCTCACTCTGAATACCGTCACGGGCCCACCGCAGCAGTTGCAGGTCTCCGACTCCCAAGGCCTTCTGGCCACCCTCACCGTCGGGGCCCGAACCGTCACCATGCGCGGAGCCACCCGCACCTTCACCGAAAACAAGCGGCCCTTCACCGACCAGTTCACCCGCACCTCGAGCGACGGATTCGGGACGAGCCCGGGCGGCGGCAGCTGGTCCCAGTCCGGCACCTCCACCCTGTACACCGTCACAGGGTCGGTCGGCCAGATCTCCTGCGACGTCGCCAACTCCAGCCGGCACACGACGATCGTCGACACCCTCACCGACGTCGACGTCACCGCCAAGGTCACCGTCACCACGGTCCCGGCTGGCGCCACCACCTCGATTGGCCTGTCGTTCGGCTACACCGACACCAACAACGCCAACCGGGCCCGCCTGCTGGTCCTCACCACCGGCGTCGTCCAGCTCGCCCTGGAAAAGGAAGTCGCCGGCACCACCACCACGCTCGGCACCGCAACTCAGGTCGGCACCGGGTTCACCGGCGGCCAGTGGTGGCGGATCCGCGCCCAGCGCACCGGGACCACCATCCGCTGCCGCGCCTGGAAGGACGGAGACCCAGAGCCCGGCACATGGCTGCACTCGGTCACCGAGACAGCGAATCCCTCGGGCCGCGTCGGGCTCCGGGCGCTCGCTTCCACCGGCTCCACAGGCCTGCCCCGCCTCGTCCAGGTCGACGACCTCCAGGTCATCTCCGGTAGCTGGGAGACCGTGCCGAGCGTCACGCACAGCACGTGGGTGCGGGTCCTCGCCCAGCCGTTCAACGGGACGTGGACGCCCGCGCTCGCCGACCAGATCCGCACCTGGGCGACCGACACCCGGCCGGATGTGCTGGCCTACGCGATGATGTACGTCACCGGTGCTCCCGCCGTGACCAGCCCCGCTCTCGCCGGAGCCCAGGTCGCCGGCCAGTGCAGCTACGGTCCCCTCGACAGCTCCGGTATCCCCATCGAGGGCGCCGACTTCCACGACTACATGGCCAGAGACTGGGTTTTCGCGAATGGCGAGACGCAGACCGCCGGCGTGGGGGAGGCGGGCTGCCTGGACTGTTCCGGCTTCGTCCGCATGATCTACGGCTTCCACATGGGCATCCCCATGGTCCGCAACCTCAACATCGACGGCACCGTCCTGCCGCGGCAGACCAAGGACATCGGCCCCTCAGGCCCGGGCATCATCGTCGCCCAAGCCACCGGCGCCGCGCCGCCGTTGACGAACATCCAGATCGGGGACGTCCCCCACTTCGACGCCACCTCCGGCGGTGGCGAGACCGAGGGCCAACTCGACCACAACGGCATCTACCTCGGCACGGACTCCCTCGGCCAGCCGCGATTCATCAACAGTAGGAAGACACCCCAAGGGCCGACCTTCGGTGACCTCGGCGGCGCGTCCCGCCTCGACGGCGCCGGCACCTACGCCACCAGCCTCCGCCTCATCCGGAGGTTCTGAGTGCCGCTCATCACCTCACCCGAACCAGCTGCCGCCCCCGCGGTGACAGGCATCGTGGCGGCCGCGCCCGGGATGCGCGTGGAGGCCTACGCCCCCAAGAACGCCAGCACCACCGGGATACCAGCCCCCTCAAGCGTGGTGGCGTGGGCGGCGGTCGCCGACCCGACTGCCATTGGAGGAGTGCGCGTGGATCCGGTGTTCCTCGCTGACGGCCGCACGTGGACGCCGGACCAGTTCTGGGCCGCCTACGGGGCCGGGCTGGAACTGAAGGTTGTACCGGGGTGAGGTCACTGGCCGCTGAGCGCGGACTTCAGCATGGCCTGCACGTACGCACTGGCTACGGCCTCGGCGTTGGTAGCTGACCAGCCGCGGCCGAGCATGTCCGCCTTGACGCCTTCGGCGGACTCGAGGATCGGCGTGATCAGGCTGCGGGCTTGCAGGCAGGCCAGGGCAACCTGCTGCTGGAGGGCGTCCTCGTCAGGCATGTGCGACCTCCAGCAGGCGGGCGTTGCGGTGATGGATGAGCCATCCGATCGCGTCTTCGAGGGCATGGCGGTCCATGCGGTCCCACCAGTCCCCATAACGGACGATGCATATCCCCTCGTGCGCTAGTCCGCGCAACGCATGTGGGCCGGAGGCGTACAGGACGGTGCGGTCGCGGGGGCTGGTGGCGGTCTCGCGGCACCAGGCGTGGAACTCGCGCAGGTTCTGGGCCAGTACGACGGTGCGGATGGGACTCCTGGGCGGCATACAGCGAGCGTAGGTCTGTCTGCGCCGCATGTTCCCCCGAGCTATAGCCGAGCAGGGGGAACACTCTACGAAACCATCGCTAGCCTTGAAATCGAAAGTGAACTAGGTGACTTACGAGTGATTACAAGGCTCGGTGATTTCGGAGGTTCCATGGCCACCCCGCCCGCAGCGAGTACGTTCCTCAAGCTTCTCCGCGACGAAGGCGTCCGGGTGGTCGAGGTCGGCAACTGGCCCACTCACAACCGCAACAGCAAAGGACCCTGGGGTCCCGTGCACGGCGTGATGATTCATCACACCGTCACCAAGGGCACGGCCAACACCGTCAGCATCTGCCGCAAGGGCTACAGCGCTCTCCCGGGCCCGCTCTGTCACGGCGTCATCGCCAAGGACGGGCAGGTACACCTCGTCGGCTACGGCCGCGCCAACCACGCCGGCCTCGGTGACAGCGACGTGCTGGCCGCGGTCATCGCCGAGAAGGCGCCGCCCGCCGACGACCAGGCCACCGTCGACGGCAACCGACACTTCTACGGTTGGGAGTGCGAAAACATGGGCGACGGCAAGGACCCGTGGCCCGACGCGCAGATCGAGGCGATCGTCCGCGTTGCCGCCGCCCTGTGCCGCCATCACGGCTGGAGCGCGCGCTCCGTCATCCGCCACCTGGACTGGCAGCCCGGCAAGGTGGATCCGCGCGGGCCCGGCCTGAACTGGACGGACGTACTCACCAGGGTCTCCGAGCGCCTGACCGGCACCAAGCCTGCCCCCACCCCTACACCGCTCCCCAAGCCGCAGCAGCCGACCGTTGACCTGTCCAAGCTGCGCGAGGCCGCGCTGAAGAACCCGGCAGCCAAGGGAACCCCCGTCACCTACAGCGGCACCCGGACCGTCGAGGCCGCCCTCGTCAACGAGGGGCTGCTCGCCAAGCCCTATCTGGACGGCCACTTCGGCGAGGCCACCATCGAGGCGTACGCGAAGTGGCAGCGGTCCAAGGCTGGCGGGAACTACCGCGGGGAAGCCGCCGACGGCATCCCCGGCCGGGACAGCCTCCAGCGCCTGGCCGACAAGCACGGCTTCAAGGTCGTGTCGTGATCGTCAACCTGACCGCCCGGGTCATCCGCCTCTACAACACGGACCGGCCCGACGGCGTCGACGACCTGGACCTGGGGCTGCGCCAGACCCTCGACCCCAAGCAGCCCACCGTCCAGCTCTCTCCGCTTCCCCTGATGACCATCTACCAGGACGAAGTGCCGGTGGAGCTCATCGAGTACGGGCACGCCGAGAACCTGCCCGCCGCGCGGGACGGCGTGTGCTACGTGGTGCCCCTCGATGTGGCTCTCGCCCACCACCCGCGCCGCACCGACCTGCTGGTCACGCACCAGGACGTCCGCACATCCGACGGCACCGTCATCGGCTGCCGCTCCCTCGCCCAACCCACCTGAAAGGGACCCCGTGAAGCCCATCGTTGTCTTCGGCCGTGAACCCGCCGCCCTGCTGACCCTGTTCGCCGTCGCCGTGAAGCTGTTCTCCGCGTTCGTCATGGAGGTCGACGAGGAGACCCAGGCATGGGTCAACGCCGTCGCCGCAGCCGGTATGGGCGTCTTCATCGCCTGGGCCACCAAGGACGGTGTCGTCGCCGCCATCCTCGGCCTTGTGCAGGCCGTCATCGCCCTCGCCGTCGGTCTCGGTCTCGACTGGGACGTGGCCACGCAGGCCACTGTGCTCTCGTTCGTATCGCTCGCGCTGGGCGCCTACGACCGCACGCAGGTCACCGCACCGGTGACCCGTGAAGGCGTCCGGCTCGCGGCCTGACCGGAACCCCACGATGAGCGACGAGCCGACGCCCGGAGAGATGGTCCGGCGACTTGAGGATCGGCTCGCCGACGTCCGCGACGACATCCAACAGCTCGGCCGGCGCTTGGACGAAAAGGTCGACCAACGGATCTACGACCTTCGTCACGAGGCGCTGACCGGGCGGGTGTCCACGTTGGAAACCCTTCGAGAAAAGGACGCCGAGAAGCTGGTAGCCACCAGAAGGTGGCTGATCGGAGCCGTTGTAGTGCCCCTGGTCGGGATTCTCCTACCGGTGATTCTCCTGCTTGGCCGGGGGACGTGATGGGCAGGGCACAGATACGCGCCCAGGAGCGCCGGTGGCGCCGTGGCGACGGAATCGCGTTGATCGCAGCTCTCGTGTTGGGGTCTGCGATCGCATGGATTCTGCTGTCCGTGCAGAGCCTGCAGAGTGATCTGCGGGCATCCAATGAGGCGCGTGACGCGCTGGCCCAGCAGGTGGAATCTCTGGGGGAGAAGCCTGTGGGCGGTCCGCCCGGGTCGCGGGGTGAGCCGGGCAAGACCGTCATCGGCGCACCCGGCCCGTCGGGTCCGCCCGGGCCCGCCGGCCCGTCCGGGAAGCCGGCGCCCACCATCACGCCCAGCCCAGGCCCGCCCGGCCCCTCTGGACCGCCTGGCCCGTCCGGGCAGCCAGGCGCCGACTCCACCATCCCCGGACCGACCGGTCCCGCCGGACAGGACGGCGAGGACGGCGCCCCAGGAGCAGACGGCCAAGACGGCAGGGACGGAACCGATGGGACCGACGGGAAGAACGGGGCCCCGCCCTCGGAATGGACGTACATCGACCAGGACGGCAACGAATACCAGTGCGTCCCCGTGTCCGACTTCGACCCGGACAACCCCCGCTACCGATGCACCCAGACCAGCACTGCCAGCCCGGAGCCCTCGCCCAGCCCTGAACCCCAGCAGCCCGAACCGTCCGACAGCCCGTCCAGCTCTGGACTGCTGCCCCTCGGGCTGCTCGAGCGCCGCCGCAACTGAGGAGCTCCCCTTGCCATTCCCCGACGGCCTGCCCACGAAGCTGGTAACCCTGACGGTCACCAACCCGGCTGGCGGCACCGCCGCCACCGGCACGGTCCGCCTGTCCCCGAACGTGCCCGCCATCATCATCGACGGCACACCAGTGCAGTTCACCGGCAGCGGCACCTACAAGTTCGACAACCAGGGGCGTCTCGTCGACACCGACGGCACCACGGTCGGTGTGCGGCTGCTGGACAACAGCGCCGCGGGCAGCAACCCGGCCGGCTGGCTGTGGCACGCCATCGTCACCGTCGACGGCCAGCCCCCACACCCCTTCTACTTCACTCTCGCCGGGACTCTTACGGAGGTCGACCTGGCGGAGCTGATGCAGGTTGAGCCTGGGCTGCCGCGCTATGTGGCGGTGCCGGGACCGGCCGGGCCCACTGGACCCGCCGGCCCGCAGGGCAGCGCGGGACCAGCAGGACCGCAGGGGGGCCCCGGCCCGGTCGGGGCGACCGGGGAGCCGGGACCCCAGGGTCCTGCTGGCCCGCAGGGCGAACCGGGACCGCAGCCCGAGCTTGGAGCGGCCGGCGCGGGCGACGACATCGCCCTGCGCTCCACCGACCCCTCCACCACCAACGCCCGCACACCCACCTCGCACGCCGCCTCCCACGCCACCGGCGGAAGCGACCCGCTCACCCCCGCCGCGATCGACGCCGAACCGGCCGGCACCACCGCGACCGCCATCACCGCCCACACGAGCGCTGATGACCCGCACGGCTACAAGACTTGGGCGGACGGCAAGTTCGCCACCCAGCTCACCGTCACAGCCCTGAACACCTACGTCGACGACACCGTCAACCGGATCGCAGCCGTAGAGAACGGCACCGCCTGGCTCGCCAGCCTCAACGTTGCAGGCAACGCCCAGATCGCCGACGGCGACCTCACCGTCAAGGACGTCAACAAGGGCTACCGGTTCCGCCGCAGCGGCAGCGCCCTGGACCTCGAGGCCACCGGCGCCGACTTGATCGTCTCCAACTGGTCCGGCACGGGCTTCAACGGCACCCAGCGCCCCTACCTGCGGCTGTCCGCCGACGCACAGAACGTTCAGGTCGCCGGCCGGGTGGAGTTCGTGGACGCCCTGTACGGGGCGGTGAAGCACGTCATCGACCCGGCATCCGGGGTGAGCGTGACGGGGCCCCTGGACGTCTCGGGTCGTCTCACGGCGTCGGGGTTCGCACTACCGATGGCGATGCCGTCCAGTCCGCGGCCCGCCTGGCGGCCTGCCAGCTGGTCGCAGCAGTTCCAGTCCGGCCACGGCTGGGCGGCCTCCGGCTCGGGGGTGGCGTCCTCCAACGCCAACGACACCAGCGTCTTCTGCCGGGGCACCCAGAGCTTCGGGCTCGTCACCACCGGGACGGGGGCGGTCGCCAACATCCGCAGGCTGGGCAGTGCACTGCCGGACCTGACGGGCAAGGCACTCCGCCTGGTGCTGCGCATCGCCGACGTGACCCACCTGAACCAGATCAACGTGCAGGTCGGCTCGAGCTCGCTGGCGAACTACTTCCAGTGGCGTCTGACGACCCACGCCTCCACCGCGGAGAACCAGATCCTGTCGGGGGAGTGGGCCGCGATCACCCTGTCGTGGGCGGACGTCCGCTCAGCGGCCGGCACATACTCGATCTCCTCCACCGGCGTCCCCTCCGTGACGTCCGGCTTCACGGACCTACTGGTGCAGACGGTCGACGACAACACCGGCAACGCCCTCACCGTGAATCTTCAGGCGATCGAGATCATCCCCGACACCACGGAGACCTTCCCCAACGGCGTCGTCTCCATCACCTTCGACGACAGCTACGCCACCCAGTTCACCGGCGCCCGCCCCAAGATGGACGGCCTCGGGTTCCGCGGCACGCTCTACACGATCTGCGATGTCATCGGCACCGGCGGCTATCTCACCCTGCCGCAACTCCAGACGGTGCAGAGCAACAGCGGCTGGGAGATCGCTGGCCACGCCTACTCGGTAGCGAACCACAACGCGAAGTACAACACCCTGCCCGCGGCCACAGTCGAGGACGACGTCCGTAAGACCCGCATGTGGATGGCCTCCAACGGCTTCGCCAGCGACAGCTTCGCCTACCCCGGCGGCTGGTTCTCCAAGACCACGGACAACGTCTCCATCGAAGCCCTGGCCTGCCGCTACTTCGGCAACGGCCGGGGCATCTCGAGCGCCGACAACCTCGAGACCTTCCCGCCCCCGGCGCCGTACCGGATGCGCAGCATCACCGGCATCGGCTCCCTCGCTGGCGCCTCCGCCCGGGGCCTGCCCGCCAACCTCACCGGCGCGGGCGGCGCCCTGGACCGGTGCCAGATGGACGGGTCGTGGACCATCCTCACCTTCCACGAGATCGTCGCGGGCACGGCTGCGAACGCCAACCAGTGCTCACAGGCCGACTTCGACTCGATCATGGATGCGATCGCGGCCCGCGGTATCCCCGTCCTCCCGGTGGGCGACGTCCTCCGGCTCTACAGCTAAGAAGGAGCAGCCGTGGCCCTCCAGGACATTCCCCTCGCCTGGTCCCGCCTCCGCAACGCCTGGCGACTGACCGGCAACGCTGCGGTCACCGGGAACCTGGCCGTGGACGGCACGCTCAGCGTGGGCGGATCCTCCGTCTCCGCGCCCAGCGTGCCCCTGCCCGGCGACCACGGCTTCCACGCCTGGCAGTACGACCCGAGCTTCGCCTCCACCGGGCAGCTCCTCACCAACGGCACCATCTACCTGTCCGCCGTCTACCTGCGGCAAGCAGTAATGGTGGCGAAGTGCTGGTTCCTGATGTCGACCGCGGCCGCGACGCCGACAGCGGGCCAGAACTGGATCGGCTTGGTCAACAGCTCGGGGACGGTGTTGTCCACGGCGAGCCTGGACTCCGTCATCACGACCGGCTCCACGGCCCGCTCCGCGACGCTCGCGACACCCCAGTCCGTGGCGGCCGGCACGTACTGGGTGGCGATCGTCTGCAACGCCACCACCGCGCCGACGTTGATGCGCACGAACGGGATGACGACGGGCACGAACAACGCCAACCTGTCCGGGGCCTCGCTGCGGTATGCGACGAACCTGACCGGCCAGACCGCCCTGCCCGGCAGCCTGGCGATGTCGTCCAACGTGGTGGGCCCGTCCCTGTGGGTGGCCGTGTCCGCCTGACGGGGCGGCGGCGTTCTCTCCGCACGCTCGTACGATGTGCGCATGAGCACCCCGCCTTCTGCCAGACCGAAGCCACCCGCCCCCGTGTGCCCTGCGAACCAGGTGGGGCCGTGCACGAAGTGCCAGCATCCCTGCCACCGGTACGGGCCGGGCGGGAACCCGCTGTGCGTGCTCTGCACCCGGGAGCTGGAGGCATGGCGGGCCGTGCAGAAGTAGCTGGCGTTGTCGGCGGCCCCCGCTACCGTTGGTCGATCAAGGCTGCTGGCGCGCATGCCCCAGCAGCCACCAACAGGCGGGGAGGGCGAACGATGAGCGAAGAGAAGCCTCAGGCGCACAGCCACGTGGTGATTCCCGAGCCGGTCAGGGACGTGTACCTGATGTCGATCCTGGCCATGCTGGACGAGGACGAGTCCCACAAGTCCGCCCTCAGCGTCACGTTGCAGATAGGCGGGGCCTTGGTCACCGGCGAGTTGATCGGGCACGGTAGGTGGCGCAGCGAGCTGAAGGCGTGGCTGGCCACGATCGGCGGCAGCTCGGACGTCATCTCGGATCTGGTGGGGATCGTTGAGGAGGAGTTGGCGGAGCAGCCGCAGAGCCGTCCGAGTCACCTGCATCTGAGGGACGCGAAGTTCATCACGAACTACACGACGAGCATGAACGGCATTGCCCCGCAGGGGCCGGAACGTCCTCTGTGGCGTACCCGGATCGCGGATGTTCAGGGGTGGTCGCTGGGCCGCGCCTAGCGCACCGGTAGCCTGCATGACGGTGCCCCGCCTGCTTACCTCAGGCGGGGCACCGATGCGTTCGGTCGGTCAGTTCTCGGTGGGCGGTCCGAGCCTGCGGAACAGGCGGTCCAGGCCGTCGTCCACGGCCGCTGCCGCCAACTGGTCGACCTCGGCGCGGAAGCCGCTCTCCGGCTCCCGGTTGGCGAGCAGCGCAGCGTCCTGCCGGGCCCGAGCTTCACGGACGGGCTCGTAGACGTCGGCGGTGTCCGGCCGGTGGGTGCGGAGGATCTCGCGGAGTTCGTTCACTCGGTTGGTGTGGTGAATGCCGCCCGGTTGGCACTCGCGGTCCAGGGAGCTGACCGCGTCCAGCTCGGCGTCCATCTCCCGCTCGAACTCCTCCCGGGTGTATCCCGGCTTGCCGTATCCGTCCATGGTCGGTGTCCTCACTTCTCGGTGTCGCGGTCGGCGGCGGCCTCGTCAAGGACCTGCTGGGCTTCGCCGAGGGTCATGGCGTGCTGGTCGCCGGGCTGTGCGATGACGATCTGCGGGTTGTTCTCGTCGGTCCAGTCGACGTCGTAACGACGCTGCTCGGCCATGGTCGGTGTCCTCACTTCTCGCGGTGGTGCCGGTTGACGTGGTTGTTGATGGACTCGCGGGCGCCCCGGTAGCCGCAGCCGCGCGGGCACTCCTGCCAGAGTCCCTTGTCCACGGCGGCCTTGGTGACAGAGTGCTGGTCGTCGGGGCCGTAGCCGTGGGCGTGGAGCATCTGCGCGACGGAGGCGTCGTGGTGGATGGCGAGGAACGCGGCTTCGGCGGTCTTGTCGTGTCCGGCGGCGAAGTAGCGGCCGTAGCCGATCTCCTTGCCGCAGCCGCAGTAGCAGCGGCCGGTGGGCTGGGCGGTGTCGCTCATGCTTCCGTCGCCTCGTAGACCTCGGGCTTGCCGGTCTTGTCGTCGCGGGTCGGCTCCCATTCGTCGCCGAGGTCCAGCGAGTTGTTGCTCTGGCTCGTGCAGTGGTGGCAGAGCGAGGCGCTGGCTTCCCCCTGAGCGAGTTCGACGATCTTCTCGGGGTCGGTCTCATCGGTCTCGACGGTGACCGTGATGTTCGCCCACCCCGTCAGCGGGACGTTGTACGTGGCCATGACGTGCCTCCGTATCGGTATCTGTCGTGCCATCAGGTTAGCCACCCTTGAAAGTCTTGGCAACCCTTGGATTTCTTGAGTTGTGGAGGCGGGTGGCCGACCTACCTTCTCGGTGGAGTCGACCGCAGAATCGCTCCTGACGAAGTATCTGACGTCACGTCATACGCGATAAGCTCACTTGAGTCTCCACAAACGACTCTGGCCCCGACCGAAGCCGGGGCCAGAATGATGCGGTGAGGCGGCCTACGCCGTGGGGTAGCTCCTGAAGAGCTTGAAGGCTTCGTCGAGTTCGTCCTTCGTCCAGTCCCGCTCGAGGCACGTGTCGAGAAGCACCGTGCGCGCCTCGCCCCGTCCACCACGGTCGTACGCCTGCTGTACCTGCTCTGCCAGTTCGTTCATGCCGTGCCAACGTCCGGCCAGCCACGCCGGTCACTACGCCTTCCGGGGCAACGGTGCGCTTCCCTCTAGATAATGTTCCATCGGTCGAGCTGGCTGAGATCAGCGGACTCGGGGAACGCTGCTGGCGTTCCGTGGGACGGTATGCCCATGAGCCCCCAGAAGCCCCAGCCGCCGTCTGTCGACTACACCGGAGCCGCGCTCAGCGTGGGCCAGTCCGTCGCCTTCATCGAGGCCGGCCAGGACAGCCCCAACGATCCCCACCTGTACACCGGTGAGATCAAGCTGATCGGGACGGAGCAGATCGTGGTGCAGTCCGGCGAGGAGCTGTTCATCGTGAAGGGGCGGGAGGTCTCGCATCCTCGGGCGTACCGCTTCTGGACGGTGAAGGGCCTCTCCTCGGCGCCTGACGAGAAGTGATCAGCAGAGCCGCTCCCTCAGACGCGCATAACGTGTGTTTGGAGCGTACGGGGCGGTTCTCCCCAATACGCTCTGTCGCATGACTCAGACGCTCCCGCCGACCCTCGACGAGATCCGCACCTGGCCGGCCACGGTAAGCGTGCCGAAGGCGGCCACCGCGCTCGGGATCTCGAAGACGTACCTGCACGAGCTGATCAAGCGCGGGGAGTCGCCGGTGAAGTTGCTGCCTCTACCTGGACGCCATCTCGTCATCACCGCGTCGTTGGTGCGTTTGCTGGAAGGCGCCTGAGCGGAGAATCGCTTACAGGCAAGATTCGAACGCCTCGAACGTCGGGGGATCATCGTGTGTGGCGTCGGATAACCTCTCCTTATCCGATCACATAGGGGAGAGAGCAGCGTGGAAGACCTCGTGCAGTGGCTCAGTGCCCAACTCAACGACGACGAGCGGATCGCCCGGGAAGCTACGCCCGGCCCGTGGGCTCAGTCCGGCATCGGTGAGTACGGCTGGGGCGTCAGCTTCGGACGCAACGGCGCGGGGGTAGAGGCCGACGACAGCGACCAAGGCCGCGCGGACGCCGAGCACATTGCCGAGCACAACCCGGCGCGGGTGCTGCGGGAGATCGAAGCCAAGCGGCAACTGATCGCTCGGGGCGGCCCGTTCTGCACCAGCGACTGCGATGAGCCCGGCAACGAACCCATGGACCCGGACACCAACTGGGCGACGCCACTGGAGCACCACCTCGACTGTGATGCCTACACGGCCGCAGCGGTGCTCGCCCTGCCCTACGCCGACCGGCCCGGGTACAAGGAGAACTGGCGGCCGTGACCGAGCACTTCCCCGTCGCCCAGGCGGAGCGCGCGGCCCTCATCCAGAAGTGGGCCGAACGGCACGGCATCGACACCGCCCACCGCCTCGCCCAAGCCGAAGACCTCGCCGACGCCGTCGCCCGCGAAATCACCCCCGAGAACACCGAAGACACCTACACCAAAGCCTGGCGCGTGTGGGAACGCTTCACCACCACCCAACGCTTCCCCCTCCTCGAAGCCTCCCGCGGCGCGCTCGTCGCCTACGTCGCCTGGATGCTCCGCCAGGGCCGCACCGACGGCCGCGGCTACGCCCCCAGCTCCGCGTCCACCATCCTCGCCGGAACCGTCGTCGAGCTCCGCCGCCGCGATGTCGCCGTCAGCCGCGACGACCAGGCCGAAGCCCGACGCGACCTCGAGGGCCTCGCCGTGAAGCTCCTCCAGAACAAGGAGCGCCGTGGCCGCGGCAAAGCCAACACCGCCCAAGTCCCAGACCTCTACCGCGTCGTCCGCGCCTGCCCCGACACCCTCGCTGGCGCCCGCGACAAGGCACTCATCCTCACCGGCTTCCACTACGCCGCCCGCGCCCAAGACCCTGCCGGACTCCTCGCCCAGGACGTCACCCTCCACCCGCGCGGCCTCATCGTGTCCATCCTCACCGGCAAGACCAAGCACAGCGTCCGCGACGCCAAGATCCTCTACCAGAAGGATCCCGAGGTCTGTCCCGTAGAGGCGTGGAAGGCCTACCGCGAGCGGCTGGCCACCGAAGCCGACCCCAAGTGGTCGGCACCCGACGCGCCCGCCTTCATCGGCATCCACCGTTCCGGCACCGTCACCGGCGGCATGGGTCCCGACTCCGTCACCCGCGCCATCAAACGCATCTCGGTACGCGCCGGCGTCAAGCTCGCCTGGACCGGCCACAGTCTGCGCATCGGCCACGCCACAACGGCCCGGCAGAAGGGCCGCGACGCCGTCGTCATCGCCGACCAGGGCGGCTGGGCCCGGCACTCGAGGTCGATGAACGGCTACTTCCAGATCGAGGACGGTTGGGACGACAACTCCACCGCAGACCTGACCTAAGCAGTTGCCCGGCCCGGCAGCGCGTCTCGTAGGTAGAGGGGCAGGGCCTGGCGCACGGCCGGGTCTGTCTCCCACCCACCGCCGGCCAGTTGGTCGACGGTGACCGTGCACTCGTCCCCGGTGTCGGTGCGGGCGATGGCGCGGAACGTTTCCGTGGCCCGGGCCGGTGCGGCGGCGAGGTAGCCGGCCAGCACGGCGCGGGCAATGTCGCCGGGTGCCGAGGTGGTACTAGCGCGTCCGTAGCTTTTGCAGATCCACACTTGGCTGCACGGTTCGTACAGCTGGATTTCCCAGGTGAGGCGGGCGGGGGTGTCTTCGCAGGACATGCCTGGAATCCTGCCCCGTCCTGGGCGCCCGTGACGGCGGTACTGGCGGGTTACTAGCCAGCAGGCGTACGGGTCGGCGTCTGCCCGTACAGGATCTTCTCGGCCGCCACAGTCTCGTCCACCCACACCTTGCCCTGGCCGCGGCAGTCCTCGCACTTCTCCCAGCGGAGGTCGGGCGTGTCGGTGGCTTCGTCGAGCATGCCGTGGAGGACCTGCACGGAGCCGTCTCCGTCGCACTCGTCGCACTCGAACTCGTACTCGCCCTCAACCAACGCCATGACGATGCCTCCCCGGGGATCCATGGTGAACGGGTTGTGATCCTATGCGCCGGCCGGGGTGTCCCAGAATCCGGTGTGGGAGAGGGTGTCGGCGGTGACGGGCGGGGTGCGTTCGGCGAGGAGCGGGTGGGTGGCGGTCATCTGCCGGATGATCAGGTTGGGGTAGCCGGAGTCGATGGGCCTGCCGCCCTGGACCGTGATGAGCGTGTGGACGCCGTCCTCGGGCTTGATGCGGTGCGGCAGGTACTCCTTCAGCGCGGCCCCGGTGAGCGGCTCGAGGACGTGCTTCTTGCCGACGTTCTCGTACTCGTAGTCGGGGGCGCGGACTTCCCACCTGCCGTCCTGGAGGTCGTAGAGGTGGCGCATGTCGATACGGGCGACCTCGGCGGGGCGGAGGCCTTCGAGGAGGAGGAACGCGATGAGGCGGTCCCGGCGGTAGTGGCGGGCGCGTTCGGGGCCCCACATGCCGACGACGTACAGCATCACCGACCGTTCCTCTGGGGTGAGTCGGCGTGGGGGTGTGGCGTCGCGGTCGACGCCGGAGCGGAGCATGGTGAGGTCGGGGACGAGGCGGATGGCGCCGCGGTCCTTGCACGCCTCGTAGAACTGGGTGAGTGCGGTGATGCGCCGGTCGTGAGTGAGTGCTGCGGCGCGGTGGTGTTCGGCGACGTGGGCGAGGGCGTCGGGTCCGTCGAAGGGCCGGCCGTCCAGCTGCTCGGTGAGGAACCCACCCGCCCACGCGGCGACATGCTCGATGCCGCAGTCGTAGGGATCCACCGGGGGGCGCTGGGTGGCGCACCAGGTGAGCCAGCGGGTGACCTCACGCTGGTATTCGATGCGGCTGGAGGAGCGCAGGGGCGCTGTGGTGAGCCAGTCGTCCAGGAGCGTGAGGGGGTCCATGAACCCCCATTGTGCCGGTACCACACACCAGATCAAGATCTTTGTAAAACCTCGGCTCCCACCCCACTAGGGGAGGTTGCGGGGGCGAGGGGCGG
>NZ_MUKA01000313.1 GCF_002150735.1 Streptomyces africanus
CCGAGCGCGACGAGATCTACGCCAAGCAGGTCGCCGTGCAGCCCCAGTTCGGTGAGTACCAGCGCAAGACCGACCGCGTCATCCCCGTCGTCGAGTTGCAGCGGACCGGCCACTGACGCGGGTGGCCGAGGCTGCCTCGATGCACATGGCGGTATCGAATGTGTCCGGGCTGCGGACCAGTGACGCGAGTACAGTCGCGGCAAGTGAGAGCAATCGTGACGGCCGTCGGCCGCAGTCGGGAGCACACCTTCACCAAACCCACCGTCGCGAGCATCGATCTTGTCGCCGGGCACGGGGTGGAGGGTGATGCCCATCAGGGCGTCACCGTCAAACATCGGTCCCGGGTAGCGCGCGATCCGAGCGCACCGAACCTGCGACAGGTCCACCTCATCCACTCCGAACTGTTCGACGACCTCCGGGCGGCCGGATTCGACGTGCGGCCGGGAGAACTCGGCGAGAACGTCACCACGCGTGGTGTGGATCTGCTCGGTCTGCCCACCGGCACGCTCCTGCGGCTCGGTGCCGAAGCGGTGGTCGAGGTGACAGGTCTGCGTAACCCGTGCGTCCAGATCGACCGCTTCCGGCGGGGTGTGCTCGAGCGCGTGGTCGGGCGCGACGAGCAGGGGGCGGTGATCCGCAGAGCCGGGATCATGTCGATCGTCCTGACCGGGGGCCGGGTCCTGCCCGGCGACGACATCATCGTCGAACCGCCCACCGGACTACACAGGCCACTTCAACCGGTCTAGGAACGCGCCCTTGTTGTGGGCCGGGACGTAGTGCTCCCGGCGGCATCGCTCCCGCTCGAATAAGTGAACTGCAGACCAAGCCTCCACGGGATCAACTGATCCTGCTGCGTAGGGCGCCGGTGGCGTAGTCGATCAAGGGTCGCTGTTCCAGCAATCGCGCGACCGATGAACCGAGCCGTCCGGTCCTGGTGTCGGCCGGTTGTGCTGCCGCGAACTCGTCGAGCACGTCGACGAAATGGGTGTCGTCGTAATCCAGGTCCGAGAATCGCGCCCACTGCCGTTGCCCGTCGCGGACGAGCGGAGCGCCTTGGGTTATCACGGTCCCCGTACCGGCGCGAACCTCCGCGAGGTGCAGGCTCGTGCAGTTGTTCGTGCCGATCAACAACACCCGTGCGTGGCGGTCGTACAGGCGTGCCAGCGGCGATCCCTCGCCGAGCGACATGCTCAACTCGTGGCCGCCGACGATCGCCGCCGCATCGGCGCCCCATGCGGCGAACGAGACGTGGGGGTGGTGACTCCGCTGCACCTCCGGCCAGTGCGAAATGTCTCGGCAACCGCGCCCATCCACTCGCTGGGAGTCCGCACGGGATCGAAGGCCGGCAAACTGGCCCGCACCTCCGGCACCCATTCCGGGGGTACCGGAGGGTTCTGCCATCTCGCGGGATCGGTCAGGCCCGGCGTATGTGTCGGGACAACGAGCGTGCCCGACGGGGTGAGTGTGTCCTGCAGTGCCTGGATGACGGCGACGGCGCCACCGGACACCCACCCCAGCGACTTCAAGCTCGCGTGTACCAGGACGAGGTCGCCGCTCCGCAGCCCGAGCGTTCGCAGATCCTCCGCAAGGGAGGTCCGCGTGTGAGGGCGGGTTTGGCCGGGCGGCGCCTGTGGTGGCCGCGATGCTGACATGGGGCGCTCCTCAACTCGGTCGCGAGATGGAATATCCGGCCCGGCGTGAGCTGACAGTACTGGTCAGAAGTCGCTCGAGTAGTCCTGGCTGATCCAGCGGTCGGGGCGAATCGTGAACAGGACGGATTGGGCGCCGTCCATCTTATCGGCGAACTCGCGTCCGCCTTCGGGACCGAGATAGCGGACGGCGATGGCTTCCCGCGCCGCATGAGGGGATGGGGTCTCGGCACCGACGACGGTGCCCTCGACGATGACGTACTGATACGGCAGCTCTTCGCGCTGGACGACCAAGGTCACCACACCGGCTTCCTGGATGAGCCTGGCTTTGCGCCGGTTCGCGCCGGTATTGACCCTGATATCACCGCCCGGGACGTAGTCGTACCAGATCGGGACCGAGGCAGGCGGCCGTCCATCGGCCGCCGCGACGGACAGCACGGCTATGTGCTTGCCCGCGAGAAACTCCTGGCGTTCGGCTTCGGTGAAGGGTTTCGGCATACAGCATGTAACCGGCCGGTCGGTGGCTCTCTTCCCACGGGCAGCGCATGACGCTGGGAACGGATGGGCGGCTTACACACCGCGGGATATGCCGAAGAATTCAATATGTTCGGAACTTCGTCGGTCCAACACTACGAGGGGGTCGTACCCACCAATGGCGCTATCGATTTTCCGGACCCACCGGACAGCAGGACGGGGGACCGCACCGATCCGACTCGATGACAGCGGGCCGCCGAGGGCGCTCCCGGTGGTACTGCGCGGCATCCTCGCCTGCATTCTCCTGCTGGTCGCGCTGACAGGGCCGGGATGCGCCGAGTCCGTCGATCGTGCAACGGAAGCAGATACCGAAACCGGGACCGGCCCGGAGCTCATCCGTGAGGCGACCGAATACGGTGGGTGGACTCTTCCGGCCGGCGGGAAGGTCCTTCTGGTGAAGAAGGAAGCCGGACGCGAGCCCCGGTTCCGGCTGGCCGTCGAGATGACGCCGCCCGATCTGGTGTGGATGCTGGAGAACTCCGGCTATACCACCCCGCTCGGGCCCGGGCACGCATTGTCCATTTCCACGATCGCCGGACCTGATCCGAACTCATCGCCGAAGCTGCTCTACGCCCGCGACAACATCACGTCCCCGTCGGGGAGCCTTGTTTTCCGCAAGGTCATGGTCGACGAGCGTGACACGCAGACCCGAATCGTCCATCTGGAGTTCCTGAACATCTGAACGAACAGGAACCCGCCGCAGGCCGGGGTAGTACGGTTTCGGCGTCGGCGATGTCCGTGACCGATGTCCGCCTGCCCCGGAGTTGGTCCGGAGGTGTTCCGAATCGAGGCAACCGTGCCGTCCGCGGACGGCACCGCGATCGCCGTGGTGGAGTTCTCGACCGCGGACGCCGAAGCTGGGCCGTAATACCGCCGGATGGTCCTCGAGATGGCGATGTCGGTGACCTTCCCGCAACCGCTTTCGGACAGTAGGAGTTCCAGTCTTGCGCTCTGACGAAACGAACACTCCGCCAAATCACCGCGGCAACGCCAGAGCGGAACGCCCACCAGTAGGACTGAGCAAGACCGAGCCGAACCCCATGCGGCACAAGATCCGTGCCGGCGGCAAATCCGGCGCCCGACCCGTGGGCGTGGCGGTGTGGTACAGCTTCGACCATTCCCCGGAGCCACCGTGGAATCCGATCATGTCGGGCATTCTCGCCCTGTCGCCGTCTCGTTCATCCACCGCACATTCATCCAGAGACTGATCCGGACCACGCTCGGCAAACTCGTTTTCGGGCTCCGGCTGCGGCGCGAGGACGGCAGCTATCCAACGCTGGGGCAGCTGATCAAGCAGTGGTTCATCGGTATCTTCGGCGCGCTGGAGATTCTCACCGTCTCGAGCTGACCGCAACCTGCCGGTACGCGTTACGTCTCTGATCCGGTGATCCAGCGCGCTCGGTGTGCGGCGTGGCTGTCATGGTGAGCCGTACCGGGGCTCCGGCGGTCGGCCGGTGCCCGAGAACCGGGGTGACTGCTGTGCGGCCCGGCTGCGGACTCAGTTGCCGACGACGGCCCCGAGCCACCCCACGATAGGCCGCAGAGTCTCCCACGACGTGCGGACCTCCGTGGCGGCGCGCGGTGTTTTCAGCCAGCCCGGGGTGCCGAACTCCCGGCTGACCACGAGCGATTTGTGCCGCAGCAGGTCGATGCGCGGGTGGTCGAGTGGATAGCCCTTGGGGCGCGTCTTCAGCTTGCTGCCACCGAGGACGTAGCCCTCCTGGACGAGCTTGTCCAGAATCTTCTCGAACTCGGCGCCGCGCACGTCGTCGTCCAGGGTGGCGCGCAGGCGGGACAGCTGTTCCGGCGAGGCCGAGTAGAGGCCACCGGCGACGAACAACCCGGGTGCGCCGATCTGGACGTACCAGCCGACCCCCGGCGCGGTGTGCGCGACGGCGCCCTGATGGGTCTTGTACGGTGATTTGTCCCTGGAGAACCGTACGTCGCGGTAAGGACGGAAGATCTTGACCGGGCCGAAGTCCGGCTCGAGATCGGAGCTCAGCGCGGTCATCGGCCGTTTCACGGCGTCCTCGTAGATGTGCTTGTTGGCGGTCCAGAACGTCTTCGAGTTATCGGCCTCGAGATCCTCGTAGAAGTCCGGCCCCGCGATCGGGAATCCCGCGAACTCGCTCATACCGTCGAATCTATCGCCCGCCGTACGAGCGGGACGACGGGGAGTCGACCGGTCAATTCTCGGGTGCGTCGTGAATCTTCATGCCCGCCGCGTCCGCGGGAGGCATGTCCTCGGCGCGGGTCTCGGGTGAGTCGTGCTCCGGCTCCTCGGCGACTGTTACCCCACAGCGCGGCCGATGAGTTTGTGGCTCCCGGCCGGTCCAAGCTCGTGACACCCGAGGAAAGGACACCGCCATGTCGGAGCTTCTGGTCGACTTCATCACCTCCCTCGACGGCCACGCATCGGGAGAGGGATGGCCCGGGTTCTGGGGCCTGGAGGGCCCGGAGTACCTCGCATGGCTCGGCGAGCAGCCCGAGGCCACCTACCTGATGGGAGCGAACACCTACCGCCTGATGTCGGGCTTCGCCGCAGGCGAGGTCCCGAATGGCCAAGACGAGTTCAGGCCCGAAGAAGAGGCGTCCGTCGACGAGCTCACGCAAGCGTCCAAGGTGGTGTTCTCCTCCTCACTCGAGGAGCCACTGACGTGGGCCAACTCCACGCTCGTCCGCGATGACGCCGTCGAGGCGGTCCGCGCCATGAAGTCGACTGGCTCGGGGCTCCTCAGCACGATCGGCAGCCTC
>NZ_MUKA01000314.1 GCF_002150735.1 Streptomyces africanus
GGGACGTGGACGGTGGTGTGGGTCGTCCTGGCCCCGGCGCCGACCTCCTCCGCGCTGAAATCGATGCGGCCGGAATCCCGGAGCAGAGGGAGAGGGACACGGCGCACCGTGCCTGTCTCGCCGTCCTGGAGCAGCGCTTCGAACTAGGGCGTGTTGTGAAAGTGCTTGCTGTGAGTTCGGGGGCGAGCGGAGCGGTGGCCCTTGATCAACGCGGCCGGGCTTCATAACCTCGCTCGATGGGACATGACGACCTTCCGACTCTTGAACTTGCCTTCCCGGGTCCGGAACGTGACCGTGGTGTGGCGGCGATCCTGAGCGGTCAGAAGACCGCGCTCACGGGTCTCCTGGAGATCTACGAACACGCCGGCGAGGCAGTGCCGGTGACCGGACAGCGATTCTGGGTGCTTGATTCCGAAGGTCGTCCGGCCGTCACGATCGAGCTCGTCAACGTGCGCGTCGTTCCCATGAAGGGGATCGACGACGACTTCGCGCGAGCAGAGGGACGCGGCTACTCCGACGTGGCGGAGTGGCGGGCAGCGCACGAAGAGTTCTTCCGGAGCGACGGCGTGAGCGAGTACCTGGGACGCACCCCGGTCATTGATGACGACACTCTTGTCGTTGCAGAACGCTTCCGAGTGGTCGAGCCCGACGACTCGGGTGGTCCGTGACCCGCGTCCGACTCGATGGGAGTCCGGGAGGATCAACCCGACAGGCCCTGTGGGTGCTGGGACGGCTGCGGGTCATAGCCACTCGTTGATGGCTGCGACCAGTACGGTTGCCTCGTAACGGACCGCGAGCTCGTCATATCGCGTGGCGACGGCTCGGTGGCTCTTCAGCCGGTTGATCCCGCATTCCACCGCGTGGCGCTCCTTGTAGTCGGCCGTGTCTAACTTGGGCGGTCGGCCGCCTTGGGAGCCGAGCTTCTTGCGGTTGCGGACCTGGTCGGCCTTCTCCGGAATGGTGCACGCGACACCTCGTCTGCGCAGGTAGGCGCGG
>NZ_MUKA01000315.1 GCF_002150735.1 Streptomyces africanus
CCCGCAGACCCTGGCCCGCCCCTGGGCGATCCCGGGCACGCCGGGTCTGGAGCACCGGATCGGCGGCATCGAGAAGGAGGACGGCACGGGCAACATCTCCTACGCCCCGGCCAACCACGACTTCATGGTGCGCACCCGGCAGGCGAAGGTGGACGGCATCGAGGTCCCGGACCTCGACGTCGACGACCCGAACGGCGCCAGGACGCTCGTCCTGGGCTGGGGCTCGACGTACGGGCCGATCACGGCCGCGGTACGGCGGATCCGCAAGGAGGGCGGCCGCATCGCACGAGCCCACCTGCGTCACCTCAACCCGTTCCCCGCCAACCTCGGTGATGTCCTGAAGGCCTACGACAAGGTCGTGGTCCCGGAGATGAACCTCGGCCAGCTCGCCACCCTGATCCGGGCGAAGTACCTGGTGGACGCCCACTCGTACACCCAGGTCAACGGTATGCCGTTCAAGGCCGAACAGCTCGCCACCGTGCTGAAGGAGCACATCGATGAGTGAGGCACTGAAGCCGGCCCCCAAGGCCGAGACCCGCCAGACCGCGAAGGACTTCAAGTCCGATCAGGAAGTGCGCTGGTGCCCCGGCTGCGGCGACTACGCCATCCTCGCCGCGGTGCAGGGCTTCATGCCCGAGCTGGGGCTGGCGAAGGAGAACATCGTCTTCGTCTCGGGCATCGGATGCTCCTCCCGTTTCCCGTACTACATGAACACCTACGGGATGCACTCCATCCACGGCCGCGCCCCGGCCATCGCCACCGGCCTGGCCAGCTCCCGCCGGGACCTGTCGGTATGGGTCGTCACGGGTGACGGCGACGCCCTCTCCATCGGCGGCAACCACCTGATCCACGCGCTCCGCCGCAACGTCAACCTCAAGATCCTGCTGTTCAACAACCGGATCTACGGTCTGACCAAGGGCCAGTACTCGCCGACCTCCGAGGTCGGCAAGATCACCAAGTCGACGCCGATGGGCTCGCTGGACGCGCCCTTCAACCCGGTGTCGCTGGCGATCGGCGCGGAGGCTTCGTTCGTGGCGCGGACGGTCGACTCCGACCGCAAGCACCTCACGGAGGTACTGCGCCAGGCCTCCGCCCACCAGGGCACGGCCCTGATCGAGATCTACCAGAACTGCAACATCTTCAACGACGGCGCCTTCGACGCCCTGAAGGCTGTATCCCATTCAAAAGCGGGGCAGCGGGCCGAGGAGGCCGTGATCCGGCTGGAGCACGGCAAGCCGATCCGCTTCGGCGCCGACCTGGCCAAGGGTGTCGTCCGGGACCCGGCGACCGGTGATCTGAAGGTGGTCGCGGTGACGCCGGACAACGAGGACCAGGTGCTCGTGCACGACGCGCACGCCGAATCCCCGACCACGGCGTTCGCGCTGTCCCGCCTCGCCGACCCGGACACCCTGCACCACACCCCGATCGGTGTCCTGCGCTCCGTCGACCGGCCCGTCTACGACACACAGATGGCCGACCAGCTCGACACGGCCATCGAACACCACGGCAAGGGCGATCTCGCCGCACTCATCACCGGAGGCGACACCTGGACCGTCCTCGGCTGACCCACTTCCGCCGCGCCGGCGGAGCGGGCCGCTACTGCGTGGACCGCAAGGCGTCGAGTCGCATGAATCCCGTGAAGCGCACCGCGAACGAGGGTGAGACCCCGTCGTCGAGAGATCCCCGCACGCCCGCCATCACGTCCGCATCGGGCTTTCCGAACACCTCGAAGCGCTCCACCCGGCAGTGCTTCATCACTTCCTGGATGTACGGCTCGGACATCTTCCAGTGTGCACGGACGGAATCCGAGTCCCGGTACATCTGGAAACTGTGCGCGAACAGCTTCTGCTCGTCGATGAACACCTCCACCATGACCTGGGGACCGTGCTGCTCCACGAACCGCACAGCCTTCTCGACGGCTTCCCGGTAGGCATCGAGATGCCCCTCGGTGATGCGCATGGTGTTGCGGAAGAGAAGAATTCCGCTGTCCGGTGCGTCCACGTTGTTCACGCCTCAGCCTCCACGGCGATCGTCTCAGGGCCACGACAATGCACCATGTTCCCCGCTCGGCACCCGCAGACTCGCCCAGATCGCGCCCAGCCGGCGGACAGGGCGCGGAATGCGGCGTGACGGAGCCGCAATGGGCGGAATTTGCGCCCCGGTTGAGCAGCACGCTGAGACGGCTACGGAGTCAGGAAACCGCACTTGCCGTGACGGCGAGCCCGCTCCGCGCGACGGTCCAGACGCATACGGCCGTCCTCTCCGACGGGCAGCACAACGAGTACCCGGGCCAGGACACCGACCGCATCGGTGAGGCGTTGAGGCTCGCCCGGCACATCGATTGAGACAACGGCTCATGCGGCACCGGCCCGCGCGGTGCTCGTAGGATGCCTGGATGCCGAAGCCGTTACGGATGACTCGCCGCACGTGGATCGCCGCGTGGGCGGTGCTGTGCGCGGCCGCTATGGCCGCCACCGCCGCACTCAACGCCTCCCCGGCGCCTGACCCGCCCGAGAAGCCCGAGAAACCCGTCAGCGCCGAGTGCGCCGAGCGCATCGCGGACATCGAGACGCAACTGGCGAAAGCCAAGCAGGAAGGCAATGACGACGGCATCTTGTCCTTCACGCGAACCCCCGTCGGCGCGGACGATTGCAGCGACGAAATCCTCGACCACTTCCGCGCCGACCGGTGAGCCGCGCCAAAGGACTCGCCGCGACAGCGGGGCTGATCTGTGCCGGTGCCGTGACGGTCATCGCCCTGGGCGCTGGACCGGAACCGGAGCCGCAGCCCACACCGCCGCGGGTGTACTCCTCCTGCCTGGCAGCCGACACCAAGCCGATGCCTGCGGGCGCCGACCCGTGCAACGGCCGCTGAGGAGGCACTGAGCCTGCCGGTCGCCGACCGGCAGGCGAGCCCCGGCAATACGGATATGGCCAATCGTCAATCGCCGAGTTCGGGGGTTGGCCCGATCGGGGCCGATCGCCTGGAAACCGTCCGAGCCGATCTTGTCAGCCTCAGCGGCTGAGCGAGCCGATGAAGCGGTCCAGCCGAGAGACGACTTGCCGCAGGACCTCAACCGAGCCTGCGGCATCGTCCGCAAGCTCCAGGCCATGGTCCGCCGAGGGCACTTCCAGGACATCGTGTCGCAGGGACGCAGCAATGCGTGAATCCCAGACCTTGTCGGCGCTACCGCCGATGAGGAGAGTCGGCTCCATGGCTCGCCGGAGAGCCGCGGCAACGTGGTCGATGGTCAGGACCGGGGTGAGCCAGGCTGCCGGGATGTTCCTGTCCGCTGCGATGCCGCAGGCGAGGGAGCCCAGGGACTTGCCGACGACGAGCCGACAAGCCCCCGCCTCGGCTTCGATGGCCTCGGTGAACTGCCGCTCCACCCATGCGATCCGGTCGTCCACCGTGAACTGCGCGAACCCATCGGGGATCTGCCACCACAGCTCCTGGACCGTCCAGCCGTGCTGGAGCAGGACGCTCCGGGCGAAGTGCAGTAGCGGCCTGGCAGGCGAGTAACCGACACCTGGAACGACAACCGCAACACGGTCTCGGGCTCCGTCGAAACGGGTGGGCATGGCGAAGGGGACGGGATCGGACATCGCCGCATACTACTGGCCAGCTGATCACGTGATTCCCGGCGCTCGAACGCCGCCACAGCCACCAACTGGGGAACTACGTGACCATAAGGCTTGGGGAGTTATTCGACCGCCCGCATGAACGCCAGTCCGGCGAGGAAGCCGACCGGCAGTCCGATGAGGGTCCGCCCCTGACCACGGTCGTCCGCGACGCGCGCGCCATCGCCCGCCGACTGGCCGGCCGCGTCGTCGACATGCTCGACGAGAAGAAGGTTCCCGCCGAACCCGTCCGGGACCCGCTGCGGGTCCAGCTCCGAGAGTCCGCCTGACTGGCACTTCCGGCGCTTCCGGCGACCTCCAGGTCCCGTGCCGGGCGAGGAACCGTCGCGAACCCTCTTCCGACCGGACCATTGACAGGGCCTTCTCAGGGGGCTGAGGATCGCGTCTGCATGACAGAGATTGAATCGATTCAACCAGGTTCGGCCAATGTCCGGACGTTCGATTCAAGAAGGACCCCTCTCCAGCCCCCTCCTCGATCCGCACTCCGGGAAGGTCCCCCCGATGCACTACGTCTCCCGCCGGTCTGCTCTGCGCTCGGCCATCGCCGTGGCTCTCGCGCCCACCCTGGGCCCCGCAGTCCTCCCCGGCCTCGCACCGGCGGCGTCCGCCGCGGAGTCCGCGCCCTGGGCCGCGAAGTGGATCTGGGCGCCGTCCAGTTCGACGAACCAGTGGGTCGCCTTCCGCAGGTCGTTCCGTCTGGCCTCCGCCCCTTCCGGGGCCGTGACGCGGATCGCGGCGGACTCCAAGTACTGGCTGTGGGTGAACGGCACCCTGGTCGTCTTCGAGGGCGGGCTCAAAAGAGGCCCGAACCGTACGGACACCTACTACGACGAGATCGACCTCGCCCCTTACCTGACCAGCGGCAGCAACACGGTCGCGCTGCTGGTGTGGCACTTCGGCAAGCAGGGTTTCTCGCACAACAGCAGCGGCAAGGGCGGGCTGCTGTTCCAGTCCGACATCACGACCGGCTCCACCACCAGCCGGCTCGTCAGCGACACGAGCTGGAAGCACACAGTCCACCCCGGCTACTCGAACAACACGAGCGGCACGCAGGTGAACTTCAGGCTGCCCGAGTCGAACATCTTCTACGACGCCCGAGCCGCCGCCGGAGTGTCGGGCTGGAGGTCCCCGGGCTTCGACGACAGCGGCTGGACGGCGCCGACCGATTTCGGTGCCGTCGGCGCCTCGCCCTGGAACGCCCTCGTCGAGCGGCCGATCCCGCTGTTCCGCTACTCCGGGCTGAAGTCCTACACCAACGCCGCCTCGCTGCCGTCCACGGGCCAGGGTTCCACCGCGATCTCGGCCACCTTGCCGTCCAACATCCAGGTGACCCCGTTTCTGAAGGTGGACGCTCCGGCCGGTGCGGTGATCGGCATCCAGACCGATCACTACGACGACGGCGCGGGCCTGACCGGGATCGAGCCGGGGACTCAGTACAACATGCGCGCCACCTACGTCTGCACCGGCGGGGTCCAGGAGTTCGAGCCCTTGGCGTGGATGAGCGGTACGGCCGTGCGGTACACGATCCCGGCGGGCGTGACGGTCCTGGAGCTCAAGTACCGGGAGTCCGGCTACGACACCGACTTCGCCGGGTCGTTCAGCAGCGGTGACGCCTTCCTGGACACCCTGTGGACCAAGGCCGCCCGCACCATGTACGTCAACATGCGCGACAACTACATGGACTGCCCCACCCGCGAACGCGCCCAGTGGTGGGGCGATGTGGTCAACCAGCTCAAGGAGGGCTTCTACACCTTCGACACCCGCTCCCACGCCCTGGGCAAGAAGGCCATCGCCCAGCTCGCCGCATGGCAGAAGTCCAGCGGGGCCCTGTACTCCCCGGTCCCGGCGACCATCTGGACCGCCGAACTGCCCGTGCAGATGCTGGCCTCGGTGTGGTCGTTCTGGACGTACTACCTCTACACCGGCGACACCGACGCCGTCACCGTCGCCTACCCGGCGGTGAAGAGGTACCTGAACCTGTGGAGCCTGGACGGCGACGGCCTGGTCAACCACCGTGCGGGCGACTGGGACTGGGAGGACTGGGGCAGCGACATCGACGCCCGCGTCCTGGACAACTGCTGGTACTACCTGGCCCTGGACACCGCCGCCAAGCTCGCCGGCCTCAGCGGCAACAGCGCAGACGTGGCCGGATGGAAGGCCCGACGGGACAGCATCAAGGCCAACTTCGACCGTGTCCTGTGGAACTCCTCGCAGAACGAATACCGCTCACCCGGCTACACCCGTGACACCGACGACCGCGCCAACGCCCTCGCCGTCGTCGCGGGCCTGGCACCCGCCTCCCGCCACCGGGCGGTCACCGAGGTGCTGCGCACCCACCTCAACGCCAGCCCCTACATGGAGTTCTACGTCCTGGAGGCGCTGTATCTGATGGGCGCGCCCACCGTCGCCGAGGAGCGGATGCGCAACCGCTTCGCCGCCCAGGTCGCCGACCCCGCCTGCCACACCCTGTGGGAGCTGTGGACCAAGGCCGACGGCACCGACAACCACGCCTGGAACGGCGGCCCGCTGTACGCGCTGTCCGCCTACGCGGCCGGTGTGCGCCCCACCCGGCCAGGCTGGACGACGTACGACGTCACCCCGCAGACCGGCACGCTGACGAAGATCAACACGGTCGTGCCCACCGTCAAGGGTGACATCCGCTCCGGCATTGTGCGCGACGGCACCCAGGTGACCCTGACGCTCACCTCGCCGAGCGGAACGACCGCTCGCGTGGGCGTGCCCACCTACGGCGGCTCCCAGCCCGTGATCAAGGCGAACGGCACCACCGTCTTCGCCCGCGGCTCCTCCACCGGGAGCGTCAGCGGCCTGACGTACGCGAGCAAGGACTCCACGTACGTGTACTTCACCGTCCGGCCGGGCACGTGGACGTTCACCGCCACCGGCGCGGGCCGTCTCGACAACCTCGCCCTGGGCAAACCCGTCACGAGCAACAACAGCCTGGAGAACGGCGACTGGGGCAGGAGCCGGCTCACCGACGGCACGCTCACGAGTGTGAACGGTGCGAAGGGCTACACCAGCAAGGACTTCACCGCCGCCGACGTCAGCGCGAACCCTGTGTGGGTGGAGATCGACCTCGGCGCCGACACCGACCTCGACGCCGTACGCCTCTTCCCCCGCACCGGCACACCGGCGGCGGGCGGGGGGACAGCGGGCTTCCCCGTCGACTTCGCCCTCCGGACACGGGGTGACGGCTCCAGCACGTACACCACCGTCCGCACCGTCACCGGCCAGGCGAACCCCGACGGGCTCCCGCAGACCTACGGGTTCAGGACGACCACCGCCCGCTATGTGCGCCTCGAGGCGACCAGGCTCGGCACCCCCGCGTCCGACGAGACATCCAAGTACCGCCTCCAACTCGCCGAACTCACCGTCCCTACCGCCGCGACCACCGTCACCAGCAACTACACCCTCGAGAACGGCGACTGGGGAAAGACCCGGGTGCTGGACGGCACCACCACCGGTGTCACCGGCGCCAAGGGCTTCACCAGCATCGACTTCCCCTCCGCCGACATCGGCGACACGCCCGTATGGATCGAGGTCGATCTCGGCGCCGACCGGGCGATCGGCGCCGTCACCCTTCATCCGCGCACCGACACCGGGGGAGCCGGCGGCGGTACAGCGGGCTTCCCCGTCGACTTCACCTTGCAGACCCGGTCCGACGGCGGATCCTCCTACGCCACCGTCCGCACCGTCACCGGCCAGAGCAATCCCGAGGGAGCCGCCCAGACCTACACCCTCACCTCGGCCAGGGGCCGCTATCTGCGTCTGCGCGCCCAGCCTGGTGGCGCGCAGACGCAGATAGCG
>NZ_MUKA01000316.1 GCF_002150735.1 Streptomyces africanus
GACGTAGAAGACGCAGTCCGCCGGGTCCGCGGGGAAGTCCTCCGCACCGTTCCAGAAGCGGTAGGCGAGGCCCTCGGGGAGTCCCTCGATCTCGTCCGGCGGGATGGGCAGCCACACGTCAGCAGTCATGCACAGGAGGCTATGTCAGGACGGTGCGACGGCAGAGGTTAGGTTGGGGTGGCCGGAACAGGGAGGGTCACGACCAGGTGGAGCGCAGGACGATCGGCGCGGCGGCGCTCGCGGTGGGGGCCGTCGGACTCGGGTGCATGCCGATGAGCTGGGCGTACAGCGCGTCGCGGCAGCGCGGCGACGAGTCGCTCAGGGCGGTGCACCGGGCGCTCGACCTGGGGTCGTCCCTGCTGGACACGGCCGACATGTACGGCCCCTTCACCAACGAACTGCTGGTGGGGCGGNNATCGTCGCCAACGGCCGCCCCGGGTATGTGAAACGGGCCTGTGACGCGTCGCTGCGGCGTCTCCAGACGGACGTCATAGACCTCTACCAGCTGCACCGGGCCGACCCGGAAGTGCCCGTCGAGGAGACGTGGGGCGCGATGGCGGAGCTCGTCCAGGCGGGGAAGGTACGGGCGTTGGGCCTGTGCGCGGTGGGCGCGCGGGCCGGCCGCCGCTCCGGGGCCCGGCTGCACGACGCGACGATCCGGCAGCTGGAGCGGGTACAGCAGGTGTTTCCCGTGAGCGCGGTGGAGGCCGAGCTGTCGGTGTGGTCGCCGGAGGCGCTGGAGACGCTGCTGCCGTGGTGCGAGACGCGGGGCATCGGGTTCCTGGCGGCGATGCCGCTCGGCAACGGCTTCCTGACCGGCCGGCTGCGGCCCGGCGCGGGCTTCGAGGCGGACGACCTCCGGGCCCGGCACCCCCGCTTCACGGCCGAGATGATGGCCGCGAACCAGCCGATCGTCGCGGGCCTGCGCCGGGTGGCCCGCCGCCACGGCGAGCGCGTCACCGCCGCCCAGGTCGCCCTCGCCTGGGTCCTCGCCCAGGGCCCGCAGGTGGTCCCGGT
>NZ_MUKA01000317.1:0-635 GCF_002150735.1 Streptomyces africanus
GGAGAGGGAGGCCGGGGCGACACCCAGCTTGCGGGCGGCCTCCTCGTGGTTCATGCCTGCTCCGCGGGGTGGGGGTGGGCTGTCTGGCGCCACGATCATAGAATAGAACGTATGAACGATTCAGGGGTGGCGTCACGACTCGCGCTGCTCCGTTTCCTGGAGCGCGTGCAGGAGCGTGACCTGGCCCGCACTCGCAGGAGGATCGTCGATGAGGAACGCCGTGAGGCGGAGCGGCGTGTCGGTGAAGCGCGGCGCCTGCCGGTGCCCGAGTGGCTGATCGAGCGCGGCCTGGACCGCAACAACATCGTCGCCGTACACACGGGCGAGTGCTGGGACCCGGGCAAGCGGGCGAGGCCGGCGACCAGGGCGCAGGCGGTCGAGGCGCTACGCCATCAGGTGCCGGCGTGTACGAAGTGCAGACCGGAAACAGCGCTCGGCATCGAGATCTAGGCGCTGCGCGGCCGGCGCCCGGACGTTTTCTTCGCCGCGGCCTTCTTCGTGGTCTTCTTCGCCGCCGCCTTCTTGGCCGGCTGCTTCTTCGCGGCCTCCTTCTTCGGCAACTCGTGCACGTCGGCGTCCTCACCGCGCGAGGCCCTGGCCTGCTGCACGGACTCGTTCAGCGCGGCGATCAGGTC
>NZ_MUKA01000317.1:708-1734 GCF_002150735.1 Streptomyces africanus
GAGGAATCCGAGGCGCTCGCGACCGGACCACACGTACTTCGCGACGGCCACCTTGCTGCTCCGGTCGAGGGCCATGCGGAGCAGTTTGTAGGGCTTCGCGGCGACCTGCCCGCTGGGCGCCAGGTAGTAGCCCTCGTCGATCTTCAGGGGGGTCGACGGAGTCCAGCGGCACGAAGGAGACGATCTCGATGGCCTTCGCCGTCGGCAGGGGCAGGTCCCGCAGCTCCTCGTCGCTGATCGGGATGACCTGTTCCTTGGTCAGCTGGTAGCCCTTGCCGATCTCGCCCTGGTCGACCTCACGGTCCTTGATCTCGCAGTACTTGCGCACCCGCACCCGGCCCATGTCCTCCAGGTGGTAGAGGTGGAACCTGATCGAGTGGTCCTCGGTAGCGCTGGCAACGGTGATCGGCACGGTGCCGTTGACTGAACTAACAACGGAATATTGGCTGGTCAGAGGCCCTTTCTGCTAGCTTCCCGGCCATGCTTGAGACGGATGATGCTGCCCGGGACTTAGCGGGCTTCGTGCTGCCGGAGACTGGTGCACTGATCGAGACGAAGGACCCGCAGCGACCGTACGTTCTGGTCGACGCGGAAGGTGCCACCGTCGCCCCGGTAGAGGCGTTCTTCGCGGAGCTCCAGGCGAGCTCGCGTCCGGCGACGACGATCCGCTCCTACGGCATGGACCTGCTGCGGTGGTGGCGGTTCCTGTCCGGATGGGACGTCGCGTGGAATCGGGCGAGCCGGCGGGATGCGCGGGACTTCGCCAGGTGGATGCAGATCGCGCCGAAGGTTTCCCGGGCGCATTGGCGCCACCGGGCCTCCGGTGAGGGACCCGCGGAGGCGTTGACACGGCCCTCGGCAGGCGTGCCGAACCCGGTCACGGGGCGGGCCGCGCCGGGCTCGCTGTACTCGGCGTCAACGCGGGTGCACTGCGAGACTGTGCTGAGATCGTTCTACGACTTCCATTTGGAGGAGGGCACCGGCCCGATCATCAACCCGTTTCCCTCGGCTCGGGAACGCCGCCGG
>NZ_MUKA01000318.1 GCF_002150735.1 Streptomyces africanus
GGACGAGGGGGGTGGGGGGTGGGCACTGAGATGGTTCCTTCCCACGCGCATGTGGCACACAGAAGTCCTGTCGCCGAAAAAGGAGCCCGGTTGGTGCGTACCTTTTTTGACGGGCGCGGGAGGTGCGAATTCACCAGCGGCGAATCGGACCCGGTCTGTAAATCGCGTGCGACACTCGGCCATTCCCCCCGCACGTGTGTTTCACTCTTGCACAACCCCCACACGACCAACAAGGCGCCGGTGCAACATCAGCCCATTGACAGAAAGTCAGAAACGGGAACAAACATACTCCGCTCGCACCGGTTTTCGACATTTCAGATCTGCCAGGACCGCAGCCGGTCCGCCGCGCCGTAGACATCGGTCGTGCCGGACATCAGGTCGCGGGCGAGGTCGACGAGGGCACCGTAGGGCGGGTCGATGCCGACGCCGCTGACGAACATGTACGCCACGGCCGTCGCACATGCGAAGCGGGCGTTGGCCGACGGGAGCGGCCGCAGCAGGGTGATGGTGTGCAGCAGCGCGGCGGCCCGCCAGGCCGGGTCGGAGTTCACGCCGAGGCGGGGCGGGTCGACACGGTGCCGGGCGACCGCGGCCACCAACGCGGAGAAGTCATTGATGGTGGGCTGGTCCGGCAGGACCTCTTCGTGGCGCTGGAGCAGCCAGGGCACGTCGATATGGAGGACGGGTGCCATCGGTCAGGCAGCCCGCCCCTCGCCCTTGGCGGGCGGTTCGTCGTCCGGGAAGGCGGCGGCGAACTCGTCGGCGTGGGTCGCGAAGAACCTGCGGAAGGCCTCCGCACCCTCCTGGAGCGCCCGGTGGCGGGCTATGTCGGCGGCGGCCGCCTCCCGCACGAGCGCCTTCATGGACGTACCGCGCTCCTTGGCGATCTGCCGCAGGTCCTCAAGCTCGCGGTCGCTGAACTCCACGTTGAGAGCTGGCATGCCTCCACGGTACCGCTGGTGGTACTGACTCGTAAATACACCCAGGTCAGACGGCTGGACCGACGGTACCGAAGACAGTGCGTCCCTGGTCATCCGCTGAGATCTGCGTCACATCACGCCGGGCGATGTCACATTCCGGGCCCCGCGCGGCTCACAGGAGTGAGCGCGTCTCTGGGAGGACCACGCATGACCGAGATCCCCGTACCCGGCACCGCCGCCCCGCTCGACGAGGCGACCGGGGTGTTCGTCGACCACCGCGAGCTGCTGTTCGGCGTCGTCTACAACATGCTGGGCAGCGTCGCCGACACCGAGGACGTCCTGCAGGAGACATGGCTGTCCTGGACGGCCCGCGGCGGAGGCGCTCCCCTGGCCGGCGTCGACAATCCCCGGGCCTATCTCGTCCGGGTGGCGGTCAACCACGCGCTGCGGCGCCGCGCCGTGATCAGCCGCAGGCAGGAGACGTACGTGGGCTCCTGGCTGCCCGAGCCGCTGGTCGCCGGCGAGGGCGCCGACACCGCCGACGGCCCGGCCCTGCGCTCCGAGTCGGTGTCGCTGGCGATGCTGGTGGTCCTGGAGTCGCTGACCCCGCTGGAGCGGGCCGTGTTCGTCCTGGGCGAGGTGTTCGGCTATCCGCACGCCGAGATCGCCGGGATCATCGACCGCTCCCCCGCCGCCGTACGGCAGTTGGCGCACCGGGCCCGGGAGCATGTGAACGCGCGGCGGCCCCGGTACGAGGCGCATCCGCGGGTGCGGCGGGAGGCGACCGAGCGGTTCGTGCGGGCGGCGCTCGGCGGGGACATCGCCGAGCTGATGGAGGTCCTCGCGCCGGACGTCACGGCGTGGACGGACGCCGGCGGCAAGCGCAGGCCGGCGAGTCTGCGCCCGGTGCACGGCCGGGACAAGGTGGCCCGCCTGCTCACCTCCGGGCGGGGCGGCCCGAGCAACCCCGTGTTCCGCTACCGGCGCGTCAACGGCGACGACGCGGCGGTGCTGTTCGACGGCGACGCGCCCTACGCCGTCCTGGTCCTGGACCTCACCCCGGAGGGCGACCGGGTGTGCGGGATCTACGTCGTCGCCAACCCGGACAAGCTCGCCCACCTGCCCAGGGAGGCGGCATGAGCACAGCCGGGCATCCCGGGAGGGGCGAGCGCCTCGCCGACTGGTTCGACGGCCGGCTCGGCATCCACACGCTCGGCCGGAAGTACCTGCGCAAGGTGTTCCCCGACCACTGGTCCTTCCTGCTCGGCGAGATCTGCCTGTACAGCTTCGCCGTACTGGTCCTCACCGGCGTGTATCTGACGCTGTTCTTCCATCCGTCGATGAACGAGGTGACGTACCAGGGGAGTTACGCACCACTGAACGGCGTGCGCATGTCCGGGGCGTACGCCTCGACGCTGGACATCAGCTTCGACGTGCGCGGCGGGCTGCTGATCCGGCAGCTGCACCACTGGGCGGCGCTGGTCTTCGTCGCCGGGATGCTGACGCACATGATGCGGCACTTCTTCACCGGCTCCTTCCGCAAGCCGCGTGAGGTCAACTGGCTGTTCGGCTGGCTGCTGCTCTTCCTCGGCCTGTTCGAGGGCCTGTTCGGCTACTCGCTGCCGGACGACCTGCTGTCGGGCACGGGCCTGAGGTTCGTGCACGGGGCGCTGCTGTCGGTGCCGATCGTGGGGACGTACCTGGCGATGTTCCTGTTCGGCGGCGAGTTCCCCGGCGACGACATCGTGGCCCGCTTCTACTCACTGCACGTCCTGCTGATCCCCGGGGTGATGGCGGCGCTGATCGTCGTCCACGTGCTGCTGGTCGTCTACCACAAGCACACCCAGTTCGCGGGCCCCGGGCGTACCGAGCGCAATGTCGTGGGCGCGCCCTTCATGCCGGTGTACCTGGCGAAGGCGGGCGGCTTCTTCTTCCTGGTGTTCGGAGTGCTCGCGCTGATGGCGGCGGTGGCGACGATCAACCCGGTGTGGTCGTACGGGCCCTACCGTGCCGACCAGGTGTCCACGGGCGCCCAGCCCGACTGGTACCTCGGCTTCGCCGAGGGGCTGGTGCGGATCATGCCCGGCTGGGAGATCACGCTGTGGGGGCACACGCTGGTGCTGGGCGTGTTCATCCCGATCGTGGTGTTCCCGCTGCTGCTGCTCTTCATCGGCGTCTACCCGTTCCTGGAGGCCAGGTTCACCGGCGACCGGCACGAGCACCACCTGCTGGACCGGCCGCGCAACCGGCCGGTCCGCACGGGGATCGGGGCGGCCTGGATCAGCCTCTACCTGGTGCTGCTGGCGGGCGGCGGCAACGACATCGTGGCGACCCGCCTCCACCTGTCGATCAACACGGTGACCTGGGCGGTGCGGATCGCGATGTTCGCCGTCCCGGCGGCCGTCTTCGTCGTCACCCGGCGGATCTGTCTGGGGCTGCAACTGCGCGACCGGGAGCTGGTGCTGCACGGCCGGGAGACCGGCGTGATCAAGCGGCTGCCGCACGGCGCGTACGTCGAGGTCCACGAGCCGCTCGACCGGGCACGGCTGCACACCCTGACCGCCCACGAGCGGCCGGGGGAACTCGTGCTCAGGAATGGGCGCGGCAGAACTCCCGGACAGTCCGGTTGAACGGCTCCGGGGCCTCGATGTTGCTGAGGTGCCCGGTGCCGGGCAGCACGACCAGGGTGGCCTCGGGGATCGCCTCCAGGAGGGGACGGGCCACGAGGTCCACCGGCGAGCGTGCGTCGAGCTCGCCCCACAGCAGCAGGGTCGGCACCGTGATCCCGGGCAGCAGGTCGCGCTGGTCGGCCTCGGCCATGACGGTGAGCTCCGTCCGCATGCTCCGGGGCCGGGTGTCGGCGGACATCACGGACAGCAGACGGACGGCTTCCGCCGGTGGCCGCCCGGCGAACAGGCCGGGCACGGTCGGCGCGAACTCCTCGGCGGGGACCGCCAGCATCCGCTCCGCCCCCTCGACCCGCTTTCGCAACTCCGCCGCGGGCAGCGAACCCTTCCAGCCCGCGTAGGTGTCGACGAGGAGCAGCGTCCGGACGAGCCCGGCGTGGTGCCGGTAGAGCTCCAGCACCACGGTCCCGCCCCACGACAGGCCGAGGACATGCGCCGGGCCGAGGTCCACGTCCTCGATGACGGCCGCAAGGCAGCGGGCGTAGCCGGCCAGCGTGAAGGACGGCGGTACGTCGGAGGAGCGGCCGGCACCCGGTTCGTCCCAGGCGACGACGGTGAACTCGTCGGCCAGGTCCGCGATCTGCGGGCGGAACAGGCGGGCGTCGGTCGTGGCACCGTGCGCGAGCACCAGGGGCGGGCCCTGGCCCACCCGGTCGTAGGCGACCTCGATGCCGTCTACTCGCACCGCGTGCATGACACCAGGCTACGCGCGGGTGCCGGAGGCGTCCTGTCGGCGGACTCCCCCGGCACCCGGCGTGCTCGGGCCGCCTCCTACCCTTGGTCCGCCGCGAAGGCGGCCATGCGGGTCAGGGCGGCGTTCCAGTTGATCGTGTGCTCGTTGGTCGACCAGGACTGGATGTCGTCGATGTAGCAGAACTGACCGACGCAGCCCTGGAGTTTGCTCTGTGCGTAGGGGTCCTGGATGCCCGAGTTCGGCCCGCCGGCGAGGGTGCCCTTCGGCGGGTTCGGCAGGTTCGGGTCGAGCTGGCGGGCGTACCAGCGGCTGTGCTGGTTCTGGGCGCTGACCTCGCCGTAGCCGGTGACGTAGGAGATGTTCAGCGCGTTGCGGCCCAGGATGTAGTCCATGCTCTGGAGCGCGCCGTCGCGGTACTTCGAGGCGCCGGTGATGTCGTACGCGGTGGCGAGGACGACGGCGTTGTTGAGGACCTGGTGGCTGGAGCCCCAGTCGTACTTGTTGCCGTCCGGGGCGTACGGCATGCCGTAGGGCTGCGCCTTCAGCGTGGCCAGGTAGCGGTCGGCGGCCTTGACGACGGACTGGCGGACCTTGTCCCGGCCGGGCAGCCGGTTCGGCACCGTGGCGAGGTCGAGCCGTCCGGCCGCGCCCGTGCGGGCCCAGTCGAAGCCGATGGGGCCGAAGATGTCGGCCGTGTGGACCGGCGACTTCAGGAGGTACTCCTGGAACCGCTTCTCGCCCGTGGTGAGGTACAGCTCGGCCGCCGCCCAGTAGAAGTCGTCGGTGACGTCGGTGTCGGCGTAGGCGCCGCCGCCGACGCCGTCGCTGTCGGAGGCGTAGCGGTCGGGGTGGGCGAGCGCCGCCGACCAGGCCTTGCGGGCGGCCTCCAGCGTCCGGGTGGCGAACGCCTGGTCGTAGGGCCGGTAGAGGCGGGCCGCCTGGGCGGCCGTGGCGGCGAGGTTCAGGGTGGCCGCGGTGGACGGCGGGTGCAGTTCGCGTTTCTGCGGATCGTCGCTGGGCAGCAGCGGCAGTCCGGTCCACTGCTCGTCGTGCATCTTGTGGTGGGCCATGCCGGCCAGCGGCTTGCCGTCGGGCACCTGCATCCTGAGCAGGAACTCCAGCTCCCAGCGGGCCTCGTCGAGGATGTCGGGGACCTTGTTGCCGCTCTCGGGGAGGGCGAGCGTGCCGTCGCCGAGCGCCCGGGGGTCGCCGGTGCGGGCGTGCAGCGCGCGTTCGTGGGTGCTCAGCACCTCCCAGGTGGAGATGCCGCCGTTGACGACGTACTTGCCGTGGTCACCCGCGTCGTACCAGCCGCCGCTGACGTCCAGGCTGTAGTCGCAGACGCCGGGCTGGCACGGGACGTCGGTGTCGCCCTTGTTGGGGGCCACGCCCACGTGCCCGGCCGGGCGGCCGTAGCCGGGGCGGAGGTCCTCGCGGATCGCGATGCCGCTGCGCTGGGTGTAGTAGTACTTCGCCGAGTCCAGCCGGAGCCGCTCGTAGGCGCTCGCGTCGATGTCGAAGGGGCGGCTGGTCTCGCCGTCGGCGACGAGCGTCAGGCCCGTGCCCTTCTTGCGGTACGCACCGAAGTCGATCGAGTGGACGTTCTGCCCGGAGGAGGCGTCGACACCACGCGGCACGGTCGTGCCCCGGGCGACCACCGTCCCACCGGAGTTCTTCAGCTCCCAGGGCAGCTTCGCCGTGGCGTCGGTGACCAGGGTGGCGTTCTTCGGCCCGGCGGGCAGATAGGCGACCTGGTTGACGCGGACCCGGGGCCCGGTGTCGGGCTCGTACGGCTCCGGCGTCACCCCGCCGAGCAGGGAGACGTCGTCCAGGCAGAAGCGCCAGGGCTCCGCGCTGCCGCCGAGCTGGAAGCCGACCTGGCCCTGGGTGGTGTCGGCCGGTGCGGTGAACGTGTAGGAGTAGGTGTCGCCGGAGACGCTGAGCTGCGGTGTCACCTCGTGGTAGGTGTCGTAGGGCGACACCGACAGGCCCACGATCGCCCGCACGACGTGCCCGGCGGGCGTGCCGGTCGCGCTGAAGGAGAAGCGGTACGACTCCCCCTTCACGAGGGTGATGTCGTTCTGCCCGACGGCGGCGTCCCAGCGGTTGGTGGTGCCGCCGGGGACGTCGGCGCAGAGCCGGCCGTCGGACACCCCCGCGGTCACGTTGCTGGTGGCCCACCACGGGTCCATGGTCGTGTCGAAGGTGCCGTTCCTGACCTGCTCGACCTCCTCGGCCCCGGCCGGTGCGGAGGGCAGCGCGGTGAGCGCGGTCGCCAGCAGGGCCGTCAGGGACAACAGGGCGGTTCTGCGTCGTTTCACGTCCGTGCTCCTCTGGAGAGGTGCGGGTGACGCTCGGCGTGGGAGCGCTCCCAGATGTGGATGCACGCCATGGTTGTGGCTGATGTGACGCCTCGTCAACGGTCCGGACAGGACTGGCCGTTCGCCGCCCGTCCGGACCGTCCGACCCGAGGGCTCAGGCGGCCGGGGTCTCCAGCCGGCTGATGCGCAGGGCGCCCCGGGCCTCGTCGGGGTGGCGGCTCGTCATCGCGAGCCGGATCCGGGAGCCGCGGACGGTCTTGAAGGTGATCACGGTCGAGGCGTCGGAGGCGGTGGCCCAGTCGATGGCCGCGTCCTCCACGGCCCGCCACGCCCGGCCGTCCCACACCGCCACCTCGATCGCCGCGGGCAGGCTGTGCGTGGCGTCCACGGTGAAGGAGACGTCCACCCGGTCGTAGCCGCGGGTGCGTCCGTGGTCGACCGTGACCCAGTCCTCGGTGCGGGCGCCGTCGAAGGCGGGCAGCAGGGCCGTGGCCTGCTTGAAGAAGCCGTTGGACCAGCCGGTGGCCGGGTCGCCGTCGAGCATGGCGGCGGGCAGGGTGTCCGGGCGGCCGGAGTAACTGGCGTCCGCGTGCGGGTGGTCGACGGGCGCCGGGTGCTCCGGCGCGAAAGCGGTCGGGGTGGTCGCGGCCCGGTCCGCCGCCCGGGTGGCGCGTACCGTCGTCGTGCCGGTGCGCAGGCCGTCCGCGCGGGCCGTCACCTTCACTGTGCCCGTCTTCGTGCCGGAGCGGACGATGGCGAGGGCCTTGCCGTGGAAGGCGGTGCGGGTGCTCGCCTGGTAGCGCTCGGCGCTCTCCTGGCGGCCGTTGTCGAGCCCGGCGAGGGAGCCGCCCGCCACCTCGAAGGAGAGCAGGTGCTCCGCGTCGGGCACCACCACACCGCGCCGGTCGACCACCTCGGCGGTCACGAAGACCAGTGAACGCCCGTCGGCGGCGAGGGAGTCGCGGTCCGGCGTCAGGCGGATCGCGTGCGGGGCTCCGGCGGTGCGCAGCACGTCGGTGGCGACCGCCTTGCCGTCCCGTCGCGCGACCGCCTTCAGCTCGCCCGGCGCATAGGGCACCTTCCAGGTCAGGTGGAGCTTGCCGGCGCTGCCGTTCGGGCTGGTGTAACTGCCGGGATGGGGGCCGTCGGTGAAGGTCTTGTCGTCGCCGGTCGCCTCGGTCGTCTCCAGGTACGTGCGGCCGTCGACGGTCTTCTTGGTGTCGAACCGCCGTACGCCCAGGGACTTTCCGTTGAGGAACAGCTCGACGGTGTCGACGTTGGCGTACGCCCAGACCTCGACCGTGTCGCCCTCGGCGTGGTTCCAGGTCATCGGCAGCAGGTGGACCATCGGCTTCTCGGTCCACTGGCTCCGGAACAGGTAGTACATGTCCTTGGGGAAGCCCGCGGTGTCGACGGCCCCGAAGAAGGACGCCTTGACCGGGAAGACGTCGTACGGCGTGGGCTCGCCGATGTAGTCGATGCCCGACCACAGGAACTGCCCGGCGAACCACTTGCGGTCCCGGTCCTTCTTGTGGCCGTACTCGCCGCTCATGGTCCAGGAGGCGAGGTTGTTGTCGTAGGAGGAGGTCCCGCGCCTTCCGGGCGTGTGGTTCTCGCCGGTGTTGAGGTGTTCGGGCTCCTGGTACTCGCCCCGCGTCGAGGTCTCCGACGACGACTCGGACTCGAAGAGGAAGAGGTGCGGGTAGGCCGCGTGCAGCTGGTCCACCGACTTCGCGGTGTTGTAGTTGAGGCCGAGGCCGTCGAGCTTGGCCAGCATCAGGTCGGCCGCGGAGCCCTTGGCGGGGAGGCGGCGGTACTTGTCGGAGCCGATGACCAGCGGGCGGGTGTCGTCCGCGGCCCTGATCGCGGCGATGATCCGGTCGGCCATGGCGAGGCCGGCGGTGGAGGTGGAGTCGGGGACCTCGTTGCCGATGGACCACATCAGGACGGCGGGCGAGTTGCGGGCCGCCCGCACCATCTCGGTGGCGTCCTTCTCGCACCACTCGTCGAAGAACCGGCCGTAGTCGTACCGGTTCTTTCCGGTGCGCCAGCAGTCGAACGCCTCCACCAGCATGATGATCCCCAGCTCCTCGCAGACCTGGATCACCTCGGGCGCGGGCGGGTTGTGGGACGTGCGCAGGGCGTTGACGCCCATGGAGCGCATGATCTCCAGCTGGCGGCGGACGGCGTCGAGGCTGACCGCGGCGCCGAGCGCGCCCAGGTCGTGGTGGAGGTCGACGCCCTTGATCTTGTGGTGGGTGCCGTTGAGGAAGAAGCCCTCGTCCGGGTCGAAGCGGAAGGTGCGGATGCCGAAGACCGTGCGGTAGGTGTCGGTGGTCCTGCCGCCGACGCGCAGCTCGGTGTGGAGGGTGTAGCGGTGCGGGGCCGCGATGTCCCACAGCTCGGGGCGACGGACGGTGAGCTCGTGGGTCTCGGTCCGCTCGTCGGCGACGGCGGCGGTGGAGGAGGTACGGGCGACCGTCCGGCCCTTCGGGTCGACGATCCGGGAGACGACCTCGACGTCGGCGCCCGCGCCCGACGCGTTGACGACCGATGTCTCGACCCGGACGACGGCCCGTTCGGCGGAGATCTCGGGCGTGGTGACGCGGGTGCCCCAGCGGGCCACGTGCACCGGCTCGGTGATCACCAGGCGGGCCTCGCGGTAGATGCCGCTGCCCGAGTACCAGCGGCTGCTGGGGAGCTGGTTCTGGACCTTGACCGCGAGCACGTTCTTCGTGGTGCCGTCGGTGTGCACCAGGTCGGTCAGGTCGAAGGCGAAGCCGGTGTAGCCGTAGGGGTGGCGGCCGGCCTCCTTTCCGTTGCAGTGGACGGAGGAGTCCATGTAGACGCCGTCGAACTCCACCGAGATCCGCTTGCCGGCGAGGGCGGGCGGCAGCGTGAAGGCGAGGCGGTACCAGCCGAGGCCGCCGGGGAGGAAGCCGGTGCCGCTGGTGGTGCCGTGGTCGGTGGTGGGGGTCTGCTCGATGCTCCAGTCGTGCGGGACCGCGACCTCACGCCACCCCGAGTCGTCGTAGCCGGGCCGGGCGGCGTCGGCGTAGGCGCCGGTCGGGTCGGTGATCCCGCCCGGGTTGACCAGCGCGAAGCGCCAGCCGTCGCGCAGCGCGACGGTGCGGCGGCCGGACGCGCCACGCGCCACGTCGGCGGCCCATGCCTCCGGGGCGCCCAGCAGTGTTCCGGCCGCGGGCGCGGCGGCGGAGGCGAGCAGGACCGATCTGCGCGTGACCGACATGGCGACTCTCCCTCATCAGGGCCCAGAAGTACTCACAACTGATCGCGAACAAACAGATTCTGTCGAGGTGTCACACAGGGCCGTCAAGGGTGCGGCAGCGTCGTTCTGCCCCAGGTGTCACATCGGCCGGAATCGTGCCTTGACTGTGCGCGGCCGGGCGAGGCAGGGGTTACCGGGCCACGTCGGGCGCCCACGGTCTAGTCTGGAACTCAAGCGACCTCCCTGATCACTGTGAGTGTCCGTATGGAGTGGCGACGATGAGCCCGGACGAGCCGTTCGACGATGGCGTGGCCGCCCGTGTCGTCATCGCCGCCGACGGCACGCTCACCGAGTGGAGCGAGGGCGCCCACCGTCTGCTGGGCCACACGGCCGCCGAGGTCCTGGGCCGCCCGGCGACCGAGCTGCTGGCCGACGGAGCGGCGCCGCCGCCCGTGCCGGCCGACTCCCGCTGGAACGGGATGATCACACTGCGTCACCGCGACGGGCACCCCGTCTCCGCGTGGGTGCTCGCCCACCGCAGACCGCCGGACGGCCCGGAAGCGACCGAGTGGCTCGCGGTCTCGCCTCCTCATGCCCCCGGCCCGGAGCTGCCGGACGACCCGCTGGTGCGGGCCGCCCTGACGCAGTCGCCCTGCGCCACGATGATCTTCGACGAGCGGCTGCGGCTGCGCGGCGTGAACGACGCCATGGCGGACCTCCTCGGGCTGCCCGCCGAGCGGCTTCGGGGCCTGCGGCCCACCGACGTCGGCAGCCGGCCGCAGAACGCGGAGCTGGAGGAGAATCTGCGCCGCGTGCTGAGCACTGGCCTGCGGCAGGACATGCAGACGTACATGAAGGCCAGCGGCGAGAGCCGGAGTGCGCACGCCTGGCTGGCCCGGCTCGCACCGCTCACCGACGAGGCGGGCCGGGTGCGGGGCGTGTGCGTGACGGCCCACGACTTCAGCGACCAGTACCGGTCACGGGAGCGGCTCCAGCTGGTCAACGAGGCGAGCGTACGCATCGGCACCACCCTCGACGTCACCCGTACGGCCCAGGAGCTGGCGGACGTGTGCGTCCCGGCGCTCGCCGACTTCGTCAGCGTCGACCTGCTCGACGTACGCGAGCACGGCGGCGAGTCCGCCGGGCCGCCGACCCCGCCGGCTCCACCGGTGAGCCTGCGCCGGGCCGCCCACCAGTCGGTCAATTCGGGCAGCCCCGAGGCCGTGGCCAAGCCCGGGCAGGTGGACGTCTATCCGGAGAACTCCCCGCAGGCCGCCTCGCTCATCGCGGGGCGCACGGTCGTGGCGTCCGGAGCGGACGGCGGCGACCTCGAGAAGTGGCTGGCCTGGGACCCGGTCCGGTTCCGGCGGATCCGCGAGTACGGCATCCACTCGACGATGTCCGTGCCGCTCCAGGCGAGGGGCTCGACCCTCGGGGTGGCGGTCTTCACCCGCTTCCGGCGGCCCGAGCCCTTCACCGACGACGACGTGCTGCTGGCCGAGGAGGTCACGGCTCGCGCCGCCGTCTGCATCGACAACGCCCGCCGCTACTCCCGCGAGCGCGAGACGACGCTCACGCTGCAACGCAGTCTGCTGCCGAAGACGCTGCCGCGCACGGCCGCCGTGGAGGCGGCCTCCCGCTATCTGCCCGCCACCCGCTCCGGCGTGGGCGGCGACTGGTTCGACGTGATCCCGCTGTCCGGGATGCGCGTCGCGATGGTCGTCGGCGACGTCGTCGGGCACGGCATCCAGGCCTCGGCCACCATGGGCCGGCTGCGCACCGCCGTCCGCACCCTCGCCGACATCGACCTGGCCCCCGACGAGCTGCTCACCCATCTCGACGACCTGGTCGTCCGGCTGTCCCAGGAGTCCGGCGTCGACGCCGGCACCGGGGAGGTGGGCGCGACCTGCCTGTACGCGGTGTACGACCCCGTGTCACGGCGCTGCACCCTGGCCCGGGCCGGGCACCCGCAGCCGCTGCTGGTGCCGCCGGACGGCCCGGCCCGGCAGCTCGACCTGCCCTCCGGTCCCCCGCTCGGCGTCGGGGGGCTGCCGTTCGAGAGCGCCGAGGTGGAGCTGCGGGAGGGCAGCGTCCTGGCGTTCCACACGGACGGGCTGCTCGCGAGCCGCGAGCGGGACCTCGACACCGGTCACCGGATGCTCCGCGAGGCGTTGTCGGCTCCCTCCGACTCCCTGGACGAGATCTGCGACCGCGTGCTGCACGCCCTGCTCCCGCCGACCGGCTCCGCCGACGACGTGGCCCTGCTGCTGGCGAGCACCCGGGGCCTGCCGTCCTCCCAGGTGGCGACCTGGGACATCCCCGCCGACCCGGCACTGGTGGCCCCCATCCGCAAACAGGTCGTCGACCAGCTCGACCGCTGGGGGCTGACCGAGGCCACGTTCACCGGGGAACTGGTGGTGAGCGAGCTGGTCACCAACGCCATCCGCTACGGCGCCCAGCCCATCCGGCTGCGACTGATCCACGACGCGTCCACGCTGATCTGCGAAGTGTCCGACACCAACCACACGGCGCCCCACCTGCGCCGCGCCAAGACCTGGGACGAGGGGGGCCGCGGTCTGCTCCTGGTCGCCCAGCTCACCCAGCGCTGGGGCAGCAGGCACACCGCCGAGGGCAAGACGATCTGGGCGGAGCTGGCCCTGCTCGACGAGCTGTGAACGGACGCGGTTTCCCCCTTGCCGCGGCGGACACCCGCGAGGCATGGCCACAACGTCTCAGTCCGTACGCCGGGCGGCCTTACTCGCGAGCGCGCTCGCGGCTCTCGGCTCGCTGACCGCCTGCGGCGGCACCGAGCACCGTGCGCAGACCGCCGCACAGCAGGTGCCCGCCGCCGACACCCACACCCGCTGCCACACCTCCGGGCTGCGTGCCTCGGTCGGCCGGATGGATCCGGGGGCCGGGCAGCGCAACTTCCCGGTCGTGCTGACCAACGTCTCCTCGCGCACCTGCACCCTGCACGGCTATCCGGGTGCCGCGTTCGTGGACGCGTCCGGCCGGCAGCTGGGCCCCGACCCGAAGCGCACACCCGAGAAGCCGGCGACCGTGACCCTGGCGCCGGGCCGGAGTGCCTGGGCGGGGCTGCGGTACGCCGACCCCGAGGTCAGCGGCGCCCACGCCGCCACTCCGGCGGCGCTGCTGGTGACTCCGCCGGACGAGCGGAAACCGCTGAAGGTGCGGTGGACGACCGGTGAGGTGCCGGTCGGCGGAAACGCGTCCTCGGTGTTCCTGACGGCGTTCGAGCCGGGCAGCGGGCCGTGAGACCGACCAGGACCTCGTAGGTTTCTTACCAACACCTGGTTTCATGGGCGGGCACGCTGTGATCACGCCCCGGAGGACTCCGCCCTGAACACCCCGCTCGCCGAAGTCCTGTCCGTGGCGTTGCTGACCGCCGTGCTCGTGTGGGCCGTACTCCGTCCGCGAGGGCTGTCCGAGGCCGTGCTGGCGGTTCCGGCCGCCGGGCTCGCGGTCGCCGTCGGAGCGATCTCACCGGACCACGCGTGGGAGGAGATCCAGCGGCTGGGACCCGTGGTCGGCTTCCTCGCGGCCGTGCTGGTGCTCGCGCACTTCTGTGACGTCGAGGGACTGTTCACGGCGTGCGGGGCGTGGATGGCCCGCTGGGCGGCGGGGCGTCCCGCGCGGCTGCTGACCGCGGTGTTCGCGCTGGCCTCCGTCATCACGGCCGTGCTCAGTCTGGACGCCACCGTCGTCCTGCTGACACCGGTGGTGCTCGCCACCGCCACCCGGATGGGCGTCCGGGCCCGGCCGCACCTCTACGCGTGCGCCCATCTGTCGAACACCGCCTCGCTGCTGCTGCCGGTCTCCAACCTGACCAACCTGCTGGCCTTCACGGCGAGCGGGCTGAGCTTCACCCGGTTCGCCGCCCTGATGGCGCTGCCCTGGCTGGTGGCGATCGGCGCGGAGTACCTGGTGTTCCGGCGCTTCTTCGACGAGGAGCTGACCGCCCCGCTCCCCTCGCCCGACCCCGCGCGGCCCCCCGAGCTGCCCCTGTTCGCCCTGGTCACCGTGGCCTGCACGCTGGCCGGGTTCGTCGTGGCCTCCGCCCTCGGGATCGCGCCGGCCTGGGCGGCCCTGGCCGGTGCGCTCGTGCTGGCCGGACGGGCGCTGCTGCGGCGACGGGCCACCCCGCTGACCGTGGTGCGGTCCACGGCCCCGGCGTTCCTGGCGTTCGTGCTCGCCCTCGGCGTCGTCGTACGGGCGGTCGTCGACCACGGGCTCGCCGGCGCGCTCCACCGGGTGCTGCCCGACGGCTCGGGCCTGCTCACACTGCTGGGCGTGGCCGCGCTGGCCGCCGTCCTGGCGAACATCGTCAACAACCTGCCCGCGGTCAGCGGGAGCAGCACCAGGACCGCGGGCAGGTTGTTGAC
>NZ_MUKA01000319.1 GCF_002150735.1 Streptomyces africanus
CCGCCGGGGGGTCGTCAGCGGGCCCTGCTGGACTTCCGTCGCGGGCTGCTCGCACAGAACCTGACGCGTTCCCCGCAGGCGGCACGGGCCGCCTACCGCCGTGCGCACGCGGGTGCGACGGCGCAGTCCGACCCGCTGCTGCCCCCACCCCGCCTCGGCGACGACGCCGGGTACCTTCCAGCGCCGTCAAGCCGTCGCCGCCGGAGGGGCCGGGGTCAGCTGCCGTGCCAGCCAGGTCGGCACACCCCCGAGCAAACGGAACAGTCGCCGGGCCTCCTCCCGCAGGCGCGAGGCCTCCGGCTCCGTCTCCGTGTCGGCGAGCGACACCAGCGCCGGTGCCGTACCGACGAGATAGCCCAGCTCCTCACGGATCCGCAGTGACTCCGCGAAGCCGTGCCGGGCCTCCGCCAACTCCCCGTCCCGCAGGGCGAGTCCGGCCAGATGCCGCCAGGTGAAGGACAGCAGCAGCGGGTCGGACTGCGCCGTCGCACCCGCGTGCGCACGGCGGTAGGCGGCCCGTGCCGCCTGCGGGGAACGCGTCAGGTTCTGTGCGAGCAGCCCGCGACGGAAGTCCAGCAGGGCCCGCTGCGGAGCCCCCGGAGGGATCAGCGCCGCGGCCCGCCCCAGCGCCGCCCGCGCCTCGTCGGCCCGGTCGCGCACCGCGAGCAGCGTCGCGGCGTAGGCCAAGTACCCGCGTTCACAAGCGGCCGCGCCCCGCTCGTCGTCGCTGTGGGCCAGCGCCTCCGCCGTGCGCAGGGCGTCCTCGGCCTCCTCCCAGCCCTGCTCCGTGTACAGACACCGTTCCACCAGCAGGGACGCGCGTTGGAGCGCCGCCGCTGGGGTGTCCGGTAGCAGCAGGGCGGCTGCGTCGGACCAGCACGCGCGTGAGCGCAGCCGCCATACCGCGGTCTGGAGGGGATCGTCACCGGCGGTCGTTCCGTTACCAGACATGGCGGAATGCGCCACGTTGCCCTCCCCGAGCACGCCATCGAGCTGTTGAGTGGTGGCGGCATCTCAGCACGAATCGCGGGGCCGGGCCAAGAGGGTGGGTGAAGGATTTCACAAAGTCGTGGGACTGAGGGGCGTCCCGCGTTTGGGGCGGGACACCCCTTGTCTCAGCTCATCCGCAGCGCCAGGAAGAAGTCCAGCTTGTCCTCCAGGCGGGACAGGTCACGGCTCGTCAACTGCTCGATGCGCCCGACCCGGTAGCGCAGTGTGTTGACGTGGAGGTGCAGCCGGCCGGCGCAGCGCGTCCAGGAGCCGTCGCAGTCCAGGAACGCCTCCAGCGTGGGGATCAGCTCGGCGCGGTGGCGGCGGTCGTAGTCGCGCAGGGGGTCCAGGAGGCGGGCCGTGAAGGCGCGGCGGACGTCGTCCGGGACGAAGGGGAGGAGCAGGACGTGGGAGGCCAGCTCCTGGTGGCCCGCCGCGCAGACCCGGCCCGGGCGGGCCGCCGCCACCCGGCGGGCGTGGCGGGCCTCCTCCAGGGCGCCGCGCAGGCCCTCCGCCGAGTGCACGGCCGCGCTGACGCCCAGCGTGAGTCGGCCGTCGTCGTCCAGCCCGGCCGTCAGGGGGTCCCGTACGGACTCCAGGAGCGCGTCCGCGAGGACGCCGGTCTCGGAGTCGTCGTGCTCCGTCGAGACGGCGGGGAGCGGGACGAGGGCGATGGCCTCGTCACCTGTGTGGGCCACGGCGATGCGGTCGGAGGGCTCCGGGCCCGCCGACAGGGGGTCGACGAGGATCTCCTCCAGGAGGGCCTGGGCGACCGGGCCCTGCTCGATCTCGGCGCCGTCCCAGTCGACGCGGGCCACGACGACCTGCCAGTGCGGCGCGGCGCCGAGGCCGGGCAGCAGGACCGGGGCGGCCACCCGCAGGCGGGCGGCGATCTCCGCGGGGGCCGCGCCCGTCTGGACCAGTTCAAGGAGCTCCTGGGCGAGGCGGCGGCGGACCGTGCGGGCGGCGTCGCGGCGGTCCCGCTCGACCGCGATCAGCTGGGTGACGCCGTACAGCAGGTCGAGGCGCTCCTCCGCCCAGTCCCCGGCGTCCGCCTCGACGGCCAGCAGCCAGTCGGACAGGACGGTCTCCCGGGCGTCCCGGGCGGTCTGCGGGGCGCGGCCCGCCGAGCGGATGGGGAAGAGGGAGTAGGTGGTGCCGCCCAGGAGGACGCGGTGCGGGGCGCGGCGGCCCGTGCGGGTGGCGGCCAGGTGTTCCGCCGCCAGCCGGCCGCAGGCCTCGGCGGTGAGGGCGGGGCCCGACGTCTTCGGGCCCGCGATGAGGCGGCCGGTGGGGGAGAGGACCCAGGCGCGCAGGTCCAGGTCGGAGCCCAGGAGGTCCAGGACGACGTCGGGGCCGCCGCCCGCCGGGCCGGAGGTCATCATCCGGCGGTGGCGGTCGACCACGGCCGCGAGGTCGCCGGCGCGCTCGCCGGAGACCTGCCGCACGACGTGCTCGGTGATCGTCGCGAAGGCCACCGACTCGTGCACCGCGAAGAGCGGGAGGCGGTGGCGGGCACAGGCCTCGACCAGGTCGTCCGGGACGTCCCCGAGTTCGGCCTCGCCCGCGGCGAGGGCCGTGACCCCCTCCTGCACCAGGATCCGCACGAACGGCTCCGAGTCCGCGGCGTCCCGGCGCCAGGCCAGGCCGGTGAGCACCAGTTCGCCGCCCGAGAGGTAGCGGCTGGGGTCGCGCAGGTCGGTGGTCATCACACCGCGCACGGTGCGGTCCAGCTCGTCCTCGCCGCCGAGCAGCTTGAGGCCCAGCGCGTCGGTGTCCAGCAGTGCGCGCAGCCGCATTCTCGTCGCCGCCGTTCTTTGTCTCGAAATCCACGGTGGATCTTGCCGGTCCTGGCTGTGTCCCAGGTCACGCGGCTGTGTCGCGCGTTTCCACAGGAAAACGAGGAGGTTTCCCAGGGCCTCCGTTCATACGAATCTACAAGATGACCGTCCTGGCCAGCCAACTCCTTCATGGTTTCCGTGACTGACCCCGTCGGAGCACAGGCCTGTGTACTGAGTCCACTACGCGTGAACAGCACATGAACGAGCCGGGACCGCCGCACACGGATTGGCTCAATCTGAACGCCCCACGAGAAGACGAAGAAGAGAGCCGGTCATGGACTTCCTTCGCCCCGCCAGCTGGGAGGAGGCGCTCGCCGCGAAGGCCGAGCATCCCACCGCTGTGCCGATTGCGGGTGGCACCGACGTGATGGTCGAGATCAACTTCGACCACCGCCGGCCCGAGTACCTCATGGACCTGAACCGCATCGGCGACCTCTGTGAGTGGGAGGTCGGCGAGGACAGCGTACGGCTGGGTGCCTCGGTGCCCTACACGAAGATCATGGAGCACCTGCGCGCCGAGCTGCCGGGGCTCGCCCTCGCCTCGCACACGGTCGCCTCCCCGCAGATCCGCAACCGCGGCGGCGTCGGCGGCAACCTCGGCACCGCCTCCCCGGCCGGCGACGCCCACCCCGCCCTGCTCGCCGCGGGCGCCGAGGTGGAGGTGGAGTCGGTGCGCGGGGCGCGTCGCATCCCGATCGACGCGTTCTACACGGGCGTGAAGCGCAACGCCCTGGCCCCGGACGAGCTGATCCGGGCCGTGCACGTGAAGAAGGCCGACGGGCCCCAGCAGTTCTCCAAGGTGGGGACCCGGAACGCGATGGTCATCGCCGTGTGCGCCTTCGGGCTCGCGCTGCACCCGCGGACGCGGACCGTGCGGACCGGCATCGGTTCGGCCGCACCGACACCCGTTCGGGCCAAGACGGCCGAGGAGTTCCTGAACGCGGCCCTGGAGGAGGGCGGCTTCTGGGACAACGGGAAGATCATCACCCCGTCGGTCGCCAAACAGTTCGCGGACCTGTGCTCCGCCGCCTGCAACCCGATCGACGACGTCCGGGGCACCGCGAGCTACCGCCGCCACGCGGTCGGCGTCATGGCCCGCCGCACGCTGACCTGGACCTGGGAGTCCTACCGCGGCGCCCGCCGCACCACCGAGGGAGCTGCGTGATGCGCGTCAATTTCACGGTGAACGGCCGTCCGCAGGAAGCCGACGACGTGTGGGAGGGCGAGTCCCTGCTGTACGTGCTGAGGGAGCGGCTCGGCCTGCCGGGCTCGAAGAACGCCTGCGAGCAGGGCGAGTGCGGCTCGTGCACGGTCCGGCTCGACGGGGTGCCGGTGTGTTCGTGCCTGGTCGCCGCCGGGCAGGTGGAGGGCCGCGAGGTCGTCACCGTCGAGGGGCTGGCCGACTACGCCAGGCAGCGCTCCTGCGCGAGCGACGCGTGCGGTACGTCGCTGCAGAACGCCCAGCAGTGGGAGGCCACGGGTGACTCCCAGACCGGCGAGGGCACCGAGCTGTCCCCGGTCCAGCAGGCGTTCATCGACGCCGGCGCCGTCCAGTGCGGCTTCTGCACCCCCGGTCTGCTGGTCGCCGCCGACGAGATGCTGGAGCGCAACCCGACCCCGACCGACGCGGACATCCGAGAGGCCCTGTCGGGCAACCTGTGCCGCTGCACCGGCTACGAGAAGATCATGGACGCGGTTCGCCTGGCGGCCGCCCGGCAGGGAGAGGCGGTCTGATCGTGTCTTCCCCCAACGGAACGCCCACCAAGATCACCCAGGGCTCGCAGACCAAGGGCGGCATCGGCGAGTCCACGCTCCGCCCGGACGGCACCCTCAAGGTCACCGGCGAGTTCGCGTACTCGTCCGACATGTGGCACGAGGACATGCTGTGGGGCCAGATCCTCCGCTCGACCGTCGCGCACGCCGAGATCGTGTCCATCGACACCGGCGAGGCCCTGGCCACGCCGGGCGTCTACGCCGTGCTGACGTACGACGACCTCCCGACCGACGTGAAGAACTACGGGCTGGAGATCCAGGACACCCCGGTCCTCGCCCACGGCAAGGTCCGTCACCACGGGGAGCCGGTCGCGCTCGTCGCCGCCGACCACCCGGAGACCGCGCGCCGCGCCGCCGCGAAGATCAGGGTGGACTACCGGGAGCTGCCCGTCATCACCGACGAGGCGTCCGCCACCGCGCCGGACGCGATCCTCGTCCACGAGAACCGCGACGACCACCACGCCGGGCACGTCCCGCACCCGAACATCGTCCACCGCCAGCCGATCGTCCGCGGTGACGTGGCACAGGCCCGCGAGCGGGCGGACGTGATCGTCGAGGGCGAGTACACCTTCGGCATGCAGGACCAGGCCTTCCTCGGCCCCGAGTCCGGCCTCGCCGTGCCGGAGGAGGACGGCGGCGTCCACCTCTACATCGCCACCCAGTGGCTGCACAGCGACCTGCGCCAGATCGCGCCCGTGCTCGGCCTGCCCGAGGACAAGGTACGGATGACGCTGTCCGGCGTCGGCGGCGCGTTCGGCGGCCGCGAGGACCTGTCGATGCAGATCCACGCCTGCCTGCTGGCGCTGCGCACGGGCAAGCCCGTCAAGATCGTCTACAACCGCTTCGAGTCGTTCTTCGGGCACGTCCACCGCCACCCCGCCAAGCTGTACTACGAGCACGGGGCGACCAAGGACGGCAAGCTCACGCACATGAAGTGCCGGATCGTCCTGGACGGCGGCGCCTACGCCTCCGCCTCCCCGGCCGTCGTCGGCAACGCCTCCTCCCTGTCCGTCGGCCCGTACGTGATCGACGACGTGGACATCGAGGCCCTCGCCCTCTACACCAACAACCCGCCCTGCGGAGCCATGCGCGGCTTCGGCGCGGTCCAGGCCTGCTTCGCCTACGAGGCGCAGATGGACAAGCTGGCGAAGAAGCTCGGCATGGACCCGGTGGAGTTCCGGCAGCTCAACTCCATGGAGCAGGGCACGCTCATGCCGACCGGGCAGCCGGTCGACTCGCCGGCCCCGGTCGCCGAACTCCTGCGCCGCGTCAAGGCGATGCCGATGCCGCCGGAGCGCCAGTGGGAGTCCAGCGAGGGCGCCGACCTACGGGAGCTGCCGGGCGGCCTGTCCAACACCACGCACGGCGAAGGCGTCGTACGCGGGGTCGGCTACGCGGTCGGCATCAAGAACGTGGGCTTCTCCGAGGGGTTCGACGACTACTCGACGGCGAAGGTCCGGATGGAGGTCGCCGGCGGCGAGCCCGTCGTCACCGTCCACACGGCCATGGCCGAGGTCGGCCAGGGCGGTGTCACGGTGCACGCGCAGATCGCCCGCACCGAGCTCGGCGTCACCCAGGTGACGATCCACCCGGCCAACACGCAGGTGGGCAGCGCCGGTTCGACGTCGGCCTCCCGGCAGACGTACGTCACCGGCGGTGCCGTGAGGAACGCCTGCGAGCTGGTCCGCGCGAAGGTGCTGGAGATCGGCCGCCGCAAGTTCGGCTCCTCCCACCCGGCCTGGGCGACGGCCGAACTGCTGCTGGAGGGCGGCAAGGTCGTCACCGACGGCGGCGAGGTGCTCGTCGACCTGGCCGACGTCCTGGAGGACGAGGCCGTCGAGGTCGAGGAGGAGTGGCGGCACCGGCCGACCGAGCCCTTCGACCTGCGCACCGGCCAGGGCAACGGGCACGTCCAGTACTCCTTCGCCGCGCACCGGGCCGTCGTCGAGGTCGACACCGAGCTCGGCCTGGTGAAGGTCATCGAGCTGGCCTGCGCCCAGGACGTCGGCAAGGCGCTCAACCCGCTGTCCGTGCTCGGCCAGATCCAGGGCGGCACGACACAGGGCCTGGGCGTGGCCGTCATGGAGGAGATCATCGTCGACCCGAAGACGGCGAAGGTGAAGAATCCCTCCTTCACGGACTACCTGATCCCGACCATCCTCGACACGCCGACCATCCCGGTCGACGTCCTCGAACTCGCCGACGACCACGCCCCGTACGGGCTGCGCGGCGTCGGCGAGGCACCCACCCTGTCGTCGACGCCGGCGGTCCTCGCGGCCATCCGGAACGCGACCGGGCTCGAGCTGAACCGGACTCCGGTACGGCCCGAGCATCTGACGGGTACGCAGCTCTCCGAGGGCTGAGCAGTCACGATCCCCTGGGGGACTTAGGTCCCCCAGGTCCCCTGTTCGTCTCGGGCCGTCCCCCGGGTCGTGAACATCCCAACCCCCTTTGAAACTTGGGAGACGGCATCCATGACCCAGCAGTCACTTGAGCCGAGGACCACAGCCGAGGACGCGGGCGAAGGCACCCGCGTCCCGGCCGGACGGTCCTGGCTCGACCGGTACTTCCACATATCCCGCAGAGGGTCCACGGTCGCGCGCGAAGTGCGCGGCGGCGTCACCACCTTCATGGCGATGGCGTACATCCTCCTGCTCAACCCCCTGATCCTGTCCGGCAAGGACGCGGCGGGGCACACCCTCGCGCAGCAGGGCCTGATCACCGCGACCGCGTTCGCGGCGGCCCTCACCACCCTGCTGATGGGTTTCGTCGGCAAGGTGCCGCTCGCCCTCGCCGCAGGCCTGTCCGTCTCCGGGGTCCTCGCCTCCCAGGTCGCACCCGCGATGACCTGGCCGCAGGCGATGGGCATGTGCGTGATGTACGGGGTGGTCATCATGCTGCTGGTCGTCACCGGCCTGCGCGAGATGATCATGAACGCGATCCCGCTCGCGCTCAAGCACGGCATCACCATGGGCATCGGCCTGTTCATCGCCCTCATCGGCTTCTACAAGTCCGGTTTCGTGCACCAGGGGAAGGCCACCCCCGTCACGCTCGGCCCGGCGGGCGAACTGGCCGGCTGGCCGGTGCTGCTCTTCGCCGGCACCCTGCTGCTGATCTTCATGCTCCAGGCCCGGAACATCCCGGGCGCCATCCTCATCGGCATCGTCAGCGGCACGGTCGTCGCCGCGGTCCTGAACGCCGCCGGCGTGATCGACCCCGGGCAGTGGGCGGCCGGCGCCCCCGAGCTGCACGGCAGCGCGGTGTCCATGCCCGACTTCTCGCTCTTCGGGGAGGTGGAGTTCGGCGGCTGGGGCGAGGTCGGCGCGATGACCGTCGGCATGATCGTCTTCACGCTGGTGCTGGCCGGGTTCTTCGACGCGATGGCGACCATCATCGGCGTCGGCACCGAGGCGAAGCTCGCCGACGGCAAGGGCCGGATGCCGGGCCTGTCCAAGGCGCTGTTCATCGACGGCGCCGGCGGCGCGATCGGCGGTGTGGCGGGCGGCTCGGGCCAGACGGTGTTCATCGAGTCCGCCACGGGGGTCGGCGAGGGAGCCCGCACGGGTCTCGCGTCCGTGGTCACGGGAGCGTTCTTCGCGGCCTGCCTGTTCTTCACGCCGCTCACGGCGATCGTGCCGCAGGAGGTCGCGTCCGCCGCCCTCGTCGTCATCGGCGCGATGATGCTGATGAACGCCCGGCACGTGGACTGGGCCGACCGGGCCACCGCGATCCCGGTGTTCCTGACGGTCGTGCTGATGCCGTTCACGTACACCATCACCACCGGTGTCGCCGCGGGCGTCATCTCCTACGCCGCCATCAAGACCGCCCAGGGCAAGTGGCGCGAGATCGGCGCCTTCATGTGGATCCTGACGGCGGTGTTCCTCGTCTACTTCGCCCTCAACCCGATCGAGAGCTGGCTGGGCGTCCACTGACGCCCGTCGCACCGGCCGTGCAGCCCTGAAGGAGACCGAGACAGATGCTGGACATCGCCGAGGAGCTGAACCGGTGGGCCGAGCAGGGCCGTGACTTCGCCGTGGCCACCGTGGTGGCCGTCGGCGGCAGCGCGCCCCGGCAGCCCGGCGCCGCGCTCGCGGTGGACGCCGACGGCACGGCGATCGGCTCGGTCTCCGGCGGCTGCGTGGAGGGCGCGGTCTACGAGCTGTGCGAGCAGGCGCTGCGGGACGGCGAGACCGTCCTGGAGCGCTTCGGCTACAGCGACGACGACGCCTTCGCCGTGGGGCTGACCTGCGGCGGCGTCATCGACGTCCTGGTCACCCCGGTGCGGGCCGGCGACCCGGTCCGCCCGGTGGTCGCGTCCGCGCTCACCGCCGCCGCGCGCGGGGAGGCGGCGGCGGTGGCGCGGATCGTGTCGGGCCCGCGCGAACTGACGGGCCGGGCGCTGCTGGTCCGGCCCGACGGCTCCTGCGAGGGCGGCTTCGGCGGCCACCCGGAACTGGACCGCACGGTCGCCGCCGAGGCCGGCGCCTTCCTGGACGCCGGCCGCACCGGCACGCTGGAGATCGGAGAGCAGGGCTCTCGCTGCGGAGCACCGCTCACGGTCCTGGTCGAGTGCTCGGTCCCGGCGCCCCGCATGATCGTGTTCGGCGCGATCGACTTCGCCTCCGCGCTGGTCCGTATCGGCAAGTTCCTCGGCCACCACGTCACGGTGTGCGACGCGCGCCCCGTCTTCGCGACCCGGGCACGCTTCCCGGAGGCCGACGAGATCGTCGTCGAATGGCCCCACCGCTACCTGGAGCGCACGGACGTCGACGCACGCACCGTCCTGTGCGTCCTGACCCACGACGCCAAGTTCGACGTGCCCCTGCTGAAGCTGGCGCTGCGGCTGCCCGTGGCGTACGTCGGTGCCATGGGCTCCCGCCGCACACACCTGGACCGCACCGCGCGCCTGCGTGAAGTCGGCGTGACCGAGCTGGAGTTGAGCCGGCTGCACTCGCCGATCGGGCTGGACCTCGGGGCCCGCACGCCCGAGGAGACGGCCCTGTCGATCGCGGCGGAGATCGTCGCCGGGCGGCGCGGCGGCAGCGGGGTCTCGCTG
>NZ_MUKA01000320.1 GCF_002150735.1 Streptomyces africanus
CCGGCACCCCGGCCCGGGCCGCCGCGTCGGCGGCGTTCTGCGCGAGCTCGACGACGAGCCGGTCCCGGTACCCGCCGAGGACGAGATCCTCCTCGGCGTTGGCGTCCTCACGGAACCGGGCGGGGCTGGTGGCCCAGGCGTCCAGCACTCCACGCCGCAGACGTGCCGTACCGAACGGATCGGCACCCTCGGCGGCGGGCCGCACGAACTTGCTGCTCACGTTCCTTCTCCTCATCGACGAGAGGACGAAGGTACCGCCTGGGGGCCGGGGCTGCGCGCCCCGTCCGGCCCGGGTTCAGCTCCCGGAGGCGAACGTCACGAAATCCGCCCATGCGGCGGGGGCGACGGCGAGCCGGGGGCCTTCGGCGTGCTTGGAGTCGCGGATGTGGATGGTGGCGGGGGTGGGGGCGATCTCGAGGCAGGAGTCACCCTCGCTGCCACTGCTGTAGCTGCTCTTGAACCACACCAGGTCTATGTTGCGGATCATGTTTCCCCCAGCAGTTGGTCGATGAAGGCCGTCGACTCACGTGGAGTGAGAGCCTGCGCCCGGATGATGCCGTACCGCAGTTCCAGGATACGGAGCTGCCTCGGTTCGGAAACCGGTCTGCCGTTGGCCACCACTGGCGAACGGCCCACCGCCGAACCATCCTCGAACTTCAGCACCTCGATGCCACCGTCCACACCGGCGTGCTCCTCGCGGTCCATCGGCATCACCTGAAGCTCGACATTCCGCAACTGTCCTGCCTCAAGCAGGTGTTCCAGCTGGCGGCGCAACAGCGCCCTGCCTCCCAGAGGACGCCGCAGCGTCCACTCCTCCAGGACGAAACTGACCTCGGGCGCCGGATCCCGTTCGAAGACGGCCTTGCGGGCCACGCGCGCGGCGATGAACCGCTCCACCTCCTCCTCGGTGTACGCGGGGCGCCGCATCAGGAGCAGCCCGCGTGCGTACTCCGGCGTCTGCAACAGCCCGTGGATGTTCAGCGGGTCGTAGAGCTGCAGCTCGACCGCCTTGGCCTCCATCTGCGCCAGGTCCCGCACCTTCTTGGGATACCGGACCTTCTTGACGTCCTCCCACGCCGCCGCGATGAGCCCACCCGCGCCCAACACCTCGTCGGCCTTGATCAGATACTCCTGGCGAGGGATCCGCTTCCCGCCCTCGATCTTGTAGACCATGTCCTCGCCGTACCCGACGGCCGTCCCGAACTCGGCGGCCCGGATCCCCACCGCCTCCCGCCGCAGCTTCAGCTGCCGTCCGACGGTGGTGATGACAGCGACGCCCCACTCGTCGTCCGGGTCCACCTCCCACCCCGGCTCGTCCGCCTCGGTCCTGAGCCGCCCCGCCTCTGCATCGACCGTCATGCCGTACCCCTCCGTCGTAGTCATCCCAAGGACCACAACGGTGGAAGAACCTCACCAAACTCCACCCTTGGCGCCCGCTCACCCGCCCGGGTGAACATCACCAACTCGGTCGGCGTGGCGCCTGGTTGTCGGCCCTACTCTCGGCGCGACCCCGACGAAAGGCCTGACACCCCCCATGGTCAGCTCGCCCCACGAGGCGATGCACCACATCTTCCAGGACCACCCCGGGCTGTTCTCCCGGGTCTCCGAAGTGCTGGGCATCGACTTCGCCCCGCCCACCTCGGTCACCGTCCTGCCCACCGACCTCACCGAGGCCCGCCCGCTCGAACGCCGCGTCGACACCCTGCTCCGGCTGGAGACCGAGGACGACGAGCCGTTACTGCTCGCGGTCGAGGCGCAGGGCAAGAAGGACCCGGACAAGCCCGCGAGCTGGGCGTACTACGCCTCGTACCTGCTCACGAAATACCGGCTCCAGCCGCTGCTCCTGGTCGTCTGCCAGGACCGCGCCACCGCGGAATGGGCGGCGCGCCCGGTCAGCTTCGGCCCTCCTCAGTGGCCCCTGCTCACGCTGCGCCCGCTGGTCGCGGGACCGCACAACATGCCGGTGCTCACCGACCCGGCCGAGGTACGCAAGGACCTCGCGCTCGCCACGCTGTCGGCCATCACCCACGTCAGGCACCGGGACATCGGGGCCATACTCAAAGCAGTGACAACCGTCCTGCGGGACACACCGCACCCCATCGCCGACCCGATCGTCGAACTCATCGCACAAGGCCTGGGCAAGCACCCGGCCGCGGAAATGTGGAGGAACCTGGTGGCCGTGGACCTGTCCTTCTACAAGTCGTACATCTCCGAGGAAATCCGCGACGAAGGCCGTACGGAGCGGGCCGCCCAAGACGTCCTGGAGGTTCTGGACGTCCGGGGCATCGACGTCCCCGCAGCGGTCCGCGAGCGCATCGTCAGTTGCGGTGATCCCGAGACTCTGCGCCGCTGGCACCGGCGTGCCGTGATCGCCCCCTCCGCCGAGCAGATCTTCTCGGAGGAGCAGGACGAATAGGCGAGGGCGGCTACGAGTGCCCCAGTTCCTCCGTGTCCTCGTCCGCCGTCGCCGGGACCGAGCCCGAGTCCGAGGCCGGGCGGAGGGGGAACGGGTCCACGCGGGTCTCGTCGATGACCGGCGGGGCCGGCTGGGGCGGCTTGGGCATGATCGCCGCCTCGGAGTGGCCGCCGCAGCCGTAGGACAGGGAGACGACGCGGCCGTCGGCCGGGGAGAACTCGTTGGCGCAGACGCCGAAGGCCTGGCCCAGGGAGCCGCCGATACGGAGCAGGAAGCCGCAGCTCACACAGGGGGCGGGGGCCGCCTGTGCCATCGGGGTCTTGGGACCGAACGCTTCCTCCCAGCGGTCGGCGGCGATGTGCAGGCCGTAGCGGGACAGCACCCGGGCACGGCGCACGCCGAGTTCCTCGGCCACCGCCGCGATGGAGCCGCGGGCGGGGACGGCCAGGGGCCCCGCCGTGACCTCCGCGTCCTCGGCCTCCGCCAGTGCGGCCATCTCGTCGGAGACGACGGAGTTCGGCGGCGGCTCGTCCTCGCCGGTCCAGCCGGGCTCCAGACGCAGGTCCTCCGCGTCCGTGGGCAGCAGATCGCCCGGGCCCATGTCGCCGGGGCGCAGCCGCTCGCTCCACGGCACCCACTCCGGCGCGAGCACCGCGTCCGGGCCGGGCAGCAGCACCGCCTCGTCCACCGTGACGATCTTCGCCCGGGACGCCCGGGCGACCGTCACGGCCCAGCGCCAGCCCCGGTACCCGAGCTCCATGCACTCGAAGAAGTGCGTGACGACGCGGTCCCCTTCGGAGACCAGCTCCACGTGCTCGCCGACGATTCCTGGTGCCGCGGCCTCCTCGGCTGCGGCGCGGGCGAGGTCGACGGCCTCGGCGCACAGACGGTCAGGGGTGCGGCTTCGCGTTGTCGCTGCGCTCACAGGTATCGCTTCTCTCCATACGCCGTCTCACGTGTGCGCCACTCCCAGCGCAGGGGGCGGACGGAGCGGACCGGGGGACCGCGTCGACGTCCTTCATCCATTTTGCGGGATGGCTGAGATAGGCACGCTACCCTTCCGCCCCACTTCGCGTACACCGACGGTCCTGACCGACGCCCCGGACCACCATGCCGACCGGGCCCCCGCAACCCGGACAGTCACCCCACAGGCCCTATACAAGCGGCAATGGCACTACCCACGGCCATCTCGGGGCACTATGACGTCGTGGCAGCCGCGAGGACGCCCCAGGGCGCCACCGGGACCGGTGGGCCGAAACGGGTCAAGGGAAGCAGCCGACTGAGCGGGCAGGGCCGTCTGAGCGGCCCTCTCCGTGCGGTCGGCCGTGCCCTGCACCTCCCGTTCACCGGTACCGCCCGCGGCATCCGCAAGGCCACCCACGCGCACGGCGCGGGCGAGTCCGGCCTCGGCAAGCTGATCGAGCTGCACGGAGTGAACGGCGCCGGGGACGTGATGATCACCGTCGCCCTCGCGTCGACGGTGTTCTTCTCCGTGCCGACCGACGAGGCCCGCGGCCGTGTCGCGCTGTACCTCGCGATCACCATGGCGCCCTTCACCCTCCTCGCGCCGGTGGTCGGCCCGCTCCTCGACCGCCTCCCGCACGGCCGCCGGGCCGCGATGGCCGGGGCCATGCTCGCCCGGGCACTGCTCGCACTGATCCTGTCCAGCGCGGTCGTCAGCGGCAGCCTCCAGCTGTATCCGGCGGCGCTCGGCGTCCTCGTCGCGTCGAAGGCCTACGGGGTGGTCAGAAGCGCCGTCGTGCCGCGGCTGCTGCCGCCCGGCTTCTCGCTGGTGAAGGCCAACTCGCGCGTCACCCTCGGCGGGCTCCTCGCCACCGGCATCGCCGCGCCGATCGGTGCCGGACTCCAGCAGGTCGGCCCGCGCTGGCCGCTCTACGGCGCCTTCCTGATCTTCGTGGCAGGGACGTTCCTGTCGTTCACACTGCCGCCGAAGGTCGACTCCGCCAAGGGCGAGGACACCGCCCTGCTGGCCTCGGACGAGGAGCACCTGCACGGGCCGCACCGCCGTCCCGTCAAGCGCCCCGGGCTGCGCACGGTCGGCCCGGCCGTCACGCACGCCCTGGCCGCCAACGCCGCCATCCGCTGTCTCACCGGATTCCTGATCTTCTTCCTCGCCTTCCTGCTGCGCGAGCACCCGGTCTCGGGCCAGAGCGCCGCCGTGTCCCTGGGGATAGTGGGCGTGTCGGCGGGCGCGGGCAACGCGCTCGGTACGGCCGTGGGGGCGTGGCTGCGGTCCCGGGCGCCGGAGATCATCATCGTGACGGTCCTGGCGTGCGTGCTGGGCGCGGCGATCACGGCCGCACTGTTCTTCGGCGCGGTCCTGGTGGCCGGCCTGGCCGCGATCGCCGGCTTCGCGCAGGCCCTGGCCAAGCTGTCCCTCGACGCGCTGATCCAGCGGGACGTGCCCGAACTGGTCCGCACATCGGCCTTCGCCCGCTCCGAGACGCTCCTGCAGATGGCCTGGGTCCTGGGCGGGGCGGTCGGCATCGCGATGCCGCTCAACGGCACGCTCGGGCTGGCGGTGGGCGCCGCGATCGTCGGCGTGGGCTGGCTGACGACCGTGCGGGGGCTGGTCTCCTCGGCCCGGCGCGGGGGTGCGGCACGGCCGCGCGTGGCGTAGGAGTACGGCCGCGCGTGGCCAGGCGTACGGGCACGCCGTACCCCGCGTGGGCGGTCCGGGCTGCGGGCCAGATAGCCTTCGCCCATGACCAGGTTGCAATCCGCTGTGCGACGCCGCCGCGCCGTCGCCGCCGCCGGCGTCGTGTCCGCCGGACTGCTCGTCCTCTCGGCCTGTGACAAGCCGACTCCGATGGCCACGGTCACCGTGGGCCAGGATTCGGTGAACTCCGAGGCCACCTGTGGCGGCGAGGGCGATGCCCTGAAGCCGTCCGATCTCAACCAGTGCCTGAAGGACAAGGGCATCAAGAGCATCTCCGTCGACCCGGACGAGACCGTGCGCTTTGGCGTCGACCCGGAGATCGCGGACGAGGGCTGGACGATCCTGATGAACGGTCAGCCGCTGACCGACTCCAGCACGAAGACGTACCGCACCATTCCGGGCAGCGTGTTCTTCAACGCGCAGTACGGGGCGCAGGGCGACTCGACGCTGGTGTCCATCAAGGAGGGCAAGAAGGACGCGTCGGGGCTGTGGAACTTCAAGCTGGAGAAGAACGCGTAATCGCTGCCGCTGGGCTGGGCAGGGTGCTTGTCGCCACCGCGGTTCCTGTTGAACGGGACGCGGTGGCAGAGGCGCTTGGGGAGCTGTCGCCAGGGTTCGTTGAAACGGCACTCGGCGTTGCAGGCCGTGCCCACCCGTTCCGCCCCAGCGGAACGACTGCCCACGGCGGTAGCGGGGCGGCTGCCCACGGCGGTGGCGGTAGCGGCATCGACGTCGTCGCCGTCGGTGTGGGGCCCGGGCTCGCCGCCGCCTCCACCGCCTCCGTGCTCACCGCCGCCGCCCTCGAAGGCACCCCCTACGACCTCGTCGTTTCCGCCGGGATCGGTGGGGGGTTTCTGCCGGAGGCGCGCGTGGGATCACTCGTCGTCGCCGATGAGATCGTCGCGGCCGATCTGGGGGCCGAGACCGATGACGGGTTCCTGTCGGTCACCGAGCTCGGGTTCGGGAGTGTGCGGCATCAGCCGCCCGCGGACCTCGTACGGCTGGTCGGCGACGCCGTCGGGGCGCCTGCCGGGGCCGTGCTCACCGTGTCCACCGTGACCGGGACCGCCGAGCGGGCCGCCGCGCTCCGGGAGCGTCACCCCACCGCCCTCGCGGAGGCCATGGAGGGTTTCGGGGTGGCCGAGGCCGCCGCCGTGCACGGGGTGCCCGTGCTGGAGGTGCGGGCGATCTCCAATCCCGTCGGGCCGCGCGACCGCGCCGCCTGGCGTATCCCGGACGCCCTGGCGGCCCTCACCGAGGGTTTCGGGAAGCTCGTGCCCGTACTGGAGAGTTGGAACCGGCATGACCAGTGAGCAGCTGAAGATCGCCTACTCCCCCTGCCCGAACGACACCTTCGTCTTCGACGCCCTGGCCCACGGCCGCGTCCCCGGCGCCCCCGCCTTCGACGTGACCTTCGCCGACATCGACATCACCAACGGCATGGCCGAGCGCGGCGAGTTCGACGTGCTGAAGGTGTCGTACGCCGTGCTGCCGTACGTGCTGGAGCAGTACGCCCTGCTGCCGTGCGGAGGCGCGCTGGGGCGGGGGTGCGGGCCGCTGGTGCTGACGCGGGAGCCGGATGTCGACCTCACCGGCCGTACGGTCGCCGTGCCCAGTGAGAAGTCCACCGCCTATCTGCTGTTCCGGCTGTGGGCCGCGGACACGGTGCGCGACGGGGTCGGCGAGATCGTCGTCATGCCGTTCCACGAGATCATGCCGGCCGTGCGGGACGGGAAGGTCGACGCGGGGCTCGTCATCCACGAGGCGCGCTTCACGTACCGGAACTACGGGCTGCACAAGCTCGCCGACATGGGCGAGCACTGGGAGAACACCACCGGGCTGCCGATCCCGCTGGGCGCGATCATCGCCAAGCGGTCGCTGGGCGAGCAGAAGCTGCGGCTGCTCGCCGACTCCATCCGGACGTCGGTGCGCGCCGCCTGGGACGATCCCGAGGTGTCCCGGCCCTACGTCATGGAGCACGCCCAGGAGATGGACCCGGCCGTCGCCGACCAGCACATCGGGCTGTACGTCAACGAGTTCACCGCCGACCTCGGCGAGGACGGCTACGCCGCCGTACGCGGGCTGCTGACACGCGCGGCGGCCGAGGGGCTGGTGCCGCCCCTCGGCCCGAACGCACTCGCTTTTCCCTGAGGGTTTGCCTGAGGATTTTCCCTGGCGGGTGTCACACGTCCAGCTGGTCGGCGACCGCGCGCAGCAGGCCCGCGATCTTCTTGCCGGCGGTCTTCTCGGGGTAACGGCCCCGCTCCAGCATCGGCGTGATGTTCTCCAGGAGGGTCGTCAGATCCTGGACGATGGAGGCGAGCTCGTCCGGCTTCTTGCGGGTCGCGGCGGCGACGGAGGGGGTCGGGTCCAGGATCGTCAGGGACAGCGCCTGGTCTCCGCGCTGTCCGGCGACGACGCCGAACTCCACCCGCTGTCCCGGCTTGAGCGTCTCGACTCCGGCGGGGAGGACCGAGGAATGGACGAAGACGTCGCCGCCGTCGTCACGGGAGAGAAAGCCGAAGCCCTTCTCGCTGTTGAACCACTTGACCTTGCCGGTAGGCACGTCTGTCCTCGTCCTCGTACTCGTCGGAAAACTGCTTCTGGAAACGGCTCTTGATAGCACTCGGGCGGGTCGTACGACCCGCCGGTACCAAGGCTAATGCTCTTCAGGCCGGTGACAAGACGTCACCCGGTTGTTCCTTCGCGCTGGGAACTACCCTGGTCGGGTGCGTGACAAAACCCAAACGAATTCCGCCGCGCCCGGTGACCGTCTGGTCCGTGCCGGTGCCATCGTCTTCTTCATCGGCGCCGTGGCCACACTGGTCACGGTCGCCCCGCTGTTCCTGGGGACGACGCCCTTTCCGACGTACATGTTCGGTCTGAGCATGCTCATGGCGGTCGGATTCCTGATGGCCGGCGCGGGAGTACTGCGTTCCGTCGCGGCGGGCCGGCGTCAGGCGCGTGCGGGACGGTAGTCCGAAAACCACCCGGGGAATTCCGTCAGGCCGGTGAGGACGACGTCCGCGCCCGCCGCGCGCAGTTCCTCCGCGGGGCAGGGGCCGGTGGCCACCGCGACCGACAGCGCGCCGGCCGTCCGGGCGCCGCGCACGTCCCCGACGTGGTCGCCGACGTAGACCCCCGCGTCGTACTCGCGCAGCGCCTCCGCCTTCTGCTCGGCCCACAGGTCACCTATGACGGCGTCGGGCTCGATGCCGAGGTGGGCGAGGTGCAGCTTGGCGTTGGGCTCGTACTTGGCCGTGACGACGATCGCGCGTCCCCCGGCCTCCCGTACGGCCGCGATGGCCTGCCGGGCGCCGGGCAGCGCCGGGGTCGCGGTGATGGCGATCGTCGGGTACATCTCCCGGTACAGGTCCGCCACGGCCGCGATCTCCTCGGCCGGGAACCAGTTGATCAGCTCCTCGGCCAGCGGCGGCCCGAGCCGTGTGACCGCCAGGTCGGCGTCGATGTACGTTCCCGTCCGCTCGGCCAGTGCCTGGTAGCAGGCGCGGATGCCGGGGCGGGAGTCGATGAGGGTCATGTCGAGGTCGAAGCCGACGGTGATTGCCATATGGGCCATTGTGCCCAGCCGGTGTGAACGGCAGACGTCACCCTGTGATCGGCCGGCGAGAGCTGGTCGGCTAGCGGGAGCGCTGTGAGCGCCAGACCAGGAACAGTGCCGACGCCACCGCCGCGCCCCTGACCACCCACGGCCAGGTCTGTGCCACCGCGTCGTTCATATGGCCCTCGGCGATCGGGGTGCCCCAGCGGTCGTTCGTCCTGCCCCACAGCCAGAGGATGCCGGCCGCGACGGAGAGGCTGGGGAGGATCATCACCGCCCATTTCGTCTCCGCCGGGGTCAGGCGGCGTGAGGCGTAGGCGATGAGCCAGCCGAGGATCAGCACGAACCAGTTGCCGAGCACGGCGCCCGCGACGAGGAGACCGGCGGCGACGAGGAGGAGCGGGTTGCTCCAGCCGCCCGCGGGCAGGCCCGCAAGACGCCGGCGGGCCGCCTTGCCGGCCGTCTCCTCCGGCTCCCCGGCGACCTCCACAGCCGGGGCCGCCTCCTCGCCGGCCGCCGGCTTCTCCAGCTCCGGCTTCCTCGGCTTCGGCTGCTTCAGCAGGTCCGGCAGCTCCACGCCGCCCACGAAGCCCGGCACTTCGTCGCCGACGCCGAACGGGCTGCTGTCCACCCGCCACCAGTCCGGCTGGACGGCGCTGTCCCCGAGCTCGTGCCCGGCGGCCAGGTGCGGCGGGGCCGCGCGCCCGGCGGCGGGATGTGACTCCTCGGCGGGCCGGGCCGGGCGGGGACGCGGCACGACGCGCCGCAGGACCCCCTTCGGCCGCTCGCCCGTCTCCTCCGGCTCGCGGGCCTCGCGCTGCACGGGCACGGCGGCCGGGGCGCTCGGCGTCGTACCGCCGCCGCCCGTGCCCGTGCCGTCCGAGGCCGCCGCCACGATCTCGTCGGGGCTGCCGAGGCGGGACAGGATGCGGCGGACGGCGGCGGGCGAGTCGACGGTGGCCTTCGCGCGGCGTTTGTCGATCTCGTTGCGCAGGTCCGCGACCAGACGCATGCGGGTGGCCGACGACAACTGCCGCTGCTGGGCCACGTCCCCGACGCGGCTCAGATACTCGTAAACGACCTGGTCGCTCTCAATCCCCACGAAGTCCCCTCCGGGGCGTGTGCGTTGGCTGACGCCGTCGGTCGACGGTACCGCGAGTACGGGCGGGCGACCCACAGGCCCACGCACAGTCGCCCCGGCCGCCGGAGGCGACCCGCTACCGTGGACCGGATGAGCACCGAGGACAGGCCGTCGGCCCCCCGTTCCCTCGCGGAAGCGCTCCGCGGGCGGGACGACGTCTCGCTGGGCGCGCTCCTGCGCAGCCGTCCGGATCTCATCACGCCCGTGCCCAGCGACCTCACGCAGCTCGCGACCCGCGCCGGCACCCGGGCCTCGGTCGTGCGGGCCCTGGAGCGGCTGGACCGGTTCACGCTCCAGACGGCGGAAGCGCTGGCCGTGGCGGCCGATCCGGCGACGTACGACGAACTGCTCGGGCTCATGGCCGGGGACGACGCCGACCCGGCCGTGGCCGCCGCCCTGCCGCACGCCCTGGGCGTCCTGCGCGAGCAGGCCCTGGTCTGGGGCGGCGACGACCGGCTGCGGCTGGTCCGCACGGCCCGTGAGCTGCTGGCTCCCTCGCCGCAGCACCCGTCGCCGACGGGGCTCGGCCCGACGGTCCAGGAGGCCACCGCCGGGATGTCCCCGGGGCGCATCCAGGAGATCGTCACGGCCGCCGGGCTGCCCTCGACCCACGACTCGGTCTCCGCGGTGACGTCCCTGACCGAGCTGTTCTCCAACCGGCGCCGGATGGCCGCGCTGCTCGCCGGGACCCCGGCCGACTCCCTCGACGTGCTGGAGCGGCTGGTGTGGGGGCCGCCGTACGGGCAGGTCACGGCCGATCCGGCGCCCCGACTGCGCTGGCTGCTGGACCGGGGGCTGCTGCTGCCGACGGCGCCCGGGACGGTCGTGCTGCCGCGCGAGGTCGCCCTGCACCTGCGGCGGGGGCTCGCGCACCGGTCGCCGGAGCCGGTGCCACCGGTGGTCGAGGCCGCCGCCGTTCACCGTCCACAGGTTGTGGACAGCACCGCGGCCGGGCAGGCGTACACCGCGCTCGCGACCGTCGAGGAGCTGCTGAAGGACTGGGACGAGGGCGGGCCGGCGGTGCTGCGGGCCGGCGGGCTGAGCGTGCGGGACCTGAAGCGGACCGCCGTCGCCCTCGACGTGCCCGAGCCGGTCGCCGCGTTCTGGGTGGAGCTGGCGTACGCGGCGGGACTGATCGCCCCGGACGGGGAGGCCGACGAGCGGTACGCGGCGACCCCGGCGTACGACGAGTGGCGGGAGCTGCCCGCCGCCGAGCGCTGGTCGCGGCTGGTCACGGCGTGGCTTCCCGCGACCCGCACGGCCGGGCTGGTGGGCGGGCGGGACGCGAAGGACCGTACGCTGTCGGCGCTCGGGCCGGGCCTGGACCGTTCGGCGGCGCCCGAGGTACGGCACCGGGTGCTGGCGCTGCTGGCCGGGCTGCCGGAGGGCACCGCGCCGGCCGCCGAGTCGGTGCTGGAGCGGCTGCGCTGGGAGCGCCCCCTGCGCGGCGCCCAGCCCGAGGACGACCTGCGCGGCCGGCTCGCCCGGTGGGCCCTGTCCGAGGCGGAACTGCTGGGCGTCACGGGCAGGGGTGCGCTGTCGGCTCACGGCCGTGCCCTGCTGGGGGCGCCCGCGGCTCCCGCGAAGAGCCCGGAAGCGGAGCCCTCCGGTCCAGGGGACAAGCTCCCCGTCCACCACCGCCCCGCCCATGTCACCACCCTCTCCGCCACCGAACAGGCCGTCGCCTCCGCCGCCGCGGCCCGGCTGCTCACGCCCCTGCTGCCCGAGCCGCTGGACCACGTGCTGCTCCAGGCCGACCTGACGGCGGTCGCGCCCGGGCCCCTGCGGCGCCCGCTCGCCGACATGCTGGGCGTGCTGGCGGACGTCGAGTCCAAGGGCGGGGCCACCGTCTACCGCTTCACGCCCGGCTCGGTGCGGCGCGCCCTCGACGCCGGGCGGAGCGCCTCGGACCTGCACGCCTTCCTCGCCGCGCACTCCCGTACGCCGGTGCCGCAGCCGCTCACGTACCTGATCGACGACGTGGCCCGCAGGCACGGCCATCTGCGCGTGGGCGCGGCCTCGGCGTACGTGCGCTGCGACGACGACGCGGTGCTGGGCGAGATCCTCGCCGACAAGCGGGCCGCCTCCCTGGGGCTGCGCCGGCTCGCCCCTACCGTGCTGGCCGCGCAGAGCGACCCGGCGGGGCTGCTGGAGGGCCTGCGGGCGATGGGGTTCGCGCCGGCCGCCGAGTCCGCCGAGGGCGATGTGCTGATCACCCGCGCGCACGCGCACCGCACCCCGCCTCGTACGGCGCCCGAGCCGGTGCCGGACGGCCCGCCGGTCCCCGACGACACGCTCCTCACGGCGGCGCTGCGCGCCATCCGGGCCGGCGATCTCGCCTCCACCACCCCGCGCAAGCCCGGAACGGTTCCGGCGGTCGACGGCGAGCTGCCCCGCACCGGTTCCGCCGAGACCCTCGCCACGATGCAGGCCGCCGTCCTCACCGGCGAGGCCCTGTGGATCGGCTACGTCAACGCCGAGGGCGCCGCCAGCCAGCGGGTCATCGCCCCGATCCGGGTCGAGGGCGGCTTCGTCACGGCGTACGACCACACGGCGGACGAGGTCCGTACGTATCCGCTGCACCGGATCACCGGGGTCGCGGAGCTCGCCGACGACGCGGGCTGAGCCGCCGGGGGCTGATCGGGGCTGATCGGGGCTGGTCTCACCCGTTCGGGTGCACGCCGGCGTTCATGCACGCCACGCCGGGGATGTCCCACCCTTGGGCGACCTTGCCGGGCGTGCCGCATTCGGCCGTTCGCGCGGGGGCAGCCACCGGGTGTCCTGTGAGTCCTTGCCGAAAGGAAGTCCCAGCATGCGCGCTGTCCGTCGATTCGCCGCCGTCCTGGCCACCGCCGCCCTGATGACGTGCGGCGGGCTGGCCACTCCGGCCGCCGCGGTGAGCATCGATGTCGCCGGCCTCGTCCTCGAGACGCCGCAGGTCTGATCCGTCTCGCGCGCACCCATCGGGCCGGCTCCGGTGTCCCCGGGCCGGCCCGCGGTGGAGTGTGCCTCGTCGCTCGGTATGTGAAAGGCCCTGTCGCCCATGCGTGAAAAGTTCCCCGCCGTGGCCCTCTGCGCCGCCGCCCTCGTGGGCGTGCTCGCGCCCTCCGCCGCCGCGGCCCACGCGCCGCCGCTGCCCCTGCCGGCCGCCGGGGGCGAGCCCCTGATCACCGAGGGGGTCGGCATCGAGGGGCCGCTGATCAACAACGTCAGTCTGCCCACGCTGAAGTAGCGCGGCGCGTCCGGTAGCTGTCCCCGTCCAGCCGGACGAGCTCGGCGTGATGGGCGAGGCGGTCCACCATCGCCGCGGTGGAGGCGCCGCCGAAGACCTCGTCCCAGCGGCCGAGCGGGCGGTCACTGGTCACGATCAGCGAGGCGCGCTCGTAGCGGTGCGCGACCAGCCGGAAGAACAGCCCGGCGGCGGCCGCGTCGAAGGGCGTGTAGCCGACCTCGTCGACGATCAGCAGGGGGTGCTCGTCGAGCGCGGCCAGTTCCGCGTCGAGCCGGCCGGCGGCCCGGGCCTCGGAGAGCCGGGCGGCCCACTCTGCGGCGGTCGCGAACAACACCCGGTGCCCGGCCTGGCAGGCGCGCACGCCGAGGCCGATGGCGAGGTGCGTCTTGCCGGTGCCGGGCGGGCCGACGAGGACCACGTTGCCTCGGGCGGCGACGAACTCCGCCTTGCCGAGCCGGGCCAGAACCTCCCGGTCGAATCCCCGGGGGTGCTCCGGGTCGAAGCCCTCCAGCAGCTTGCGGACCGGGAAGCCGGCCGCGCGGATCCGGGCCTCGGCGTCCGCGTCGGGAACGGGCTGCCGGGGCAGGGCGGGGGTGGCAGCCGGGGCCTTCGGGCTCGACGTCTCGGGCTTCGAGGTCTCGGGCTGCTCGGCGGGGGCGGGGACGCTGCCCGCCGGCGAACGGTCCGCATGCCCGCGATCCGTGTGCCCGCGATCCGTGTGCCCGCGATCCGACTGTGCCGCCATCGGGCCCGACATGTACGCGAGGATCGCCGCCGAACCGATGAACGCCATGTGGATCACCGTCCCCCACAGCAGGGCGTGGTGGGAGGTGTGGTGGACGTCCACGAACATCTGGAGCAGATGGACGGAGGAGATGCCCACGATCGCCGTGGCGAGCTTGACCTTCAGCACGTTGGAGTTGACGTGCGAGAGCCATTCCGGCTGGTCACGGTGGCCCTGGAGGCCGATGCGCGAGACGAAGGTCTCGTAGCCGCCGACGATCACCATGATCAGCAGGTTGGCGATCATGACGACGTCGACCAGCTTGAGCACCGCGAGCATCACGTACGTCTCGGTGGCGTGCCCGCTCACGCACATCCGGATTAAGGTCCACAGCTCCTTGAAGAACTTGTAGACGTAGACGCCCTGGGCGGCCACCAGCCCGAAATACAGCGGGGCCTGGAGCCAGCGGGTGGCGAACAGGGCGTATCCGAGGGTGGTGGTCGTGGGGTTCCGCACGGTTCGCCATTCTTCGGGGCCGCCGTGGAAAAACTGAATTCACACCACACGTTGGGATGAAAAGGCATTCAGTAGGACCGGAACCGGTCCGGTCCGGCGCAGATCACACCCTCGGGACCGCGACGATCAGGCACACTGGACGTTTGGCCGAGTCGTTCGAGCCGTCCGAGCCGTCCGGCCGTGGGAAAGGGTGCCACGCGTGAATGGTCCGCTGATCGTCCAGTCCGACAAGACCCTGCTCCTGGAAGTCGACCACGAGCAGGCCGGCGACTGCCGTCGGGCCATCGCCCCGTTCGCGGAGCTGGAGCGGGCGCCGGAGCACATCCACACCTACCGGGTGACACCGCTGGGCCTGTGGAACGCCAGGGCGGCGGGCCACGACGCCGAGCAGGTCGTGGACGCGCTGGTGCAGTACAGCCGCTACCCGGTGCCGCACGCGCTGCTGGTCGACATCGCCGAGACGATGGACCGCTACGGGCGGCTCACCCTGTCCAAGCACCCGGCGCACGGGCTGGTCCTGACGACCACCGACCGTCCGGTGCTGGAGGAGGTCCTGAAGTCGAAGCGGATCGCGCCGCTGGTCGGCAACCGCATCGACCCCGACACGGTCGCCGTGCACCCCTCCGAGCGGGGGCAGATCAAGCAGACGCTGCTGAAGCTGGGCTGGCCGGCCGAGGACCTCGCCGGATACGTCGACGGCGAGGCGCACCCGATCGAGCTGGCCGAGGACGGCTGGGCGCTCAGGCCCTACCAGAAGCAGGCCGTGGAGAACTTCTGGCACGGCGGGTCGGGCGTGGTCGTCCTGCCCTGTGGCGCGGGCAAGACGCTGGTCGGTGCCGGGTCGATGGCGCAGGCGAAGTCCACGACCCTGATCCTCGTCACGAACACGGTCTCCGCCCGGCAGTGGAAGCACGAGTTGGTGCGGCGGACGTCGCTCACCGAGGACGAGATCGGCGAGTACAGCGGGACGAGGAAGGAGATCCGGCCCGTCACGATCGCCACGTACCAGGTGCTGACGACCAGGCGGAAGGGCGTCTATCCACACCTGGAGCTGTTCGACTCCCGGGACTGGGGCCTGATCGTCTACGACGAGGTGCATCTGCTGCCGGCGCCGGTGTTCAAGTTCACGGCGGATCTCCAGGCGCGGCGGCGGCTGGGCCTCACGGCCACGCTGGTGCGTGAGGACGGGCGCGAGTCGGACGTGTTCTCCCTGATCGGGCCCAAGCGGTTCGACGCGCCCTGGAAGGAGATCGAGGCGCAGGGCTACATCGCGCCCGCCGACTGCGTCGAGGTCCGGGTCAATCTGACGGACGCGGAGCGGCTCGCGTACGCCACGGCAGAGGCGGAGGAGAAGTACCGCTTCTGTGCGACGACGGACACCAAGCGGAAGGTCACGGAGGCGATCGTCCGGCGCTTCGCGGGGCAGCAGATCCTCGTCATCGGCCAGTACATCGACCAGCTCGACGAACTGGGTGAACACCTCGGGGCGCCCGTGATCAAGGGCGAGACGTCGAACGCGCAGCGGGAGAAGCTGTTCGACGCGTTCCGGGAGGGCGAGATCAGCGTGCTCGTCGTGTCCAAGGTCGCGAACTTCTCGATCGACCTGCCGGAGGCGACGGTCGCGATCCAGGTGTCCGGCACGTTCGGCTCGCGCCAGGAGGAGGCCCAGCGGCTGGGCCGGGTGCTGCGCCCCAAGTCCGACGGCCACCAGGCCCACTTCTACTCGGTGGTCGCCCGGGACACGATCGACCAGGACTTCGCCGCGCACCGGCAGCGCTTCCTGGCGGAGCAGGGGTACGCGTACCGGATCATGGACGCGGACGAGCTGCTCACGGAGAGCTGAGGCGGGCGGGCCGTTCGCGGGCGGTGGGGCCGCTCACTTGCGGCGGACCACGCCCACTTCCTCGCCGTACTGGCCGAGGATGACCACGTCGAAGGCGGCGCCCGCGAACACCTTGACGGCGCGCAGGGCATCGCCGAGGCGGTGCCGGTGGCTGCCCGCGACGGCGGTGGCGCCGGGTGGGCGGCCCGGTGCCGGGGCGGGGGAGATGGTTGCTGCGCTCATGTCTCCATGGTGCGTTTCCGCACGTAAAGTCCGCGTCGGCCTGAGGACCGAACCCGCGTACTCCTCCCGTACGCCTGTGGACCGACACCGGCCCCTCAGGGAGGAGGGCCTCGTCCCCTAGGGGACGGAAACGGGACGAGAAACGGGGGACGGGAAAAACCGTTGGCGGTCGCCTCCCCCGCTCCTCTAGGATCTCCGCTCTTGCCCGCCTCCCTCACGGAGTGCCGCCGACCGGACGGAAACCGGCCGGCATCTCACCGCCAACTCTCAGCAGGTCCTCCGGAGGCACCCCCTTGTCCACGCCCGTCGACGACCCGCTCTCCCGTGAGCGCTCCCACCTCGCCGCCTCCCGTTCCGCCCTGCGTGCCATGCGCGAGGGCGTCGAGGCCCTCGACATCAGCGACGTCACCGCGAACTGGGTCAACGCGGAGGTGCTGGCCCACCAGATCGAGGAGCGCATCAAGGCCCTGGCCGACCTCAGCGACACCCCGCTGTTCTTCGGCCGGCTCGACTATCTGCGCGCACCGGGCGCCGAACAGGCCGAGGGCGCGGAGGGGGAACGCTTCTACATCGGACGCCGCCATGTGCACGACCACGACGGCGACCCCATGGTCATCGACTGGCGCGCTCCGGTCTCGCAGCCGTTCTACCGGGCCTCCAAGAAGGACCCGATGGACATCGCGCTGCGCCGCCGCTTCGGCTACACGGGCGGCGACCTCACGGCGTACGAGGACGAGCACCTGTCGGACCCGGACGAGGCGGCGCGCACTAGCAAGCTGCTCCAGCAGGAGATTGAGCGGCCCCGCGTCGGCCCCATGCGGGACATCGTCGCGACGATCCAGCCCGAGCAGGACGAGATCGTCCGGTCGGGGCTCTCCGGCACGGTGTGCGTGCAGGGCGGCCCGGGCACCGGGAAGACCGCCGTCGGCCTGCACCGGGTCGCCTACCTCCTCTACGCCCACCGCGAGCGCCTCGCCCGCACCGGCACGCTCGTCATCGGACCGAACCGGTCCTTCCTGCACTACATCGAGCAAGTGCTGCCGGCGCTGGGCGAGTTGACGGTGCGACAGGCCACCGTCGAGGACCTGGTGGCGCACGTGGAGATCAAGGGGACGGACGACGCGACGGCCGCGGTCGTCAAGGGCGACGCCCGGATGGCTCAGGTGCTGCGCAGGGCCCTCTACTCGCACGTCACGATGCCCGCCGAGCCGGTCGTGGTCGTGCGCGGCTCCCGCCGCTGGCGCGTGGCGGCGTACGAACTGGAGGACATCGTCCGCGAGTTGCTGGAGCGCGACATCCGCTACGGCGCCGCCCGCGAGGCCCTGCCACAGCGCATCGCGCACGCCGTGCTGGTGCAGATGGAGCGGTCGGGGGAGGCGCCGGACGACCGGGTGCAGGACGCGGTGGCCCGGGGCAGCGCGGTCAAGGCGGCCGTCAAGGCGGTCTGGCCGGCCGTCGACCCGGCGAAGCTGGTGCTGCGCCTGCTGTCGGACGCGGACTTCCTCGCCGAGCACGCGGAGGGGATCCTCGACGAGGAGGAGCAGAAGGCGGTGCTGTGGGCGAAACCGGCGCGCAGCGTCAAATCCGCCCAGTGGTCGGCCGCCGACGCCGTCCTCATCGACGAGGCCACCGACCTGATCCAGCGCACGCACTCCCTCGGCCACGTCGTCCTCGACGAGGCGCAGGACCTCTCCCCCATGCAGTACCGGGCGGTCGGCCGCCGCTGCACCACCGGCAGCGCCACCGTCCTCGGCGACCTGGCGCAGGGCACCACACCGTGGGCGACCCGGAGCTGGCAGGAGGCGCTGGCCCACCTGGGCAAGGCGGACGCGATGGTGGAGGAGCTGACGGCCGGTTTCCGCGTGCCGACGGACGTCATCACCTACGCCTCCCGGCTCCTCCCGCACATCGCCCCGGGCCTCACCCCGGTGGTCTCGATCCGCGACAACCCGGGCCACTTCGAGGTCAGGGAGGTCACCAGCACCGCCGACGTGGTCGACGCCTGCCGCGCGTCGCTGCGCCACGAGGGCTCGACGGGCCTGATCGCGGCGGACGCCCGGGTCCCGGAGCTGGCGGCGGCCCTGACGGAGGCCGGGATCGCCTACCTCGGCCCGGGCGAGGAGACGACCCGGGAGACCCGGCTGACCCTGGTCCCGGCGTCGCTCGCGAAGGGCCTGGAGTACGACTACGTGGTCCTGGACGAACCCCGGGCGGTGGTCGACGGCGAACCGGACGAACGCACGGGCCTGCGCCGCCTGTACGTGGCGCTGACGCGAGCGGTGTCGGGACTGACCGTCACGCACACAGGCCCGTTGCCGCCGCAGTTGATCGCCTAGCTGCGGTACTCGCTCAACGGCGGTGATCGCTTAGCTGCGGTACTCGCTCAACGGCGGTGATCGCTTAGCTGCGGTACTCGCTCAACGGCGGTGATCGCTTAGCTGCGGGCAGTCGTGCCGCCCCCAGTGGCTTAAGGGCCTGGGAGGTACCCCCGGGCCCTTAGGGCACTGGGGGAGGCACAACTGCCCGCAGGCTGAGC
>NZ_MUKA01000321.1 GCF_002150735.1 Streptomyces africanus
AGGACAACTACGAGGTCGACCGCGAGATCGGCGACCAGATCAAGTCGATCTTCCCGGGCCTGGTCGACGTGGCGGTCACGAGCCGCCGGTTCCTGGGCCGGGCCGTCCGGTACCTGGCCGTCGAGCAGGGTGTGCGGCAGTTCCTGGACGTCGGCACCGGGCTGCCGACCGCCGACAACACGCACGAGGTCGCCCAGCGCGTGGCACCGGACTCGCGGATCGTGTACGTCGACAACGACCCCATCGTGCTGGCCCACGCCAATGCCCTGCTCACCAGCACGCCCGAGGGCAGGACCGCCTATCTGGACGCCGACCTGTACGACCCGGAGGCGGTCCTGGAGGCCGCCGCGGGCACGCTCGACCTGTCCCGGCCGGTCGGCCTGATGATCCTCAACACGCTGGGGCATGTCGCCGACCACGAGCAGGCGCGGGACCTGGTGCGGCGGCTCATGGCCGGGCTGCCGGCCGGGAGCCACCTGGTGATCAGCGACAGCACCGCGACGAGTGAGGGCATGATCGCCGCGTCGGAGGCCTACAACGCGAGTGGGGCCGTGCCGTATCACGTCCGGCCGGTTGCCGAGATCGCCGGGTTCTTCGACGGGCTGGAGCTGGTGGAGCCGGGGGTGGTACGGGTGCCGCAGTGGCGGGCGGAGCCCGCCGAGGTCGACGCCGGTGGTGTGGACGCGTACTGCGGCGTGGGCCGCAAACCGTAGGGGATCAGTTCCCCGCGCCCCTGAGAGGCCACCCGGCGATAATCAAGGACATGTCCGCACCACCCCCCGCCCCCGAGCCCGTCCGGCGGCTCGTCGGTGATCTCCTCGCGGTGGGTGAGGCGTACGGCCTCGTCCTCGCGGGCGGGTACGCCGTGCTGGCGCACGGGCTGGTGCGGAGGGGCGGGCGGGGCGTGGACGTCGCCACCGAGCACCCCGCCGGGATGGACGGCATCGCCGACACCGTACGGACGGGGCTGGTGGCCCGCGGCTGGCTCGTCCAGACACGGGAGAGCGAGCCGCTGTCCGCCCAGTTCCTCGTCACCGACGCGGCGACGGGTGAGGCGTACGAGGTCGGCGTCCGCAAGGAGGTGCTGTGGCGCCCGCCCGTGCCGACCGGGCTCGGGCCGGCCCTCTCCCTCGACGACCTGGTCGGCACCCGCGTGCGGGACCTGGCAGACCGCGGGCTCGCCCGCGACCTGGTCGACGTACACGCCGCCTCGGCCCGCTGGAGCCACCCCGAACTGGAGGAGCTCGGCCGCCGGCACACCCCCGAGCCCTTCGACCTCACCGACCTCCAGGCCCGGCTGACCGGCACGGACTGGCTCGACGACAGCGCGTTCACCGCCCACGGCCTCGACGCCGAGGCCGTCGCCGGGCTCCGCCGCTGGGCCCAGGAGTGGGCCGACGACATCGCGGAACGGCTCATCGAGGGCGGCGCCCCGGAGGAGAGTGCCCAGGACGAGGAGTGACCCGCGCGGGGACCTACCGGTCGGTACGCTGACCGGATGGGGAAAGGGGCAACCGGGCCGGTGGGGGTGGTCGCCGCGCTCGTACGGGCGGCGTTCCTGGTGGACGGGGTGTACGCGGAGGCCGGCCGGGCGTACGGGCTGACACCCCAGCAGGGGCAGCTCCTCTGCGTGCTGATGCCGCAGCCGTACGGGATGGGCGAGCTCGGCGAGATGCTCGGGCTGGCGAAGTCGAGCCTGACCGGGCTGGTGGACCGGACGGTGCGGCGCGGACTGGTGCGGCGGGAGGCCGACCCGCGCGACGGCCGGGCCGTGCGGGTGGGGCTGACGGAGGAAGGCGCCGCGCTCGCCGGGAAGTTCCACGCCGAGACCTGCCGCCGGGTGGAGGCCCTGCCGTCCGGACTGAGCGGCGCAGAACGGGAGCGGCTGGCCGTCCTGCTGTCGCGGGTCGTGGCCGACAACGAGGTTCCCGCGGTGTTCGTGGAAGCCGAGCGGGTGCCCGGCGCCGAGTAGCGGACCGGCCACAGCCGAGTAGCGGACCCGCCACAGCCGAGTAGCGGACCTGCCACCGAAACAGCTCAATACCCAGCCACCGGCGCCATCGCCCGCCGCTCCCGCCTCGCCGCCGCCATCAGCGCCAGCGTCACCCCGGCCGACACCGTCGCCATCGCCGTCATCGCCCCCGCCGGGGAGGTCAGTTGGGCCACCGAGCCCGCGAGCACCGCCGCCACGCCCTGCATCGTGAGCATGCCGGCCGAGTGCAGTCCCAGGGCGTGGCCCGTGAGGGTGTCGGGCGTCAGGGCCACCAGGCGCTCCTGCTGGACGAGGCTCGCGCCGAAGCCGACCGAGGCCAGCGTGACGGCGGCTGCCGCGAGCGGGAGGGGCGGGTGCAGGAGGAAGGGCAGGTACGGGGTGGCCAGGAGCAGCAGGAGGGGGTGGCCCAGGCGGGGGCGCAGGCGCGGTGGGACCAGGCGGCCCACCAGGACGTCCCCGGCCAGCATGCCGAGCGCCGCGAAGGCGAACAGGGTGCCGGCGGAGTCGGGGGCGTAGGAGACGTAGAGGGATTCGCAGCCGACGACCAGGCCGTTCGGGATCCACAGGGCCAGGTAGATCCGGCGGCGGGGTGCGGACGACCAGAGCAGGGCGTTGGCGCGCCACGTCGCCGGCACCGAGGGGCGGCCGGCCGTACGGGGCGGGCGGCTGGTCAGGCCGAGGCGGACGACCACGGCCGCCAGGACGTAGAGGGCGGCCGACGCCAGCAGGGAGATCCGCGGGGACAGCAGGGCCACGAGCGCGCCGCCGGTCGCGTATCCGGCGATCTGCATGAGGCCGCTCATCATGTTGAACACCGAGCGGCCCAGCAGATAGCCGTCCTTGGAGAGGATCTCGTTCAGCAGGCCCCAGCGCACTCCCCCGCCCACCGACTTCGCCAGCCCCATGGCCAGGACGATCGCGAGAAGGGCCCAGATCGGCAATCCGGGCAGGGCCAGGGCCGCCGTGCCGGCCGCGAAGACCAGGGGCAGGGCCGTCAGGGCCGCGCGCGGGGGCAGCCGGTCGGCCGCCGAGAGCAGCAGCGTCGCGCCCAGCACCTGTACCAGCGACTCGCCGAACATGCTCACCGCGGACAGCAGCGGCGACTCGGTCGCCCGGTAGACCAGGGTGCCCAGCGCCAGTCCGCCCATCGTCTGGGCGACCGTCTGCGCCGACGCGGCCAGGAAGAACGGGGTGAACTCGGGGGTACGGAACAGTTCGCGGTAACTGCGCATGCGGGGAGTCTCCGGTGGCCCGGACCGCGTGGTTATTGTTTCGCGCAGGTGCGAAACGTCGCAGGTGCGAAACATCGCAGGTGCGAAACATCGGGGGGTGCCCATGGGCTGGTGGCAGATCAACGCCGACACCCTGGCCGGAAGCCGGTTCCTGCTCTCCCCGCTCGCCGAGACCTTCGCCTGCCTCCAGTCGCTGCACCGGGGCACACCCACCCACCCGGGCGAACGGGCCTGGCTGCGCGACCACCTGCCCGGCTACCGGGCCCGGCTGGCCGCCGACCCCGTGACCGCGCTGCTCGTCCGCGCCGGGCTGGGCCGGTCCTGGATCGCCGACTTCCTCACGCCCACCCCGAGAGACCGGGAGACCTTCGAGGAAGGGGTGGCACGGGTGCGGGCGGCCCGCCCCGCCGAGGCCCGCGCCCATCTGCGGACCTCCCTCGCCGGCCCGCTTCCCGCCGCCCTGGACCGGGACGACCTCCCCGAGCGCGCGGCCGGCCTGCTGACGTACGTCTGGACCGAGACCGTACGGCCGGACTGGGACCGGCGCCGGCGGGTGCTGGAGGCGGACGTGGTCGCCCGTACCGCGCAGGTGAGCCGGGGCGGCTGGGCGGCGGCGTTCGACACGCTGCGACCGGGCCGGACCCGGTGGCTGGGCGACAACCGGCTCCAGGTGAATCTGCACGAGTACCCGCCCCGCGAGATCTCCGGGGCCGAGCTCCTGTTCGTGCCGGTGACCCCGAAGACCGGCTGGGCGTCCTGGGAGGAGCCCGACCGGTACGCGGTGATCTACGCGTGCGCGGGCGTGCTCGCCGACCCCGGCGGCCGGACCGTGCCCGCAAGCCTCGGCGCACTGCTCGGGGCCGCCCGGGCCGGTGTGCTCGTCCTTCTCGACTCCCCGATGAGCACCAGCCAGTTGGTCGCCGTGACCGGCCAGGGCCTCGGCTCGGTCGGCCGGCATCTGAGGGTGCTGCTGGACGCCGGGCTGGTCGAGCGGCGCCGCGCGGGCCGGTCCGTGCTGTACGCGCGGACGGCGGCGGGGCAGGTGCTGGTGGAGGCCGGAACCGGCCGGGCCGGCACCGGCCGGAGTTAGCATCCGCTCATGACAACTAGCAACGGTTCCTCTCCCCTCGACGTCGAGATCGGTGCCCTCCAGGGCGGTTCCGCCGACCTGTCCCAGTACGCGGGCAAGGCGGTGCTGGTGGTGAACGTGGCCTCCAAGTGCGGCCTGACCCCGCAGTACAACGGGCTGGAGAAGCTCCACGAGCGCTATGCCGAGCGCGGCTTCACCATCCTCGGCGTGCCCTGCAACCAGTTCCTCGGGCAGGAGCCCGGCAGTGCCGAGGAGATCGCCGAGTTCTGCTCGGCGACCTACGGCGTGACGTTCCCGATGACCGAGAAGGTCGAGGTCAACGGCGAGAACCGGCACCCGCTGTACGAGCGCCTGACCGGCTTCGCCGACGCCGAGGGGCACAGCGGGGACATCCGCTGGAACTTCGAGAAGTTCCTGATCGGCCGGGACGGCACGGTCGTGGCCCGCTTCTCCCCGCAGACCGAGCCCGAGGCGACGGAGCTCGTGGCGGCGATCGAGGCGCAGCTGGCCTGACACGGCCCCGTTGACCTTGCCCCTGGGGCAGGGCCGAGCCTCCTCGTCATCGGGCGGAAGAGCCGCCCGATGACGGAGGATGCGGTGGTGGACGTACCGGACCGAGACCTGCTCACCATCGGGGCGTTCGCCACGCGCGCCCGGCTGTCGGCCAAGGCCCTGCGGCTGTACGACCGGCTGGGGCTGCTGTCCCCGGCGCACGTCGACGAGGCCACCGGCTACCGCTACTACCGCGCCGGCCAGGTCGAACAGGCCCGGCTGGTGGCCATGCTGCGGCAGCTGGACATGCCGCTCGCCCGGATCGCCGAGGTGGTCGCGGCGGGCGACGGGCCGAGCGCGGCCGTGCTGCTCGGCGCGTACTGGGCGGATGTCGAGGCGCGGTTGGCGGGGCAGCGGACGCTCGCCGAGTACCTCCGTGGACGACTGTCGGGGAGGAGCTCCGAGATGTACCAGAAGTTCGCGATTCTGACGGTGGACGTGCCCGCGCAGGTGGTGATCACCGAGAAGCGGCACACGCTGGCGGACGAGCTGCCGGCGTGGATCGGCGCTTCGCTGGGCCGGCTGAAGGCGGCGGCCCGGGAATGCGGGGGCGTGGCCGGGGTGCCGTACGTCGCCTACCACGCCGAGGTGTCGATGGAGAGCGACGGCCCCGCCGAGGCGTGCGTGCCGGTCGCCGACGAGGCGGCGGCACGGGCGTGGGCGGAGCGGCACGGGCGGGCGTGGGAGACGGCGGTGCGGGTGGAGCCGGCCCGGCGGCTGGCGTACACCCGGATCGCCAAGGCGCAGGTGGCGCACCCGCAGATCCTGGCCGCGTTCGAGGCGGTGGAGGAGTGGATGGCGGCCGAGGGGCTGACCGCGACCGGTCCGTGCCGTGAGCTGTACTTCGCGGACTGGGACGCGGCGGGAGCCGAGGACCCGGTGTGCGACGTGGCGTTCCCGGTGGGCTGATCGCCCTCAGGGGCCCGCGGGCACAAGCGGAGCCCTCTCGGCAAGGACGGCGAGGCTGGTCGAGAGGGCTCTTCGGTGGTGCTTGTGCTGTTGTCGAGCGGTGGCTCAGGCCTTGACCGAGGCCACGAAGGCGCTCCACGCGTCGGCGGGAAACGCCAGCTTGGGGCCCTCGGGGACCTTGGTGTCCCCGAGCTCCAGGGCCTCTTCGACGGTCGACCTGACCATCACACAGGCGCCGTTGTTGTTGGTGTAGGAGGACGTCGTCCACGTTTCCGTGGCGCCCAGACGAATTGCCATGTTCGCTCCGTAGCCAGTTGCGTTTACGCCAACCCTTGCTGGTGGTTGGCGTGATCGACGCTACTCGCCAACATCCTCGGTCGGAGCAGTCATTCACTCGACTGGATGGCATATTCCAGGGGAGACTTCCAGTCAGGCGTGTCAGGGGTGTAACATCCCGCACTTTGCCGGACGGAAGGTCCCGCGCCATGGCGCGCCACGGACGGTCAGCGCGCGTACTCCTTCGCCCGGCGCTCGATGAGCTGCCGCGACTGGTCCACGTTCAGCGACTGCGCGCGCAGGTGCTCGTACATCACCGTGTACTTCTGCACGTCGAGCGGCTTCTCCAGGTACAGGTCGCTGGTCACGCCCTCGATGTACACCACGCTGGAGTCGGCCGCGTCGGCGAACTCCAGGATCGAGTACTGGCCGTTGATGCCGGCGTGCGCGCCGACCTCGAACGGCAGCACCTGCACGGTGATGTGGGGCAGCTGCGACATCTCGATGAGGTGCTCCAGCTGCTCGCGCATCACCTGCCGGCTCCCGACGGTCCGGTGCAGGGACGCCTCGTCCAGGACCACCCACAGCCGCAGCGGGTCCGTCTCGGCGGTGATACGGCCCTGCCGGCGCAGCCGGACCTCGACGCGCTTGTCGTTGTCCGCCTCCGAGGCCTCCGGCGAGCCGCCCCGGATGATGGCCTCGGCGTACGCACGCGTCTGCAGCAGGCCGGTGATGATCTGGGGCTCGTAGACCCTGAGCGACTCGGCGTCCGTCTCCAGGCCGATGTAGACGCTGTACGGGATGTCCCCGAAGGCGTGCCACCAGCCCTGCTGCCGGGAGTCCTTGGCCATCTGCATCAGCGACTCGACGATCCGCTGGTCCTCGACCTCGTAGACACCGCACAGGTCGCGCACGTCGCGCTGGCTGATGCTGCGCCGGCCGTTCTCCAGCCGGCTGATCTTCGACTGCGAGACCAGCAGCCGCTCGGCGACCTCTTCGGCCGTCATGCCCTTGAGCTCCCGGAGCCTGCGCAGCTCCTGGCCCAGCCGGCGCCGCCTGACGGTGGGATTGACATTGGACGCCACGGGACGTGCACCTCCGGCTGCGTGCCTCTACTTTGCGTATCTGCTGTTGAGCAGACTGCCACCAAGGTGCTTCCTACCGCTGGGAAACGGTGGATATGCGACGGGTACACGCCAGTTCGGACAGCGGCTCCCGTGACCGGGTTCTGGGGGTACTGCGTGGTGCTGTGGGTCCGCGGCTCAGTGGGCCACGGCGCGCGCCATGCTCCCGTGGCGCGGCTGCATCGGAACGCCTCGGGCGGGTTCCGCTGCGGACCTGGCTCCGCCGGCGGCCTGACGGCCGGACGGGGCCGGGCTGCGGCGCGGCTGCGCCGCCACGCCGTTCTGGACGTCCATCACGGCGTGCGCGACGAGACCGCCCATGGGGTCGTGCCTGATCAGATCCCGCAGCCGGGACCGAGAGGAACGCCCCTCGTTGCCCGGGTACAGGTGCTTGCCGAGGCCGACCGCGTGTGCCAGGGCGGCGAGCGCGGCGGTCCGCGGGTCCGGCGGGACGCCGGTGCGGATCGCCGAGTCCAGCCGGGCCTTGATCTCCCGGCTGATCTCCGTGTCCGTCGCCTGGTAGCGAGTCGTCGGCAGCACTCCGCACATCTGGCCGGCCACGGCATGCACCATGCCGCACCGCTCCAGATGCGAGAGGTAGGTCTGGCGGAGCCCGAGACGCGGCCCGCCAATCCAGTTCACTGCCCGCACGGGAGCGCCGCGCCTACGCAGCAGCTCCAACGCGCAGTCCAACGTTGGATCTCCAGTCGGCCGTGGTACGACCACGGCGATACGATCCCCGTCTGGGGCTATCCGTCCGGCCAGTGCCAGCTCCACTAGCTGTGCTCCGGCCAGACCGAGGTCGAGCGACTGCGGCTGCGCAGTGGTACCCGTGGTCGGGTCCAATGCCAGCAGCAGAAGCTCCTCCGGAAGTGTTCTGCGGCTCCTGCCCATCCATGCCTCCCCGCGTGGATGAATGACAGGGTGACCCCTCTCACATTGGTCTGTCGAGGGTGCGTGACCGGTTCGTAGTGGAACCAGTAGGTATGTCGTTCTCGTCTACCGGATGGGTTCAGTGCGCGCACAGGACACTGGTACATGGTTCGGACAGCGCCTGGAGCGGTGTCACGGGCGGCGGTTCACGGTTCGGTACGCGCACGCGGGGAGTGCGGCGCGAGGAGGAGGCATCGGTGGCGGGCGAGTCCCCCGACAGGTCGAAGCAGCGCGAGTCGTCGGCAGAACCGACGTCGGGGAGCGCGAGTCCGGTTCCCGAGGCCAGGAGCGAGGCCCCACCCAAGCGTGACCCGCGCCTCGCGGTGGCCCGGGACACGAAGAGGTCCACGAAGCGAGGCGGCGCCGACACGGCGACCCGCGTGCTCTCCACCCGGACGGCGGAGAAGCCGACGGAGACGCCGGACACCGAGCGATCGGCTGACGCCGAGCGGGCAGCTGGCGCCGGGCGGGACGAGGGCGAGGCGGACGACGCGGTGGCGGATGCCGAGCGCGGCGCCGGCGACGCGGGCACGGCTGCCGCGGAGCGGGACGAGAGCGACGCGGGCGCGGCGGCTGACGCCGAGAAGGACGCCGGCGAGGCCGACACGGCCGCTGGCACCGGGCAGGGTGTGAGCGGCGCGGGCACCGAGCGGCAGGCGGGCCAGGCGTACTCGGCGGCTGACGCCGGGCAGGACGACGGCGACGCCGAGCAGGACGACAGCGACGCGGGCGCCGAAGGCGCGGCGGCTGACGCCGAGCCGGGCGCCGGTGACGCGGGCACGGCTGACGCGGAGCGGGATAAAAGCGACGCGGGGGCGGCGGCTGACGCCAGGCCTGACGGCGACGCCGAGCGGGACGAGAGCGACGCGGGCGCCGAAGGCGCGGCGGCTGACGCCGAGCCGGGCGCCGGTGACGCCGGTGACGCGGGCACCGCTGACGCGGAGCGGGATAAAAGCGACGCGGGGGCGGCGGCTGACGCCAAGCCGGGCGCCGACGGCACGGCTGACGCCAGGCCTGACGACGGCGACGCCGAGCGGGACGCCGGTGCCGAGGAGTCCCAGGAGCCTGCGGCCGCCGCCGGTGACGGGCGGCTGCGGGACGCCGTGGCCGCGTGGGTCGCGTCGGCCGGCCAGGACGAGGAGCCCGCGGCAGCCGAGGGCGCCGACAAGGGCTCTGAGGACGGCCAGGAGGCGGCTGAGAGGGCGGAAGAGGCCGCAGGGGCCGACACGGACGCCCGGAAGCCTGAGAAGCCTGCTGAGGCCGACGCAGACGATCGGGACGACCGAGAGGCCGAAGACCCGGACGACGCCGCTGAGGCCCGGGACGGGCGGGAAGAGGCCGACGAGGCGGAGGCGGACCGTTCCGCCACCAGCGGCACGGGCGATTCCGAGGCCGCCTCCGCGGACAGCGCCCCCGCCGACGACACCGACGACGCCCCCGAGTCGGACGACTCCGACACCGGCAAGGGCGACACCCCACCCCCCGTCGACCAGCCCACCGCTGTCTTCAAGGCCGTGCGGCCCCCGGTCGATCAGCCCACCACCATGCTGAAGCTGGGCGGGGCCGCCAAGGACGCCAAGGCCGCGCCCGAGAAGGAACCCGAGAAGGAAGCCGAGCGGACCAGCAAGTTCGTCGCGCTCAAGCCGCTGGACGATCCGTCGACGCGGAAGCCGGCGTCCGGTGCACAGGCCGGA
>NZ_MUKA01000038.1 GCF_002150735.1 Streptomyces africanus
CCCGGCTGACCAGCCGGGTCGCCAGCAGCGAGTGGCCCCCGATGTCGAAGAAGTCCTCGTCGATGGTGACCCGGTCCAGGCCGAGCACGTCGGCGAACAGACTGCAGAGGATGTCCTCCACGGGGTTGCGGGGCTCACGGCCCTGCGGCGCCGTGTGCGCGCTCGGCGCGGGCAGCGCCTTGCGGTCGAGCTTGCCCTGGGGGGTCAGCGGCAGCTCGGGCAGGGCCACGACCGCGGAGGGGACCATGTAGTCGGGCAGTTCGCCGGCCAGCCGCTCGCGCAGCCCCTCGGCGACGGCGTCCTCGTCGGCGAGGACGACGTACGCCACGAGCCGCCGGTCCCCGCTCTCGTCCTCGCGCACGGTCACCGCGGCCTGGGCGACGCCCTCCTGGGCGAGCAGCGCGGAGGAGATCTCGCCGAGCTCGATCCGGAAGCCGCGCAGCTGGACCTGGTCGTCGGCCCGGCCGAGGTAGTCCAGTTCACCGTTGTCGAGTCGGCGCACCAGGTCGCCGGTGCGGTACATCCGCTCGCCGGGAGCGCCGTACGGGTCGGCCACGAACCGCTGGGCGGTGAGGTCCGGGCGGCCCAGATAGCCGCGGGCGAGCCCCCCGGACACGTACAGCTCGCCGGTGACGCCGACCGCGGCCGGCGCCAGGTCGCGGTCCAGGACGTAGACACGGTGCGCGGAGGTCGGGCGGCCGATGGGGGGCCGGCCGGTGCCGGACAGCGGGCCGGCGACCGTCGAGCTGACCACGGCCTCGGTCGGGCCGTACCCGTTGTACAGCCGCACGCTCGACGCCCAGCGTTCTACGATCTCGGCGGGCACGGCCTCGCCGGCGACCGCGAGGCGCAGATCGGCGGGCAGGGCGCTGCCCTCGGGCAGTCCGCCCACGACCACCGGCGGCAGACCCGCCAGGTTGACACGGGCCTTGTCGATCAGGTCGACCAGTGGCCTGCCGGGTGTGCGGCACTCCTCGTCGGCGATCACCAGCGTGCCGCCGTTGAGCAGCGCCAGCATGATCTCCCAGACCGACGCGTCGAAGCTGAACGAGGCGAACTGCAGCACCCGGGTGTCGCTGTCCAGCCCGAAGCGCTCGGTCAGGCTCGTGACCATGGCCAGCAGGCCCTGGTGCGCCACGGCGACGCCCTTGGGGCGGCCGGTGGAGCCGGAGGTGTAGATGACGTAGGCGAGGTGCCGGGCGTCCAGGGGGGCGCGATGCTCGGCGTCCACGACGTCGTGGTCGGCGTAGCGCGGTTCGGCGGGAGGACCGCCGGCGGCGACGGTGACGACGGCCGTTTGCGTCCGCGGGAGGACGGCCGCGATCTCCTCCGTGGTCAGCACGGCCGCCGGGCGGGCGTCCTGAAGCATGTACGCGATGCGGTCCGCGGGGTAGGCGGAGTCGACCGGGAGGTAGCCGGCGCCGGCCTTGAGGACCGCGAGCGCGGCCACCACCATCGTGGCCGAGCGCGGCAGGGCCACCGCGACCAGGTCCTCGGGGCCGGTGCCGCGGTCGATCAGCAGGCGGGCCAGCCGGTTGGCGCGGGCGTTGAGCTCGGCGTAGGTGACGTCCTCGTCGCCGTCGACGACCGCGACGGCGTGCGGCGTGCGGGCGGCGTGCTCCTCGAAGACGTCGGTGGCGGGGCGCGAGGCGACCGGCGCCGCGCGGCCGGCCCAGATGCCGAGCAGGAGGCGACGCTCGTCGTCGCCCAGGGCGTCCACGGTGCTCAGCCGTGCGCCGGGCGCGGCGACCAGCGCCTCGAGGACGTGCACGAAGCGGCTCACGATCGCCCCGACGCCCTGGGCGTCGAAGACGTCGGAGCGGTACTGCGCCTCCAGTCGCAGGCGGTCGCCGGGGAACACACCGAGCGCCAGCGGGTATTCGGCGATCACCCGGGCCTTCCAGTCGAGCATCGACAGCCCGGGAATGTGCTCGCCGATGCGGTCGAGCACACCGGTCGGGTAGTTGTGGAAGCTCACGACGGTGTCGAAGAGTTCGCCGACTCCGGCGAGTTGCTGCACCTCGGCCAGGCCCAGGTGCTGGTGCGGTTCGAGGGCGAGCTGGCGGGACTGGAGGCCGACCAGCATCTCCTCCAGGGTGGTCTGCGGGGTCAGGGTCACCCGCACGGGCAGCGTGTGCATGAACGAGCCCACCATCTGCTCCACGCCCGGCAGTTCGGCGGGGCGCCCGGAGACGACCGCGCCGAAGGTGACGTCCCGGCGCCCGGTCAGCCGGCCGAGGGCCACCGCCCAGGCGCCCTGCGCGACGGTGTTCATCGTCAGGCCGCGCGCGTGGGCCCACGCCGTCAGCGACCGCGTCAGGTCCTCGGGCAGCTCCGTAGTCCAGGTCTCGGGCAGCGACTCGACCCGGGCACGGTCGGCGGGGCCGAGCCGGGTGGGCTCGTCCACCCCGGCCAGCTCGTGCCGCCACGCCGCCCGGGCGGCCTCCTTGTCCTGGGCCCCGGCCCACTCGAGGTAGCCGCGCACCGAGGCGACCGGTGGCAGCGCCGAGGTGTCCGCGCCGTTGGACCACAGCGTGACCAGCTCGTGGGCGAGGACGGCCGACAGGGACCAGCCGTCCACCAGGATGTGGTGGGCGGTCCACACCACGCGATGGCGGTGCGGTGCCAGTGTGTAGACGGTGAACCGGGTCAGCGGGGCCTGTGCCACGTCGAACCGGCGCAACCACTCCTCGTCGGTCAGCCGGATCGCCTCGGCCTCACGGCCGTCCTCCGCGACACCGGTCAGGTCGACCTCGTACCAGGGCACCTCGACGGACCCGGGGATCACCTGCACGGGCTCGCCGGCGTCCCGGTCGCGGAAGCACGCCCGCAGGGCGTCGTTGCGCTCCAGCAGAGCCACCACCGCCCGGCGCAGCGCGGCCTTGTCCAGCGGCCCCTGGATGTCCATGAGGACCTGGAGGGTGTAGGCGTCCATCCCGTGCCGGTCGAACTCGGCCTGGAACAGCAGACCGCGCTGCAACGGCGACAGCGGCAGGATGTCGGTGAGGTCCTCGACCTCGTGCTCGTAGGCCTCGATCTCGTCCTGGGCAACGGCGACCAGCGGGAACTCGGAGGGGGTGCGGCCGCCCGTTCCCGGGCGCCGGGCGTGTTCGGCCAGCAGGCGCAGGTTGCGGAACCAGCCCTCGGCGAGGTCCCGGACGTCCTCCTCGGCGAGCAGGCCGCCGGCGTACGTCCAGGTCGCCGAGAGCACCGGGCCCCCGGGGCGGTCCTCGGTGACCGAGACGACCTCGACGGGGTGGCGCAGCGGGGTGTCCGGATGGGCGCTCTGGCCGGAGGCGCCGGACTCCATCTGCCAGGCCTCCCCCGTGCCTGCGGTGAACCGGCCCAGGTAGTTGAAGCCGATCTGCGGTACGGGCTGCCGGGAGAGCACGCGGGCGGTCTGCGGGTTGAGGTGCCGCAGCAGGCCGTGGCCGAGGCCGTGGCCCGGCACCGCGCGCAGTTGTTCCTTGACTCGCTTGAGCGCACTGCCGCAGCTCGCGCCGGCGTCCGCGACCTCGTTCCAGTCGAGGTCGCCGAGGTCCAGGGCGACCGGGTACACGCTGGTGAACCAGCCGACGGTGCGGGACAGGTCGGGTTCGCCGGGGATCGGTTCGCGGCCGTGCCCCTCCAGCTCGACCACCGTGCGGGCGGCGGCGGCGCCGTTCCTTCGGCGCCGGTCGGCCACCGCCAGGGCCAGGCCGGTCAACAGGACCTCGTCGACTTCCGCGTGGAAGGCCGCCGGGACGGTGGTGAGGAGTTCGGCGGTCTGCTCGGCGGACAGCTCGATCGTGACCTCGCCGGCGGTCGCGTGGGTGTCCCGGGCCGGGTCGAGGGCGCGGGTGCCCAGCGGCGGCTCGTCGGCGCCCGACTGCTCGGTCCACCAGGCGAGTTCACCCGCGCGTCGGGCGGTGCGGGCCTCCTGGGACAAGGCCTGGGCCCAGCCGCGGTAGGAGGTGGCGACGGGGTCGAGCCGCACCGGGCGGCCCTGCGTCACCTGCTGCCACGCGGTCTCCAGGTCGGGCAGCAGGATGCGCCAGGACACCCCGTCCACGGCCAGGTGGTGGATCACGATCAGCAGACGTCCGGGCCGGCCGGGCCCCGCGTCCAGGAGCACGGCCTGCACCATCAGCCCGTCCTCGGGCCGCAACCGGCCGCGGGCGGCGATGAGCTGGGCGGGCAGTGGATCCCCGTCGGCGCCGGAGACGTCGACCAGGGTGACGGCGTCCGCGGCGGACACGGCCCCCACGGGCAGCGTTTCGAGGGACCAGAGCCCGGGGGCCGGGACGGACAGCCGCATCCGCAGGGTGTCGTGCGTGTCCAGCAGCGCCTGCACGGCGGCCGTGAGCCGTTCGGCGCCGGTTCCGGCCGGTACGGTGACCGTCACGTACTGGCTGAACTCCCCTGCGGCGGCGGGAAGTCCGGCGAGTTCCTCGCGGAGCTGGTCCACGATCGGGGTGGGCTCGACCTCACCGACACCGTCCTGGGCGGCCGTCGGAGTCCGGTCCTCGACGGGCCGCGCGGCCGCGGCGATGGCCGCCGGCGTCCGGTGCAGGAAGACGTCGCGGGAGGTGATGACCAGCCCGGCCTTGCGGGCCCGGCTGACCACCTGGATCGAGCTGATGCTGTCGCCGCCGAGGGCGAAGAAGCTGTCGTCCGGCCCGACCGAGGGCAGCCCGAGCACCTCGGCCAGCACCTGGGAGACGACCTGCTCGGCGTGGCTGCGCGGGGCCCCGGGCGCGGCGACGGTGGCGGTCGGCGCGGCGAAGTCGGGGACCGGCAGGGCCTTGCGGTCCACCTTGCCGTGCGCCGTCAGCGGCAGCCGGTCCAGGGGCACGAGGGCGGCCGGCACCATGTAGCCGGGCAGGACGCGGGCGAGACCGTCCCGGACCGCGTCGGCGCTCGGGGCGTGCCGCCCGGTGCTCTGCCCTGCGGGGTCCTGCACGGTCTGCTCGGGCACGTAGTGGCCGATGAGCCGCTTCTGACCGACCTGATCGGCGCTCGCGGTGACCACCGCGTCCGAGACGCCGGGCAGCGCGCGCAGCGCGGCTTCGACCTCGCCCAGCTCGATCCGGTGGCCGCGGATCTTGACCTGGTGGTCGCGGCGCTCGATGAAGTCCAGCTGTCCGTCGGCGCGCAGCACCACCCGGTCGCCGGTGCGGTACATGCGCGCGCCGCCGCCCCCGAACGGGTCGGGCACGAACGTGGTGGCCGTACGGCACGGGTCGGCGAGGTAGCCGCGGCCCACGCCGGCGCCGCCGATGAAGAGTTCGCCCGGCACCCCCTGCGGCACCGGCCGCAGTTCGTCGCCCAGCACGTACAGGCGGGTGTTGCGCAGCGGCCGGCCGATCGGGACGTACGCCCCGTCGAGGACGTCGCCGTCGCGGACGTAGGCGTGCGTCACGTCGTCCGAGCACTCGGTCGGGCCGTACATGTTGACCAGCGGGATCGCCGGGTAGCGGGCGAACCAGCGGTCGCACAGCCCGGGGGCGAGCGCCTCGCCGTTGGAGATCATCCAGCGCAGGCCGGGCAGCCGCGGGGCGCTGCCGGTGGTGTCCCAGGCGTCGAGGGTGGCGCGCAGCAGGGAGGGGACCACCTCCAGTACGGTCAGGCCCTCGTCGCCGATGACGCCGAACAGCGCGTCCGGGTCGGCCGCGGTCTCCCGGCTCACCACCCGGATCCGGCCGCCGACCAGCAGGGTGGTCAGGGTCTGCCACACCGTGATGTCGAAGGTCACCGGCGCGTTGTGCACCAGGCTGTCCGCCCGGGTCAGGGAGAGCTCCTCGACCTTGGCGAGCAGGTGGTTGATCATTCCGCCGCGCTGCACCATCGCGCCCTTGGGCTTGCCCGTGGACCCGGAGGTGAAGATGACGTACGCCAGGTCCTCGGGGCCGCCGGCGACCGGCGCGAGGTCCTCCGGCGCGTCCTCGGCGTCATCCAGGACCAGCAGCTCCGGCTCCCGCCCGGCCTCCGCCGCCAGCCGCTCGGCCAGTTCCCGGTTGGCCGCGTCGGTCACCAGGCAGGTCGCCGAGCTGTCGGCGAGCAGCGCGGTAAGCCGGGCGTGCGGTGAGCGCGCGTCGAGCGGCAGGAAGGCGCGGCCGGCGCCCAGCACGCCCAGCTCGGCGACCACGAAGTCCCGTCCGGGCTCGACCAGCAGGGCCACCGGGCCGGATCCGGTGAGCCGCCGGGAGAGCGCGCCGGCCCGGCCGGTCAGCCGGGCGTAGGTGAGGCTGCCCGCGTCGTCCGTCACGGCCACGGCGTCCGGGCGTTCGGCGGCCCGGGCGCGTACCCGTTCGACGACGCCGACGTACGGTTCGGGCCGCTCGGGACCGGTGAGAACGCGGGTGAGGCGCGCCTGCTCACCGGGCGCCAGCAGGTCCAGGGCGCCGAGCCGGTCGTCGGCGCCGGCGGTCACGAAGCCGTCGAGCCAGGCGATGAACCGCTGGAGGTGGTCACGGGCCTCGTCGCGGTCGTAGCGGCTCTCGTTGGCGCTGAGGTCGATGCCGACGCCGGCCGTGCCCTTGTCGGCGACGGTGAACTCCAGGTCGTCCACGAGACCGGTGGAGGGGCTCTGCAGGACGGCCTCGCAGGGTCCGATGGTCAGCTTCTCGATCTGCGGCATCATGTTGAGGAACGGGCCGAAGGGGCGCCGGTCGTCGCTGGCCAGACCCATTCCGCGGCGCACCTTGCTGACCCGGTAGCGCTGGTGCCTGAGGGCCCCGGTGATCTCCTTGTGCGCGGCGGCGAGCAGTTCGCCCCGGGTCGTCCGCGGTCCGGTGCGCAGCCGCAGCGGCAGGTAGTTGACGACCATGCCGGGGATGTTCTGCAGGGTGCCGCCCACCCGGGCGGTGACCGGCAGCGACAGCATGACGTCGTCCGTGCCGGTCATCCGCTGGGTGTAGGCGCCCAGCGCGGCGACCAGTACGGTCTGCCAGGTCACCCGGGCGTCCCAGGCCACGGCCCGCAGCCGCTCGGCGAGGTCGTCGGCGAGGACGGTTCCCTCACGCAGGAACGACTGGGCCGGCTCGGCGTCCCGGCGGGCCAGGGTCACCGGCTCGGGGGCGTCGGCGAAGTGGTCCTGCCAGTAGGCCCGGTCGCGCTCCTGGCGCGGGGAGCCGGCGTAGGCGGCCTCCGTCTCGATCAGGGTGCTCAGCGGGGCGAAGCGCCCCTCGTCGAGGGAGGTGCCCGCGGTCATCGCCTCGTAGAGGGCGGACAGCCGCTGCCAGTAGATGACGTAGCTGAAGCCGTCGGACGCCAGGTGGTGGTTGAGCAGGCAGAAGATCGTGCGGTCCGCGGCGAGCGTGAACACGCTGAAGCGGAACAGGGGCGCGTCGCCGCCCACGGTGAAGGGCACCCGCAGATCGGCCCGGATGGCGTCGTTGGCGGCTGCCACGGGGTCGGCGGCGCCGCTGACGTCGGTGACCGTCAGCGGCAGCTCGGCGAGGTCCTCGACGACCTGGCGGGGCTCGCCGTCGACCTCGAAGAAGCGGGCCCGCAGGCACTCCGACTCCTCGGCGAGGCGGGCCAGCGCCGCCGTGAACCGCTCATGGTCCAGCGGGCCCTTGATGTCCCAGTAGATCGCGGTGTTGTACGTGGCACCGCCGCCGGTGAGCTTCTCGTCGAACCAGATGTCCTTCTGGCCAGCGGTGAGCGGCAAGCCGGCCGTCGGCACACGAGTCATTGCAATCCCCTCGGGAAGATTCACCAGGTCCATGCAGCCGTCCCGGCCGTCGCAGCGCGATCAGCGCTCGGCGTTCCAGGGCCCCGGGCCATGCATGAAGCGCTGCCTCGGGGCCGGCTGTCGCAGCGGGCGGGGCAGCGTCGTGATCGATGGTGGCCGAGCGCGCTGACAGCGCACTGACCGAGAACTGACGGTTCGCGGCGGCGGTCAGCCGCAGCCGCCCGCGTGGCCGTCGTCGGCCGAGCGGCCGATGCCCACCGCCCCGGCGGTGGCGGGGGCCAGGGCCGTCGCGGAGGGCGCCTTGGCGCGCAGGTGTTCCACGAAGGCGTCGAGCCGGTCGAGCCCCCAGAAGCGGGTGAAGCCGTGCACGAGGAACGGCACTCCGAAGACGCCGTCCTTGCAGACCTCCATCAGGATGTCCGCACCGCGCTCGCGCAGTTCGGGGTCCTGGGCGGCGCGGGAGATCACCTCGGGATCGATCCCGAGCCCGCGGCCGATGTCCGCGATGGTCGCCGGGTCGCAGATGTCGCGCCCCTCGCCGAACCGGGCCCGGTAGACCGCGGCGATGTAGTCGTGCCCCCGGCCCTCCCGGGCCGCCACCAGGTAGCCCAGGTGCGGGACCTCCCAGAGCGGCTCGACGTCCACGGGCCAGGTCACGGAGATGCCGCGTGCCTTGGTGATCCGGCCGATGTCCTGGAGGACGTACCGGTTCTTCTCCCGCGACATCTCCGAGTACGGGAACCGTCCGCCGCGTTCTCGCAGCATCCGCGCGCTGGTGTCGTCCGGTTCGAAGAACGGCAGCCACTCCAGCCGTTCCACCAGGTCCTTGTGGTGCTCCGTCAGGTCCTGGTACGCGAGCCAGGAGTACGGGCTGCGCAGGGAGAAGTAGAAACGCGGGGTCTTGTTCTTGGGCATGGTGCTCCTTACCGGTCAGACGACGAGGCCGCCGTCGACGCCGAAGACCTGTCCGGTGACATAGGCGGCGCGGTCGGAGACCAGGAACGACACGAGGTCCGCCACCTCCCGGGGGTGGCCGAGGCGGCCGAGCGGGATGCGCTCGGTCATTTTCCGTGTGTGCTCCGGCGCCAGCCCGGAGAGCATGTCGGTGTCGATGAAGCCCGGCGCCACGGCGTTGACGCGCACGCCGTAGCGCCCGGACTCCTTGGCCAGTGCCTTGCTGAACCCGATGATTCCGGCCTTGGACGCCGAGTAGTTGGTCTGGGTCGCGTTGCCGTACACGCCCGCGACGGACGACAGCGTGACGACGGTGCCCGCCCGGCGCTTCATCATGGAGAAGACGGCGGCCTTGCACAGGTGGTAGGTGCCGTCCAGGTTGGTGCGCAGGACGGCGTCCCAGTCCTCCTCGGGCAGCATCACCAGCGGGTTGTCGCGGACGATGCCGGCGCAGGAGACCGCCGCGTGCAGCGGGCCGAGCGCGTCCTCGGCGTTCCGCACGAAATCCCGTACGGCGCGGGCGTCGGCGACGTCGACGCGGGCGGTGAACACGCCCGCGCCCTCCTTCTCGGCCTCCTGGGCGACCGACCGGGCCGCCTCCTCGTCGGACCGGTAGCAGAACGCGACGTCGAAGCCGTCGCGCGCGAGCCCGGTGACCACGTGCCGCCCGATGCCCCGGGAGCCCCCGGTCACCAGTGCCAGCCTGCGGGCGTTCGTCTCCACTCAGCTCTCCTCGTTCGTCGTGGCGGCGAGCAGCGCGCAGCCGGCCGTGCCGTCCCGGTCGACCGCCGTCACGAGGGCGAGCGCGCCGGGTGGGGTTTCCTGGTCGTCGAGCACCGACAGCACCGACGCGAGTTGCAGGCTCGCGGTGGCCGCCGAGGTGTCCCCCAGCAGCGCCCGGTTGCCGAGCAGGTGGGGCACGGTCGAGCCGAGCACATCCGCGATCGCTGCCTCCTCGACGCCGGCCAGGCTCCCGCCCGTTTCGGCCGGGGCCACCACGCGCACGTCCTCGGCGCGCGCACCGGCCTGCTTCAGGGCCTCGCGTACGCACTCCGCCAAGGCCGCGCGGGCGTCTGCCGGTTCGGCGAAGGCGCGGAACCGGGTGGTCAGCAGGCGGGCTCGCGCGCGCCGGCCGGCGGCCCGGGCGTCCTGCGCGGTCTCCAGGAGGAACACCGCGCCGCCCTCGCCCAGCGGGGACGTGCGGTCGTCGCCGTCCCGGCCGTGCCATTCCAGCCAGGCGCGCTGTACGGAGTACTCCTCGGCCGCGCCGCACAGCACCCGTGCGCAGTGGCCGCCGCGGTGCAGCCGGGTGGCGTAGCTCAGCGCGGTCAGCCCGGTCAGGCGGCCGCCGGCGATGGTGGTGTTCGGCCCTTTGATGCCGTGCCAGATGGCGCTCTGTCCGGCGGCCCGGTTCATCACCGTGTTCGGGAAACGGGCCGGGTCGACGTGGTACGGGCGCTCCCCCGCGAGTGAGTCGCGGGTGAAGTCCATGATGCTCTGCACACTGCCCGAGCCGGTGCCCAGCACCAGCCCGGTGTCCTCGGGCCGGGACGTCAGCTCCGGTCCGCCGTCGGCCAGCAGCAGGCCGACGGCGGTCACCGCGATGGCGGTGACCCTGTCCATGGTGCGGGTGCCCTTGCGGCCGATGTGCTCGGTGACGTCGAAGTCCGGCACCAGACCGCCCTCGGTGAACGGTCCCGGGCAGGTCTCGGGGTCGAGCGCGGTGATCGCGCCGCGGCTGGCCCGGATGCCCGTGCGGAAGGGCTCGCTGCCCACCCCGTACGGGGACACCGCCGACCAGGTGGAGAAGACCAGTGCGGACATCAGGCGGCCTCCCGGTGCCGGCCCAGGATGAGCACGGCGTTGTTGCCCGCGAAGGCGAGCGCGTTGTTCTGCACCACGGACAGCTCGGCGGGACGCGCCTGGTTGGGCACGCAGTCCAGCCCGCAGTCCGGGTCGGTCTCCCGGTGGTTGATGGTGGGCGGGATGAAACCCTCGGCGATGGACAGGGCGCAGGCGGCCGAGCCGAGGGCACTCGCCGCGCCCATGCTGTGCCCGACCATCGACTTGATGGAGACGGTGGGCGGCGGGGCGTCGAAGACCTGGCGGATGGCGCCCGCCTCGGTCACGTCGTTGGCCTTGGTACCGGTGCCGTGGGCCGAGATGAAGTCGACGTCCGCGGCGCTGATCCCGGCGTTGCGGTGGGCCAGTGCCATGCAGCGGGCGAGGCTGTCCTGGTCGGGGGCGACGGGATGGTGGGCGTCGCAGGTGAGCCCGTAGCCGAGGACCTCGGCGTAGATGCGGGCGCCGCGTGCCCGGGCGGACTCCAGGCTCTCCATCATGAGGATGCCCGCGCCCTCGCCGGTGAGGATGCCCTTGCGGTCCCGGTCGAAGGGCTGGCACACCTCCGGGGCGATGGTCCCCAGCCGGTAGAAGCCGGCGAAGGTCTTGCGGCACACGGCGTCGGCTCCGCCGCACAGCGCCACGTCGACGTCGCCGGCCCGGATCGCGTCGTAGCCGCTGCCGATCGCGTAGTTGCCGGCCGCGCAGGCGGTGGGGATGGTCAGGGCCTCGACGTCGGTCAGTCCGAGCTCCCGGACGATGCTGGAGGAGAGCCTGGCGGCGTGGGCCCGGCGTACGACACCTGGGGAGAGGTGCTCCGGACCCTTCTCGAGCTGTTCGCCGGCCAGCAGGTCGAGGTCGCGGGACTCCGCGTCCGTGGTACCGACCGACACCATGGCCCGCCGGCCGCGGAGTTCCTCCGGGTCGATCCCCGCGTCGGCGACGGCCATGTTGGCCGCCGCCACGGAGAACTGGGTGGCCCGGCCCAGTTCCTCCGGTTCGATGGTGCGGATCCATTCCGCCGGGTCGAAGTCGGCGACCTCGCACCCGTAGGAGTGCGCGAAACCGGTGGTGTCGAAGGCCGTGATGGGCTTGGCCCCGCTCCGGCCGGCCCGCAGTCCGGCCAGGAACTCCCCGGCCCCCAGGCCGATGCTGGTGACCAGGCCGAGTCCGGTGATCACCACCTGGCGCGGCCGCTGATCGTTGTCGTACACCCTGTACTCCAGTCCCTCACGCCCGGCCCGGCCGGGCAGTGCCGGCTACTTGGCGGCGACGGCCTGGTCGACGACGTCGACGACGGCGTCGAGGTGGACCAGGCGGGGCAGCACGCTCTGGTCGAGGTCGATGCCGTACGTCCGCTCAAGGGTGGAGAGGATCTCGATGGCACCCATCGAGTCCGCTTCGTGGTCCTCCTTGAACCGGCTGGTGCCGGTCATGTCCGACGGCTCGATCTCGAGGATGTCGCAGATGATGCCCTTGATCTCGGTACGCCGTTCGGCGCTGGTGGCTGCAGTAGTCATGCACACGATGCTGGAGCAAGCGGCTGACAGCCCACTGACCGCGAACTGACGTGGCGTGCCAGCGAGTTCCGAAGCGGTTCAGCCGGAGCCGGGCAAGTCCGGGGGAGGGTCCGTCAGGTAGCGCCGGACCTCGCGGAAGTCCTCGGGGTGGGCGACCATCCACGACCAGTAGCGCGGGATCGTGCGGGCGTAGTCGCAGTAGTAGCTGCGCACGCTCTCCAGCAGCGTCCCCACGGTCGACCGGCTGATCGCCCCCGTGCGCCACACCAGCAGCAGCTCGCAGGTGTGGGCGTCCGAGATCGGGACGAGGCTGACGTCCTTGGTGGCACCGGTCGGCACGGTGAGCGCGGCCACGCCGGCCTCGCGGACCCAGCTCATCGCCTCATGGTGCCCGCGGACCCGGTGCACCGACTCGGGCTGGTGGTCGACGAGATCGGCGAAGGCCGCCTTCTCGTGGTCGTGGAACCAGTGGCCACGCGCGTAGCGAACCCAGGCGAGCGAACGCAGCTGGGCCGCGCCGACGGGTTCCTCCCCGGCCAGCCGGTGGTCGGTGGGCAGGGCCAGCCACATCGGCTCGCGGACCACGACAGCCGTGTTGAGCGGCAGTTTCTTGACGTCGATCGACTGGCGGTTCGGCGGACTGGGCACCAGCGCCAGGTTGAGCAGCCCCTCGCCGACCGCGCTCATCGCGTCGGCCGGGTCCACCGTCTCGGTCTGCACCTCGACGGCGGGCAGGCACGCGGCGATCGCGTCCCTGAGCGCGGGCGGCGTCCATTCCACGTTCCCGACGCGCAGCGTGTTGGTGCTCTGTGCGGCCACCTCGGCGAGGAGGGCGTCACCGCGACGGGCCAGGTCGACGAGCATCGGGATCAGTCGCTCGCCGAGCGGAGTGGGCACCACGCCGCTGTGCGACCGTACGAACAACTCCCCGCCGAACTCGCGCTCAAGACGGCGCAGTTGGGAGGAAAGGGCGGGCTGCGGAAGACTGAGCTGGATTGCGGCCGCGGAGATGCTCCCGGCGCTTGCGATGGCGGCTACGAGTCGGGCATGCCGTAACTCGACGCGCATTGCGGACCCAGCCTTCCCCGTTCCCCCGTACACAGCACGTGCGTTTGCCCCAGGCGGGGGCATACGCACGACTCACCGTAACACCGGCGTTATTGAATCACGGTGGTCACGGATGCTGTGGGGAGTTTCCGCTTCCGGCTGACGGGTCAGCCGGCGAGGATCAGGGAGCCGTGGGGTCGTCCCAAGACGTCGTCCTGATGGAGGATCGCCTCGTACACGGCGTGCAGAGAACGTCCCGGTTCCACGCCGAGGTCCTCGGCCAGGCGCCGGCGGGCCCGGTGGAACACGTCGAGGGCCTCTGTCTGCCGGCCGTCGCGGTACAGGGCCAGCATCAGCAGTTCGCTGAGGCGTTCACGGCCGGGATGCTCGGCGGCCAGCTGACGCAGCTCCGGCACCGGCACGCGTTCCACACCGACCGCCAGTTTCGCGGTGACCAGGTCCTCGTGAGCGGTGAGCCGGCGCTCCTCCAGACGCACGGACGCAGTCCGGCAGCGGAATCCCTCACTGACGTCCAGCAGGGCCGCGCCCCGCCACATGCCCAGTGCCTGCTCCAGCACACGCACCGCCATCGTGGGATCCTGACCGACCAGGGCGGAGCCCCGGTCCGCGAGGGCCATGAAGCGGTGGGCGTCGACCGACTCGGGCGGTACGTCGAGCAGATAACCGGTGCCGACGGTGCGTACGAGCTCGCGCCCCTCTCTCCCGGCCACGGAGGCCAGGAGTCTGCGCAGCCGGGTCACGTTGGCCTGCAGGGCGTTCTTCGCGTTGGTCATGCGCTCGTCGCCCCAGAGTTCGTCCACGAGCTGGTCGAACGGAACGGGCTGGGCCGGGGCCAGGGCCAGCAGGGCGAGCACCGAGCTCACCCGCTTCGAAGTCACGCCCCAGCTCTGTGCGCCTCGAGTGAGTACAAGTGATCCAAGTATGTGGATCTCCACGTTTTTTAACCCCCGTCGTCGTCTGATCCAATCCTTGCCCGCTTGAAGGCGTAAGAGAAATACCAACCCTGCGGTTTTGCCATACCTGGCAGATATGACTGCGGAATGCGCCATTCCAGAAAATGGTGCTGGGCCGCTCAGCAGGTGAGCGGCCCAGCACCTGGCCTTCCCGGGGGATTGGAAGGCCGTTCGGACGGCTGCCGGTCAGGGCAGCCATGGTTCATACGCGCCCGGATTCACGCATTCGGTAGGGGGTTGCACCCTCAGAAACAGCCGCTCCGGTCTGCTTTGACTGTGCCGTCCGCATCCTTCGGGACGGCCACCAGGTCGCGTTGCCGAGCAGGGTCAGGACCGACGGCAGGATCATGATCCGCACGATGAAGGCGTCGAGCAGGACCGCGGCGGCCAGGACGAAGCCCATCTGCTTCATCTCGACCAGGGTGAGGAAGACGAAGCTGGCGAAGACGGTGACCATCACCACCGCCGCACTGGTCACCACGCCGGCGGAGTTGCCGATCCCCTCCAGTACGGCCCTGCGGGTGTCCAGACCGCGCATGGCCGCCTCCTTGATCCGGCTGACCACGAAGACCTGGTAGTCCATCGACAGCCCGAAGAGGATGACGAACAGGAACAGCGGTACCCGGGCCCCGATCGCTCCGGTGGAGTGGAAGTCGAGGATGCTCTCCGCCCATTGACCCTGGAAGACCAGGACCAGCAGGCCGAAGGCGGACGCGACCGAGAGCAGGTTGAGCACGGTGCCGATGACGCCGATGACCACCGACCGGAAGGCCAGCACCGTCACGGCGAACGTCACCAGCAGCAGGAAGCCGACCACCAGCGGGAGCTTGGCGTTCTGGTGGTCCAGGTAGTCGACGTCGCGGGCGATGTCACCGGTGACGTACGCCTCGGCGCCGGGCACCTTGCCCACGGTCGCGGGCAGGTAGTCGTCGCGGACGCGGTCGAGCGACTGGAGCGCCTGCGGCGAGCTGGGCTTGGACGGCACGGAGAGCATCAGGCTGGTGATCCGCCGATCGCCGGAGGAGGTCAGCTTGAACGCGGCGTCCTTGGCGAACAGCGGGTCCGCCTGGGCCCGTCGGCGCAGGTCCTCCACCGCCTTCACCACCTGCGGTGAGCGGTCCGCGTCGGCGCGCACCACGACTTGGTGCTGGACGAGCATCTCCGGGAAGGCGGCGGTCAGCCGGTCGTAGGTCTGCACCGCGGGGATCTCGCGGGAGAAGGTGTCCCTCCCCAGCACGCTCAGTTTCAGGTCGAGGGCGGGCGCCGCCAGGCCCAGCATGATGAGCACCGAGACCAGCAGGGTGACCCCGGGGCGCCGGGTCGCGGGCCGCAGCAGCGCGTTCCACGTCCTGCTCGTGCCACCGTGGTCCCTGGTCCGCTTGCCGTGGGCCGCGCGACGGGCCGCACGGCGCTCGGCCCGGGCACCGAGCTTGGCCAGCAGGGCGGGCAGGACCGTCAGCGAGCTGGCCATGGCGACCAGGACGACGATGATGGCGCCGGTGGCGATCGAGGAGAAGATGACGTCGGTCGCGAGGTAGAGCGTCGCGGTCGAGACGATCACCGCGAAACCGGAGATCACGACGGCCCGGCCGGCGGTGGCCGCGGCGAGTTCCACGACGGCCTGCGAACCGAGCCGGCCGCCGGCCTTGGCCCGCTCCTCGCGGTCCCGCTTCAGGTAGAAGAGCGAGTAGTCGACGCCGACGGCCAGGCCGATCAGCAGGATGATGTTGTTGCCGACGCCCGCGTCGGGCAGGAGGTGCGAGGCGAGGCCGGACAGGCCCATGGCGGCGGCGATGGAGGAGAGCGCCAGCAGGACCGGAACTCCTGCCGCGATCACCGAACCGAAGGCGATCATCAGGGTGATGACGGTGACCGGCAGGGTGAGCATCTCGGAGAAGGCCAGGTCGTCACTGCGCTGCTGGTCGAGGCCCTTGCTCATCGAAGGGCCGCCGGTCTCCTGCACCCGCACGCCGGGGTGTGCCTGCTGCACGGCCTCGGTCTGCTCGACCAGCGGGCCGACCTTCTTGCGCGCGGCGAGCTCCTCGCCCGCCATGACGACCTGGACCATGAGGACCTTGCCGTCGCGGGAGAGGACCGGCTTCTCGACCCGGTCGACCTCCTGGAGCTTCTCCATCCGCGCGGTGGCGTCCGCGGCGGCGGCCCGGGCCGCGGACACGTCCAGCCTGCCGGACGGGGAGTCGATGACGATCTGCTCGACGGGCCGGCGCTGCAGGCCGCCCTCCGTGGCGATCGCCTCCGCCTTCCCGGCCTTGCCGACCCGGTAGTCCTCGGTGGTGGCGCTGTTGGTCCCCACGGCGGCCGACGCCCCGAGGCACAGCGCGACGAAGACGAACCAGCCCACGATGGCGCGCCAGGGGTGGGCCGCGCTCCAACTCGCCACCTTGACGGTGACCGAGCGTTTCTCCACTGTCTCCAGCCCCTTACTCACGTCGGCAATCTCTTCTACATGTAAGTCCGAGCTTACAGGCGTAAGAGTGTGAGTCAATCGCTCGTGGTGCCAACTCGGCCCGGCAGGCCGGCACTTGGTCCACATCCGGCCACGCAACACGGAACCCCGCCCCCCGGTTTCGGGGCGCGGGGTCCGTGTCGACATCCGAAAGGCCAGGTCAGGCGGTCATCGGGAGCTTGGCGAAGAAGTAACTACTGGACGACGAGGTGTCCTTGGAACCGGCGGCCCACAGGGCGCCGTCCGGGCCGGTCGCCAGCGCCCCCACGGTCAGCGGAGCCGCCAGCGGACCCTCCGCCTCGGACCAGGCCGAGCCGTTCCAGCGCTGCAACGTCACGCCCGTCCCCGCGACCCATACCTCGGTGGTGCCGTATGCCGCCAGCTGCGTGACCTCGGACGCGCTGGAAGAGGCCGGGTTCCGGGCGGACCACGCGCTTCCGTTCCAGACGGCCACGGCGCCCCGGTTGGCGGCCGACCCCGCGGCCCAGCACTGGCCGCCCTTGACGAGCAGCGAGGTCACCTGGCCCGCAGCGGATCCGAACGGGGCGGGCAGCACGGTCCACGAGGATCCGTTCCAGCGCATCACCAGGGATCTGCGTGCGCTGCCGGTGCCGACGGAGCCGGCGACCCAGACGTCGTTCGCCGCCACGACCTGAACGGTGAGCAGACCGGCGGTTCCGAGCGTGCTCGGCAGGCTCACCGGGGCCCAGCTCGAACCGTTGCGGCGCACCACGGCCGGTACGTCGACCGACTGTTTCGCCGTGCCGACCACCCAGACGTCGTTCCCGGTGCCGGAGACCTGGCGCGGCCGGGCGAAGGACTCGGCTCCGGTCATGCTGTCGGTCCAGGCCGTGCCGTCCCAGTGCAGCAGCTGGGGCACGTCAAGCAGCTGCGCCCGGTCCCACTTCTCGCCCACCGCCCAGGCGTCGGCGGCGCCGGTGACCGTGATGCCGTTCAGCGGTCTGGTGTCCGCGGCGAACCTGCTCCCGCTCCACCCCGTCCCGTTGAAGCTCCAGACGAGCGGGTCCTGCTCGATCGGGCCCATGGGGCCGTCCATGAAGTAGTTGACCGTTCCGAGGGCCTTGGCCGTGCCGTTCGCAGCGACGCTGATCCGGCTGAACCTGCACCAGGAGGTCGGCCCCGGGTCGACCGGGAAGACCTGCCACTGCGCCGCCCGGGTCGCGGCGGACGCCACGCCGGGCAGCGCACCGCCGATCACCATGGCCGGTACGACGGCCGCGGCGGACCGCAGAACGCTTCGTCGGCTGACTGTCATCGTCTCTTCTCCTCTGTTGGTGGACGCTGGTGCGCGGACGGCCGCGAGCCGGTCCGGTTCACCGTTCCCGCAGTTCGATCCGGATCAGTGCGGCGGCCCGGTCGAGGGCCTCGACGACCGCCGCCCGGCTGTCGCCGACGGCGACGATGTGGCCGATCCGCCCGTACGCGTCCGTGGGCGGAGCGATCCGCGCGCCCGGGGTGGCGGTGACCGTCACGCGCTCCACGCCCGGGAGGGCCCGGGCCTCCTCCAGCCCGGCCACGCGCTCCAGCACGCCCTGTTCGGCGGGCAGGAGGAACTGGATTCCGGCATGGCGCGCGAAGCCGTCGGGCAGCAGCGGTTCGGTTCCGCCGGCGTAGGCCACCTGGGCCGCGAGCAGGTCGACACCGGTGGCGAGGCGGTAGAGCTCGGGGATGAGGCCGCCCGCGAGCCTCGGGTTGATCTCGACGACGGCACTGCCGGTCGCGGTGTGCTTCACCTCGGTGTGGCTCGGGCCACGGCCGAGGCCGGTCGCGGCCAGTGCGGCCGACACCGTCGCGGTCATCTCCCGTGCCGCCTCGGCGGGCAGGTCGGCGGGCACGAGGTGCCGGGATTCCACGAAGTGCGGGGCGCCGGTCACGGTCTTCTCGGTGATGCCGATCAGCCGGTGCACACCGTCGACGCCGAACATCTCCACGCTGTACTCGGGCGCGTCCAGATACTGCTCGACCAGTGCGCGGCCCGCCATGGCCTGCCCACGTCCGTTGGTGGTCCGGGCCGTGATCTCCGCGGCCAGCTCGGCGGCCTGCTGCGCGGAGTCGCAGCGGCGCACCCGCGTCGAGCCCGAGTCGTCGACCGGCTTGACCACGCAAGGCGTACCGAGCCGGTCCGCCGCCGCGGCGGCGGACTCCGCGTCCTCGACCACCTCGAACCGCGGCTGTCCGATCCCGGCCCGCCGCAGGACGGCGCGCAGCCGCCCCTTGTCCCGGCAGCCGGCTATCGCCTCGGCCCGCTCCGCGGGCAGTCCCACCGCGGTGGCCAGCGCGGCGGCCGCCACCAGGTAGAACTCGCTGGTCGTGGAGACTCCGGCGACGCAGCCGGGCTCGAACGCCTTGGTCACCGCCCGGACCAGCGCGTCGGTGTCGTTGGTGTCGCAGTCCACGACGGTCGCGCCGGACCCGGCCAGCCCCGCGTACCGGGTGGAGTCGCCGGTCACGAGCACCGGCTCGTAACCGGCGTCCGCCGCGATCCGCAGCGCCAGCATGCCGGTCCCGGTGGTGTTGGACTCCACGAAGACGAACGCCGGTCGCGGCGCGTCGGCGCGGTTGCGGCGGAACGACCAGCTGCGCACCTCCGTGCCGTCGAGGACCTGACGCGGCACCGTGGCGACCGGCAGGCGCCGCAGGTCCTTCTCGGTCCAGTGCGCGTCACTGTGCACGGTGTCGGCGTAGCGGTCCCCGCGGTCCGGGAAGATGCCGACGACGGTCGTGCCCGGCGTGGCCCGGGCGGCCATGGCGCCCAGCACCCGGTACACCGACCCGGAGGTGTTTCCGGCGAACAGCTTTTCCTCACGGGCCAGTTCGCGGGTGGCGGCGAAGGCCTCGTGGTCGTTGAGCCAGTGGACCTCGTCGATCAGGGAGTGGTCGAGGTTCTTCGGGTGCAGGCTGTTGCCCAGCCCGCTCTGCAGCCGCTTGGGGCGGTCGGGCTGGCCGAAGAGCACGCTGCCGACGCAGTCCACCCCGGCCACGTACAGCTCCGGCAGGGACTCGCGCAGGACCCGTGACGTGCCGCACAGCGAACCGCCGCTGCCCACCGCGCCGACCAGGACGTCCACCGTGTCCAGATCGGCGAGCAGTTCCTGGGCCAGGTACCGGTAGGCGGCCGGGTTCTGCGGGTTCTCGTACTGCCGTGGCCAGAACGCGCCCGGGTTGCGGTCCATGATCTCCCGCAGCCGGGTCAGCCGGGCGCCCTGCCAGCCGTGGGCGTCCATCGCGGGCACCACGTGCACCGCACAGCCGAGTGCCTCCAGCTTGGCCAGCGTCGTGCGGTCGATCCGCGGGTCGGTGACGATGTGCACCGGGTGACCGAGTGCGGTGCCCACCAGGGCGACTCCGAGGGCCATCGTGCCCGAGGAGCTCTCCACGATCGGGGCGCCCTCGGCCAGCTCCCCCGTCGCGCGCGCCTCGGTGATGATCTGCTTGGCCACCCTGTCCTTCATCGCGAACAGGTTGTTCATCTCGAGTTTGGCGTAGACGCGGACGTCCCGGTCGGCCCCCAGTGTCAGACGCACCAGGGGTGTGTGGCCGATGGCCTCGATCACGTTCTGGCTCAGCATGTGCGCTCTCTCTTCCCATCCCTGCGCCGGGCCGGCGACGCGCCGGAGTTCATCGGTCGAAGCTCAAGGTCCGGTACACCGTGACGTTGCCGACCAGTTCGGAGCACGCGCTCGCGGCGTCCACCAGCCGCTGCGGATACGAGGGGTCGGCCGTGTCGAGGAGGACGCCGAGGCAGGTCCCGCTGTGGCCGACCACCACGCCGAGCCCGCCGACCTGCCGGCAGATGCCGATCATGTCGTCGAGCGTCCTCTTGGGGCGCAGCACCTGGTTCATCAGGGCGCTGCGCGTGGCCACCGCGCCCACTTCGGCGAGGTCGGCACCGGCCACGGCCCCGGCCATCCGCGCCAGCAGCCGCGCGTACTCCGCCCGGTCGGCGGCGGAGAAGGGCTTCGGGATGCGGTTGAAGGCGATCGTGTCGATCTCGCCGCCCTCGTCGGCACCCACCACGGTCATCGACGGCAGGGACCCCAGCTCGGTGTGGAGGGCCACCCGGCGGTGGTAGAACGCCACGATGCCGGGGTACAGCACGCCGTCGGTGGGCTCGATCCGGGCCAGCAGCGACTCGATCCGCCGGGGCGGCATCGGTTCGCCCAGCGCGTTGGCCACCGCGCGTGCCGTCGCCACCAGGTCCGCGGACGAGCTGGCCAGTCCCTTGCCCTCGGTCAGGGTGCTCGCGATGGTCAGTACCCCGCCCATCGGCGTCGCCGAGGACTGCATGATCATCCTGGTGAGCCGGAGCGCCTTGTGCTTGTGCGCCGGCTGGACCTCCAGCACGTCGGTGCCGGGCATGCCGTGGAAGGTCACCCGGGCCCAGCGGGCGATGGGAAGGGTGACCAGGAAGTCGCTGTTCTCCTCGGGCAGTACGCCCTGAAGCAGCTCGCCGAACGTGCCGGACGCGGTACTCATCCCCGTCACCGCGGTGAACGGCGCCGGGTCGCGCCCCGGGACGTCCTGCCGCAGGACGGTGTCAGGGGACCTCACCACTCCTGCCGTCCCTCCGGTCCGTCGAGCAACCGGTCGACTTCGGCCGCCGCCTCCTCGATGTCCGCCCGCCGGCCGTTCCAGCGCCTTTCGAGTGCGTCGAACGCCGTCTCCTGTTCGGCCAGCAGGGACCGTACGGCCTCCGGGTGGGCCGAGCCGTCCGAGCGCTTGGCCGTCAGTCCACCCGGCACGCTCATCGCCTCGGCGAGCAGGTCCGCGGCGTTCTCGGCCGCGTGCCCCTCCGCCGCCAGCACCGTGTCGAGCAACGCGCCGTCGGGCTTCGCGGGCGGCAGCCCGCGCTCGACGGCCAGGACGATGTAGCGCCCGGCGACCACCTGGGCGGTGCGCCAGGGGACCCCGGCCCGCAAGGTCAGCAGATTGGCGAGCGTGAACCCGCCCAGGTACTCGCTCTCACAGGCCTCGCGCATCCGGTCCTCCCGAAACCGCAGGTTCTCCAGCACCGCTCCGAACAGCCGCAGGACCGACCCGACGGCGTCGAAGGCGGCGGGCACCCCCGCCCCCGCCTCCTTGGAGATCTCGACGGAGTTGCTGTACGGGGTGGAGCGCTGTGCGGTGGCGATGGCCGTGTAGGCCGCACCGAGATGCGCCGTACGGCCCCGGATCCGCTCCAGCACCGGGTAGTTCTTCTTCTGCGGCATCGCGGAGGAGATGCCCGACCAGTGGTCCGGCAGCTCGATGAAGCCGTATCCCGCGCTGCCCCAGGTCATCAGGTCGGTGACGAAGCGGCTCAACGCGACACCCAGCAGGGAGAACTCCGCGCAGGCCTCCAGCGCCCAGTCCCGCTGCGCCACCGCCCGCAGCGCGTGCGTACGGACGTCGGTGAAGCCCAGCAGCGAGGCCATCCGGGCCCGGTCCCAGGGGAGTTCCTGCCCTGCCATCGCTCCCGCGCCCATCGGCGAGGCGTCAGCGGTCCGGTACACCGACTCCAGCCGCTCCAGGGTGTGCAGCACCTGGTCACAGAGTGCCGCGAGGTAGAACCCGGGGCTGATCACCTGGGCCGGCTGCATGTGGGTGTAGCCGGGCATGGCCTGTCCCGCGCCGCGCCCGGCCGACCGGTGCGCGGCACGGCCGAAGGCGATCAGCTCCTGGGCGCACTCCAGCAGCCGCGCACGGCCCTGCATCAGCTGGGCGGTGGCCTGCAGGTCGTTGCGGCTGCGGTCGACGTGCCACGCCGGCGGCAGCGCGGCCAGCCGGCGGGCGACATGGCGCTCCAGGGTGAAGGCGATGTCGCTCATGCTCTCCCCGGCCTCCCGGGCGATGGCCTCGGGAGTGACCCGGTCGAGCAGGTCGGTGATGGCGCCGACCTGGGCGCCGTCCAGCAGGCCGAGCCGGCGGTACTCCAGCAGCAGCACCTTCTCCAGTTGGACGTACCAGGGCAGCAGGGCGTCGATCTCGAAGCGGAGCTGCGGCTCGAGCACCTCGGTGCGCAAGAGCGCGTCGGGGCCGGAGGCGATCCGTCCGGTCAACCCGCCCGCACCACTGGAACTGGCCGTCGGCACAGGGTCGTTGGGCATGCGTTTCCTCACGGGGACGAAGGGGCGGTTCGGTTCAGCGCGGTCAGCACCGCGTCTTTCGCGTCGGCCGCCCGCGTGCGCGGGAAGTGCGCTCCCCCGCCCGGCAGCCGGCGGTGCGTCACCTCGTCGGAGAGGAGCCGCCAGTCCCAGTGACCGTGGCCCGGGTCTCCGGCCGCCGCGTCCGGGCCGTCCTCAGCGGCGACGAGTTCGATGCCCGCCTTGACGCGGTGGGTCTGCGGGTCCTGCCGGGCGGCCAGCAGGAAGTCCCCGGACGACCGCACGTCGTGCCGGTAGGCGGGTCCGAGCAGCCGGGCCCGCTCGGGCTTGAGCCCGTCGAACTCCACGTACGCGCCCTCGCGCAGCAGGCCGGCGGCGACGTCCTGGTCGCTCATGGCACGGGTCCGGTCCATGCTCGCCCGCACCCCGGCCGGCCAGCCCGGGCCGGCACCGCCGACCAGGACCCGGCGCGGCGCCGACGGGCCGTCCTCCAGCAGCCGGGCCAGGGCGAGCGCGGGCGCCGCCCCCTCCCGCTGGCCCCACAGCACGAGCGGTACGGCAGTCAGCCGGTCCAGCTCCTGCGCCACCCGGCGCGCCACTTCCGGCACCTCCGCCAGATCCTGCGCGCCGGGGACGAAGTCGTGTCCGGGCAGCTCGACGCCGTACACCTCGACGCCGCTGGGAGCGAGTTCCCGTGCCAGCGCGAGGAAGTTGACGGCGTTGCCGCCGGCGCCGGGGAAGCAGACCAGGCGGCCCTCGGGCACGGTCCGGCCCGCGAGGGCACCCGTCAGCGGGCGGAGCAGGCCTGCTCCCGGCCCCTTCGGTGACGCGTCCCGGCCCGCGAGGGCACCCGTCAGCGGGCGGAGCAGGCCTGCTCCCGGCCCCTTCGGTGACGCGTCCCGGCCCGCGTCGACGACGGCGGCGAGATCGGACAGCACGGGGTGGGCGATGATCTGGGCCAGCGAGACGAGGCGGTCCAGCTTCACGACGAGCCACGTCGCCGCGAGCGACGTACCGCCGAGCGAGAAGAAGTCGTCGGCCCGCCCGATGCTCTGCAGCGGTACGTTGAGCGCCTCGGCCCAGGCCATCGCGAGGCGCTGCTCGGTGCGCGTGGTGGGCGCCGTGCTGGGCACGCCGGCATGCCCGAGCGTGGCGGCCAGCTCGGTGAGCACCTTGCGGTCCACCTTGCCGTTGCCGCTGACCGGCAGCGCGTCGAGCCAGTGGCAGTACGCGGGGATCATGTAGTCCGGCAGATGGCGGGCCAGGGCGGTCCTGACGCTGTCGGCCTCGCGGCGGACGGCGCCGACCAGGAAGGCGACCAGGACCCGGTGCCGGTCGCCCGCCCCCGAGGCGACGACGACCGCGTCCTTCACCTCGTCCAGGGCCATCAGCCGGTTCTCGATCTCACCGGTCTCGACACGGAATCCGCGGATCCTGACCTGCTGGTCGCGGCGGCCGAGGAACTGGAGCCGGCCCCCGGGCAGCCAGCGCCCGAAGTCGCCCGTCCGGTACATCCGCTGCCCCGGCCGGAACGGATCGGGCGAGAACGCGGCCCGGGTCCGCTCGGTGTCGTTGACGTAGCCACGGCCGACCGCGACACCGGAGAAGACGATCTCTCCGGTCGCACCGAGCGGCACCAGCCCGCCCTGCTCGTCCAGCACGTACCCGTGCACGTTGCGGCGCATCCGGCCGAGCGTGACGGGCCCGCGCTCCGGCACCCGGTCGAGGAATTCGTGCATGGTGTCGTCGCAGACCTCGGTCGCACCGTACGCGTTGACCACCCGGATGCCCGGACAGCGGGCGAACCAGCGCCGCAGCAGCGCCGGTTTCAGTTCCTCCCCCGTCACCGACACGGCGCGCAGCACGCCGAGAGCGCGGGGGCCGCGTTCCAGGGCCGTGATCAGCGCGTCGAAGTAGGACGGGACGAACTGTGCGACGGACACCCGCGACGCGGTCAGCTCCGTGACGAAGCGGTCCGGGTCCAGGAGCACGTCGGTGTCGACGATGCGTGAACTGCCGCCGGTCAGCAGGGGGGCGATGAGCTGCCAGAGCGAGATGTCCAGGGACTGGGCGGCGGTCTGCGCCACCACGTCGCCGGGGCCGAGGCCGAGGTCGGCGACCTTCATCAACAGGTGGTTCAGCAACCCCGCGTGCTCGCACATGACGCCCTTCGGCGTGCCGGTGGAGCCCGAGGTGAAGTAGATGTAGGCGAGCCGGCGGGGCGCCAGTGGCCGGCCGGGGTTGCCGGCCCGCGCGTCCGGGCCGTGGCTCCCGGTTCCGGCGCACAGGGCCGCGGCGTCCAGGGGCCGGGGCGCGTCCCCGTCTTCGGCGCTGGTCTGCGGGACCTCACCGTCTCCGAGCACGAACCTGCATCCGGCGCCGTCGAGTTGAGCGGCGATCCGGGCGGCCGGGAGGTCCGGCTGCACCGGGAGGTAGCAGCCGCCCGACTTGAGCAGGCCTATCGTGGCCGCCGCCCATTCCAGGCCGCGCTCCATGACGACGGCCACCACGTCCTCGTCGCGCAGCCCTTCCGCCAGCAGCGCGTGGGCGATGCGGTTGGCGCTCGCGTTGAGCCGGTCGTAGGTCCATGACCGGCTCCCGTGCGACACCGCGACCGCGTCGGGCGTCGCCCTGACCTGTTCCTCGAACCGCTCGACGAACAGCCTCCCGTCGAAGGGCTCCGCCTCGCCCGCCAGCCCGTAGATCTGGAAGTGGCGTTCGTCCTCGGCGAGCAGGCTCCGTTCGCCCGCCGGGGCGTCGGGATGGGCGGCCAGCAGTTCCAGGGCCCGTCCGTGGTAACCGACGATCCGGGTCAGGTGCTCCTCGGACAGGACGTCCGAACGGGACCGGGCGCTGACCGTGACACGGTCCGCGCGCACGGCGATGCGCACCCACAGCGGCGGTGCGTCCTCGGGTGCCGGATCCGTGGCGGACACGTCCAGCACGGATTCGTGGTGCGGCCCCGAGGCCAGGCCCGGCGCCGGGGCGCGCCGGCTCGCCTCCTCGGCCTGCCGGACGAGTTCGTGCCAGCTGTGGCGCAGCACCCCCCTCACGCCCAGCGAACGTGGCGCGAGGGGATCACCCTCGGCGGGCACGTACCCGGTGACCGGGTTCTGGTCGGAGGTCAGCGCCGCGACCACCCTCAGGTGCGCGGCCAGGAACACGGCGTCCAGCGAGGCCGCGCACTCGGCGGCCACCGTGCGCAGCCGGGCGGTCAGAGTGGAGGGCAGGACGAGTTCGGCACTCACTCGGGCCCGCGCACCCGTCTCGCCTGTGGTCCACCGCGGGACGCGTACGGCCGCCCCGACATCCCCCGAACCGTGCTCGTCCGTCGTCCCGACCGCGACTGAACAGCCCAAAGTCTTCGACACGTGATCGCCAACCTACCGAGGAATGGACGGAAGAATGTGTTGCTCGGCATTGCCTTCGTGACCATGCTGTCGACAGGCACTGACAGGCCACTGACGTGCCGCCACCGGCCTCGCGGCGACGGGCTGTCTCCGGTGTCACGCTGAGCGGAACGACTCCCCGCGCTGTTCGCACGCGCCCACGTCGCAGTTTTCGCCGCTGCTTAAGGACGTGTTCCCTGCCTGGTCCGAACGCCTATCGTCCGGTCGGAGCCCGCAGGTCAGGAGGGAATGGACACCGATGAATGCTCTGGACGACATCGTCAGGGGCGTGCGCGAGGACGTGGCGTCACGCCGGGCACGCATACCCGAAGCGGAGGTGCGGGAGCGGGCCCTGGCGCGCGGCGCCGGGCGTGACTGCGTGCCGCTGCTGCGCGGCGGGCCGCGGGTGCGTGTGATCGCGGAAGTGAAGCGCGCCAGCCCCTCGCGCGGTCCGCTCGCCGAGATCCGCGACCCGGCCGCCCTGGCCGCCGGCTACGCGGCGGGCGGTGCGGCCGCGATCAGTGTCCTGACCGAGGAGCGTCGGTTCGCGGGCTCGCTGGCGGACCTGGAGGCGGTGAGCGCCCGGGTGGACGTTCCCGTGCTGCGCAAGGACTTCGTGGTGGACCCCTACCAGGTGTGGGAGGCGCGTGCGTACGGCGCCGAGTTGCTGCTCCTGATCGTCGCCGCTCTGGGCCGGGCGCAGTTGGCCGAACTCGTCGCGCAGGCAGGCGAGGCGGGGCTGACGCCGCTGGTGGAGGTGCACGACGAGGCCGAGGCGGAGCACGCGGTGGCCGCCGGCGCCACGGTGATCGGCGTCAACGCGCGCGACCTGACGACGCTGGAGGTGGAGCGCGGCACCTTCGCGCGGGTCGCGCCGTGCATCCCCGAGGGTCTGGTGCGCATCGCCGAGTCCGGTGTGCGCGGGCCCGACGACGTGGCGGCATACGCCCGCGCCGGCGCGGACGCGGTCCTCGTCGGCGAGGCCCTGGTCACCCACGGCGACCCCCGGACGGCGGTGAACGAACTCCTGGCGGCACCGTGCGGCTAGGGTCTGGTCGGCCGGTGTGGCCGAGGCGGCAAGCGTGCGGGACGTGGGAGCCTGCCGGGTGGGTGTGGCCCGGGCCCCGGGCTCGTCCCGTGGAGGCGTCCGGGACCGGGGCCGCGGATCGCCCCCGGCGACCGGACCCGGTGCACACGTCCGTCGCGGTGACGTCACTGCGGCCGCCCTCACCGGGCCTCGCTCACCGGCGTTCACGCGCACCGCCGCGCACCGAAGCCCGGCGCTCCAGGGCCCCGAGCCTTCCGGCGCCGCGGGGCAACCCCCGGGTGCGGCAGGGCAACCCCCGGGTGCCGAGGGGCAAGCCCTTGGTACCGGGAGGAAATGCCTGGGGCCGAGAAGTAAGGCCCGGGTGTCGACAAGCAAGGCCCGGGTGTCGACACGCCAAGCCACGGCGCCGAGGAGCAGAGCCCGGGCACCGAGGAGCAAGGCCCGGGTGCCGGCGGGCAGAGGACGGGAGGTCGGTCGGGGCTCACCGGTGTGCCGGCTCCGCCGCCTGTGCCCGCTTGGTCGTGACGGCCGCCCACCGTTCCAGCACGGCTGCCGCCGTCCCCGAGTCCACCGACTCCGCCGCCCGCTCCATGCCCGCCGCCAGCCGTTCCGTGACCGACCGCGCCCCACCCGGCTCCAGCACGGCGAGTCCGGCCGCCGCCGACAGCAGCACCGCGTCGCGCACCGGGCCGCGCGCCCCGGCGAGAACCTCACGCGCCACCCGGGCGTTGTACGCCCGGTCGCCGCCCCGCAGGGCGCCGGGCGCGGCGAGCCCGATGCCGACGTCCCGCGGATCGAAGGTCTCCCTGCGCACACCGGAGTCCGTGACCGACCAGATCGTGGAGGTTGTGGTGACCGTCAGTTCGTCCATTCCGTCGTCGCCCCGGAACACGAGCCCGGACGACCCTCGTCGGGCGAGGACCCCTGCCAGCAGCGGCGCGAGCCGCGCGTCCGCCACCCCGATCGCCGTACCGGTGGGCGAGGCCGGATTGAGCAGCGGGCCCAGGGCGTTGAACACCGTGCGCACCCCCAGTTCGCGGCGCGGCCCCGCCGCGTGCCGCATGGCGGGGTGGAACGCCGGCGCGAAACAGAACGTGATGCCGACCTCCTCGGCGACGGCGGCGGTGTCGTCCGCGGGCAGCCGCAGCGCCACCCCCAACTCCTCCAGGACGTCGGCCGATCCGCAGGAGGAGGACGCGGACCGGTTGCCGTGTTTGACGACCCGCGCCCCGGCCCCGGCGGCCACGATCGCCGCCAGTGTGGAGACGTTGACACTGTTCGAGCCGTCCCCGCCGGTGCCCACGATGTCCACCGTGGGGCCCGGCACGTCGAGCGGTACCGCGTGCCGCCGCATGGCGCTGACCAGACCCTCGATCTCCTCGACGGTCTCGCCCTTCGCCCGCAGCGCCACCAGGAGCCCGGCCAGCCGGACCGGCCCCGCGACGCCGGACATCACCTGATCCATCGCCCAGTCGCTCTCCCGCGCGGAAAGGTCCTTCAGGTCGAGCAGTGAATTCAGCAGTTCGGGCCAACTGAAACTCTGCGGTCCAGCTGTCACGTGAATTCTCCTCGGGCGTCTGCGGGGTGAAATCGAACGTCGATCTGTACGTCCATTTTCGCGTCCGGCCGCATACCCCGGCCAGACCACTGCCCCATGAGAGATACGGTCCAATTCAGAAGGAGAGAAAAGGTCATGTCCCTGCACATGGCGGTCGCGGTCGTCCGGGATTCCGAGGTCTCCCTGACCGCCCAGATACAGAGCTTCATCAAGAGCGAGATAGCGGCGGGCAGCCTGCACGCGGGAACCCGGCTGCCCTCCAGCCGCCGTCTCGCGGGTGACCTGGACATCTCGCGCAGCGTGGTCGTGGAGGCGTACGGCCAACTCGTCGCCGAGGGGTACCTGGAAGCCGTCCAGGGCGCCGGCACCCGCGTCGTCGGGCACGTGACCACCCCGGCGGTGGTGCCGACGCTCCTCGGGGCGGACCGGGTGCCCGAGGTCCGCTGGGACCTGCGGCCCGGCGGCGGCAACCTGCCCGACTTCCCGCGCCGCGAGTGGCTCGCCTGCTACGAACGCGCGCTGCGGTCGGCCACCCCCTCGGCGCACGCCTATCCGCCGCTGGCCGGAAGCCCCGCGCTGCGCCTCGAACTCGCCCAGTACCTGGGGCGGACACGCGGCGTACGGACCACGGCCGAGCGTCTCGCCGTGGTGGGCGGGTTCTCCCAGGGGCTGGACCTGCTGTGCGCGGTGCTCCGCCGGGACGGGGGCGAGGCGATCGGCGTGGAGGACCCGGGCCACCCCGGACAGCGGCAGTTCCTCCAGGAATGCGGCATGCGTCCCGTGCCGCTGCCCGTCGACGAGGCGGGTCTGGACGTGGCGGCGCTGGCCGCGACGGACCTGCGCGCTGTCCTCGTCACCCCCGCGCATCAGTTCCCGACCGGCGTGACCCTGCGCGAGGACCGTCGCGAGCAGCTCGTGCGCTGGGCCCGGGACGTCGACGGCCTGATCATCGAGGACGACTACGACGGTGGTCTGTGGTACGAACAGGGCGCCCGCCCCCTGGCGTTGCAGCGCCTCGCCCCTGAACGCGTCGTGTACGCGGGCACCGCGAGCAAGTCCCTCGCCCCGGGGCTGCGGCTCGGCTGGCTGGCCGCACCGCCCGGCCTGCTGGACCGGCTGCTGCGTGAGCGTGCCCGGCACGACCTCGGCACCGAGACCCTCACCCAGCTGGCCTTCGCCGAGCTGCTGCGCAGCGGACTGCTCGACCGCCACCTGCGAAGACTCAACTCCCGGGCGAGCAGCCGCCGTCACGCCCTGGAGGAGGCGGTCCGCCGGCATCTGCCCGGCGCCGACGTGCTCGGCCGGGCGGCGGGGCTGCACACGTACGTCCGGCTGCCCCGGCACACCGACGAGGCGGTCCTGGTGTCCGGGGCGCTGCGCCGCTCCGTCGCGGTGCGTGGCGGCGCGGCCTTCCACGCCCGCCCACGACGGGGTGCTCCCGCACTCGTCGTGGGCCACGCACACCTGCCGCGCTCGGGCATCACCGAGGCCGTCCGTGTGCTGGCGGACGTCATATCCCGGTGAGGGGCCGCTCCTGGCCGCGGTCGTGCGCCGTCATGGCCAGGAAGTTCTCCATCAGGGTCAGGCCCCCGGCGGTCATCACGGACTCGGGGTGGAACTGGACGCCCTCCACGGGCAGGGTGCGATGCCGCAGACCCATCACATAGCCGTGGTCGACGGCGACGGCCGTGGTCTCCAGGGCGTCCGGGAGCGGCTCGGCGACCACGAGGGAGTGGTACCGGGTGGCCTGCAGGCTGTGCCCCAGACCGGTGAACAGGCCCGTGCCGTCGTGCTGCACGGTGCTGATCCGGCCGTGCATCACCTGGTCGGCCACCTCGATCCGCCCTCCGTACGCCAGGGCGATCGCCTGGTGCCCCAGGCACACGCCGAGCAACGGCACCCGGCCGGCGAACTCGTGCACCAGCTCGACATGGCCCGAGTCGGCCGGATGCCCGGGCCCCGGCCCGAGGACCACGGCATCCGGTTCGTACCCGGCGAGTTCGGCGGCGGGGCGGGTCAGCGAGCGCACCACCCGGGTCTGCGCGCCGAGGTGGCGCAGATACTGGTCGATGATGTGCACAAAACTGTCGTACGCGTCGATCAGCAGGACCTTCATCGCAACTCCTCCCCGGTGAGCGCCCAGTAGGCGGCGCCCATCTTCGCCAGCGTCTCGCGCCACTCGGACTCGGGGTCCGACTGCGCCACCAGGCCCGCCGAACTCTGCGTGGAGTACGTATCTCCGTCGTACTCGATCGAGCGGATGCACAGCGCGAGTTCGCTCCATCCCCGCACATCCACCAGCCCCACGGCGCCCGCGTAGCTGCCGCGCCGCTCCCGTTCGAGACCGTCGATGATCTCCATGGCCCGCACCTTGGGCGCGCCGGTCATCGTGCCCGCGGGAAACGTCGCGCACACGGCGTCCCAGGTGCCCATGCCCTGCTCGAGGCGTCCGGTGACGGCGGAGACGAGATGGAAGACGTGCGAGTAGGACTCCACCGCCATCAACCGGTCCACGGGCAGGGTGCCGGGGCGGCTCACCCTCCCGATGTCGTTGCGGCAGAGGTCGACGAGCATGATGTGCTCGGCGCGTTCCTTCGTGCTCTCCCGCATCTCCTTGACGCGCCGTGCGTTCTCCTCGTCGTCCGGCCCCCGGCGCGCGGTGCCCGCGATGGGGCGCATCTCCAGTTCGTCGCCCTCGATGCGGAAGTACAGCTCGGGGCTGGCACCGATGAGCATGTTGCCGGCGCGGGGCATCAGATACATGTACGGCGAGGGGTTGCGGCCGCGCAGCCGCCGGTACACGTCGACGGGAGTGAGCTGGGTGCGCACGTCGATGCGGTGGCCGATCTGGATCTGGTAGATGTCCCCGACCCTGATGTGCTCCAGGCACCGGTCGGCCCACGACAGGAAGGTCTCGCGGCTGACGGTGTCGTGCACGGACGCAGGGACGGGCGCGGCGGGCACGGAGTCCGGGCCCGGGACGGCCGGCTCGCGGGCCACCCGCACGGCCAGCTCCGCCACGGACGGGACGTCCGGTGAGCGTTCCCCGAACTCCGCGCTGTCTGCCGTGAGGTGGCGCACCGCGTCCGTGGTCAGGTCGTACCACACGGCATCCCGGAAGAGCGTGAGCGTGATGTCGGGCCCGTTCGCCTGCTTGGTGCGGGGCGGCAGCGTCTCCATGTGCCATACGGACTCATAGGCGAGCGAGGTCAGGAACCCGAAGGCGTACGACGTCTCGGGTATGTCGGTCTCCACCCCGAACACCTGTTGCGCCAGCGGCAGCAGACGCCAGACGGCGGCGGGGTCGGTCATGCGCAGCCTGAGGGAGTTCGCTCCGGCGCTGTGCGGCGGCTCCTCGGGAAGGAGACCTGCCTCCTTCGCGGCCAGAGCCAGCACCGACGTCACGCCGGGCACGCCGTCGATCTCCACATGTCCGGCGAAGACCCGGATCTCGGCGAGGCGGCCGAGCCCGAGGACGGCGGACCGGCGGTCGGGAGCGGCGCCGTCCCTGCTCTCGAAGAGGAAGACGTCCTCCGCCCGGCACGTCTCCCGCAGACGCTCGTACAGCTCCAGTGGGTCGTGGTGCGGTAATTCGGCAGCGGTGACCCGCACCGTGATCCGTTTCTGCATCGCCATGGACCCCCTGTGAATTCGGCGTTGTCGACCGGGTGACGAGCCTCGCGCTCCACCACGCTCAGAAAATCAGCCGCTTTCCTTCCGGGGCCAGACCAATTGATCCCCGCGCAGCCGGACCACTTCTGAAATCGCTTGACCGCGGCACCGGCTGGGGATTGAGCTGAGGCTGGTTCCCGACCATGAAAGGGACGCGTGATGACTGATTCACCCGCCGAATCGTGGCGCCGGTTGTCGGCGGCCCAGCAGCCGCTCTGGCCCGCCACCGAGCTCCGTTCCGTGACAGATCGGCTGTCCGCCGCTCCGCCCCTCGTGTCCGCCTCCGAGTGCGACCTGCTCCGGCGCAGGATGGCGGCCGTCGCCCGCGGGGAGGCCGTGGTGCTGCAGGGCGGTGACTGCGCCGAGACCTTCGACGGTCTCACCGCCGACAACGTCTACGGGAAGATCAAAACGCTGCTCCAGATGGCGGTCATCCTGACCCACGCCACCGCCCTGCCGGTCGTCAAGATGGGCAGGATGGCGGGACAGTACGCCAAGCCGCGGTCCAGCTCCGTGGAGCGGCGGGGCGCGGTGGAACTGCCCTCCTACCGGGGAGACGCCGTCAACGCGGTGGAGTTCACCGCCGAGGCCCGCCGGCCCGACCCCTGGCGGATCAAACAGATGTACGAGAGCTCGGCGACGACCCTGAACCTCGTCCGGGCCCTGACCAAGGGCGGCTTCGCCGACCTGCGCCAAGTCCACGCCTGGAACCAGGGTTTCGTGACGAACGCCGAGGCCGGCGAGCGCTATGAGACGCTCGCCGACGAGATCGACCGCAGCCTTGCCTTCATGGACGCGTGCGGTGTCGACACGAGCGAGCTGTCCACCGCCGAGTTCTTCGTCGGGCACGAGGGCCTGCTGCTGGACTACGAAGCGGCACTGACCCGTACCGAGCCCACCAGCGGACGCACCTACGCCACCAGCGGCCACCTGCTGTGGATCGGCGAGCGCACCCGAGACCTGGACGGGGCCCACGTCGAGTACTTCTCACGCATCGCCAACCCCATCGCCGTCAAGCTCGGCCCCCGTGCGACTCCGGACGATGTGCTCGGGCTCATCGACCGGCTCGACCCCCAGCGCGAGCCGGGCCGGCTCACCCTCGTGATCCGGGCCGGAGCCGACCGGATCCGTGACGTGCTGCCCACTCTGGTGGAGAAGGTGACGGCCGAGGGTGCCCCGGTGTGCTGGATCAGCGACCCGATGCACGGCAACACCTTCACCGCCCCCAGCGGCCACAAGACCCGGCGCTTCGAGGCGATCGTCGACGAGGTCCGTGGCTTCGTGGAGGTCCACCGGGCCCTGGGCACCCACCCGGGCGGAGTCCACGTCGAACTCACCGGAGACGACGTCACCGAATGCGTCGGCGGCGGCAACGCCGTTCTGGAGGAGAACCTGCACCACCGGTACGAGACGGCCTGCGACCCACGCCTGAACCACACCCAGTCGCTCGAACTGGCTTTTCTGCTCGCGGAGATGTACCAGGGATGACCTCCACGGAGCCCGTGCTCAGAGCGTCGAGGGCGGCTCGGGTGACCTCTTCGGTACACCACGCGCTGGAACTGTCGGTTTACTCGGTGCCGGGCGTCTTGCGCGTGGTGACGTTCATCCGGTTCCACGCGTTGACGGTGAAGATGAGCGCGATGAGCTGGGCGAGCTCCTTGTCGTCGAAGTGCTTCGCGGCCTCGCTGTAGACCTCGTCCGACACGCCCTGGGGCAGGAGGGTGACGGCCTCGGTCAGCGCCAGGGCGGCCCGCTCCTTCTCGGTGTACAGGCTCGACTCCTCCCAGGCGGAGAGCTGGTAGATCCGCTCTTCCGTCTCGCCGGCCTTGCGTGCGTCGGAGGTGTGGTAGTCGATGCAGTACGCGCAGCGGTTGATCTGGGAGGCGCGGATCTGCACCAGCTCCAGCAGGACCGGGTCGAGCCCCTCACGGGCGGCGGTGTCGAGCGCCAGGACGGCCTTGAAGACCTTGGGGGCGACGGTGGAGAAGTTCATGCGCTGCGGAACCCGAAACGTTGTCATGCCTTGAAGTTAAGCGGGGAATCGACCCAAGGTATGGTGCATTTTCATGTCAGAAACATGGGTCAATGTTTCGGAGCCCGGGACCGCCGGAGCGGAACCGGCCCAGGCCGCGGGGACCGACCTCCACCTGGAACTCTCCGGGGAGGGAAGCCTGCGCGGCCAGATCATGCACGCCCTGCGGGAGGCCATCCGCTCGGGCCGGCTCACCCCCGGCACCCGACTGCCCCCCTACCGCAGCCTCGCCCACGATCTGGGCATCGCCCGCAACACCGTCGCCGACGCCTACGCCGAACTCGTCGAGGAGGGCTGGCTCTTCGCCCGTCAGGGCTCCGGCACCCAGGTCGCCCAGCGCGCCACCCCGTTCCATCCGCACCAGGCGCGGCGCCCGCAGCGCCCGACCCGCCGCCGCGTCCTGCACGACCTGATGCCCAGCTCGCCCGACGCGGCCGCCTTCCCGCGTGCCGCGTGGCTGACCTCCGCGCGCAGGGCCGTCGCCGCGGCCCCCAACGACGCCTTCGGCGTGGGCGATCCGCGCGGCAGGGAGGAGCTTCGCGAGACGCTCGCGGAGTATCTGGCGCGCGCCAGGGGTGTGCGCACCGATCCGGGCCGGATCGTGCTCTGCTCCGGCTTCGCCCACGCGCTGCGGCTGCTGGGCGGCCTGCTGAAGGGTCCGGTCGCCGTGGAGTCGTACGGACTGGGCTTCCACCGGAGCCTGGTCGAGAGCGAGGGGACGCCCACCGTCCCGCTGACGGTCGACGCGCAGGGGGCCCGGATCGACGAACTGCCGGGCACCGGCGCCAAGGCCGTCCTGCTCACGCCCGCGCACCAGTTCCCCACCGGCGGCCCGCTGCATCCCGAACGCCGGACGGCGGTCATCGACTGGGCCCGCTCCTTGGGAGGGCTTCTCGTGGAGGACGACTACGACGGCGAGTTCCGCTACGACCGGCAGCCGGTCGGCGCGGTACAGGGCCTCGACCCCGACCGGGTCGTCTACATCGGCTCGATCAGCAAGAGCCTGTCACCGGCGCTGCGGCTCGGCTGGATGGTGCTGCCGGGATGGCTCGTCGACGACGTCCTCGCCGCCAAGGGGCCCCGGGAGATGTGGTCGGGCGTCGTCGACCAGCTCACTCTCGCCGACTTCATCGCCTGCGGCGCCTACGACCGGCACCTGCGCCGTATGCGACAGCACTACCGGCGCCGCCGCGACCTGCTGGCGAGCACGCTCGCCGAACGTGCCCCGCACATCAGGGTCAGCGGCGTCGCGGCGGGACTCCACGCCGTGCTGGAACTGCCGGAGAACACCGAGGAGGCGGCGCTGCGCGCGGCGCGGCGGCAGGGGCTGGCCCTCGACGGGCTCCGCACCTACCGCCACCCCGACAGCACGATGCCACCGCGCGACGGCCTGGTCATCGGCTACGGCACACCCCCGGACCACGCCTTCGCGGCGGCCCTGGACGCGTTGTGCCTGGCACTGCCCGATGCGCCACAGGGCAACGGGTGACAGGCGCGTGACGGGCCGGTGCGGAGGGGGCCTGGCCCGGGGTATGCCTCAGCGGGCGCCCGGGATGAGCTGGAGACCGAGTTCTGCCTCCAGCCGGTCCAGGTCGCCGGCGTGACCATGGGCGGCGATGTGGCCGTCCACGCGGATCAGGTAGCAGCCGGGACGACGGCACAGCCCCTGCCGCTCGGCCGCCTCGGGTCCCCGCCACAGGACACTGAGTTGCGGCCGGCGAGCCACGACATGTCCCGTCTCGGTGACCCATCGTGCGTCCGCGGCGGGGGGCTGCAGCAGCAGCGTCCACGCCGCCGGGTCCGCGTCCGGGCCGGCCGTGCCGAGCGCCAGGGCCGCTTCGCGCGGGAACACGGTGCCCGGCCCCGGGGCGCCCGGAAGCCGGCCACGCATCCGGCAGCGCCGGCCGGACGGATGCTGGGTGTCCCGCTCGGGGGCACGAGGATCCTGGGCGTCGGCGCCTACCGGCTGCAACGCGTCGTCAGCAACGAGGAAGCGAGCCGCCACATCGACTCGTCCGACGAGTGGATCCGGTCGCGCACCGGCATCGTCACCAGACACTGGGCCGCACCGGACGAATCCCTCGCGGACATGGCCCAGGCAGCCGCCGGCAAAGCTCTCGCGATGGCGAGCGTGGCTCCCGAGACCGTCGACTGCGTCATCCTGGCGACCTTCTTACCCATCTGCGCCGGCTTCCTCCACGGAGTCGTCCTGGAAGGCCCTGCGGGACCAGCCCGGCCTGAAGTGGCCCGCCCTGCGCCAGGAGGGGCAGATCCGCTGGGCGGTCTACGAAATGGCGAAGGTCGGACGGAGGGCAGGGACGCGGCGGGGGTCCGGGCCGGTGATCTGGATGCGGCGGGCTCCAGAATCGCCACGCACTCAACATGGTGCGTCATCGGGAACAGGTCCCATGAGACGCCAGTCGATACAGCCGCAGGTCAGCGTGGGTAGGCCGAGGCTCCGAGAGCCTCGCCTGTTTCCACTACCCGGGGACGTCGCGGTCGGCATCGGTATCGGTCGCCGCCAGCACCGCGACCCGGGTCCGGGTGGGATCCAGCACGGCGAAACCCAGGTCCGCGGTGTCATGGTGGAACCAGTCCGTGAACGCCATGAACCGCAGCCACCGGTAATCCGCCGCACGCCGCACCGCTTCCAGGAGCGGCACCCCGGCGGGCAACCCCATGAGCCCGTAGAGACTCTCCCAGGCGTACAGCCGCGCGTACGCACCGCCCTGCCCCTGGCCGCTCACCCCGCCGACGTACGACGCCGAGAAGAGTTCGTTGAGAACATCATCGGGTGTCGTCGCGCAGGCGAGCGCGCTTCCCTGGCGGCTGCCCTCACCTTCCAGGCAGCGCAGGGGCAGTTCCTTGAGGAAGGACATGCCGAAGTCGTCGGGGCTGAGCGGGCTCGGCAGCGTGAAGAACCGTGCCTCGGGCTCACGGGCCCATCCGCCGGCCCTGAACGGTCGGGCGACCGCGTTCGCCCGTCCGTCGTCCCGAGCGTCCCCGGCACCGCGACCGGCGACCGCACCGCCGTCGGTCGAGGGAGCCTCCGGAAAGCGCGACCGGAGCTGCTTCGCGGTCTTGATCGACCCCAGTCCCCGGACACGAACGGTGAACCGGTGTTCGATGTCCAGTCGCGTCCTGGGCAGTCGGGCCAGCGGGTGCCCCAGCTCACGCAGCTTCTCGGCGTACGCGTCCAGGGAGCGCCGACCGGTCCCCGAGCCGATCAGCGCCAGCTCTCCGAGGAGACAGGCGCGCAGCTCGACCGCCGGACCCAGGACCCCGTCCGGCACATCGCCGAACAGAGGCTCGATGTCCCGCAGATGCTGAGCCTTGACCAGCTTCGCGGCCACGGAACGCAGCAGTCGATCGCTGTCGCCGGGGGGCATGACCCCTTCGGGCAGCAGCCGACTCACGAGGTCCACAGCAAACGTCACACAGACCCGCGAACGCGTGTCGGCGAGGGTCTCGGCGATCTGCCCGACGGTCCGCGCCACGGAGGCTCCACGGGGCCCGTCGCCGGCCGCCGTCCGGCACAGCCGCTCCGCCGCTTCGTACATTCCTTCCGGTCCGAGCTCAGCCAGATGCTGCGACTCCGGCCCGGGCCGCTCCCGGCGATGTCGATCGGAAGCGCCGTCGCCGGGCGTCTCTTCGTTGTGGCTCACGCCCCCGAGTCTACGAGCAGGAGATCAAGTAACTTTGCTGAGGCATACGTGCCTTGAGTGGAGCCATGCGACGGGGGAAGCCGTGATCGCCTCGGCCGGGTGGAAGCGGTCTCCGCCACCGGGTGGTCCGAGCGCTACGCCTACGACGCGGCGGGCAACATCAGCCGGGCGGACGCGCCGGAGGGCCCGCAGGGGGAACGGGTCCACGACGGCACGCTCATCCGCAGGACCGGCCACATCACCTACGTGCATGACGCACAGGGGCGCCTGGTCCGGCAGACGCGCAGGTTGCTGTCCGGGGGAACGCGGGAGTGGACCTACACGTGGGACGCCGAGGACCGGCTCACTCAGGCCACGACCCCGGACGGGCGTCGCTGGGCGTACGTCTACGACGCCCTCGGCCGTCGCGTCGCCAAGCGCCTGCTGTCCGACTCGGGCCTACCGGTCGAGGAGACCGTCTTCACCTGGGACGGCTCCCACCTGGTGGAGCAGAGCAGCTCCGCCGGCGGCCCCACCAAAAGCTGGGAATGGGCTCCCGGCACCAACCGTGCGCTGCTGCAGATCGACCAGGACGAGGTCGACCGCCGGTTCTACGCCATCGTCACCGACCTGGTCGGCACCCCCACCGAACTGGTCGACGAGGAGGGCCGGATCGCCTGGCGGGCACGCACGACGCTGTGGGGCACGCCGGTAGGCGGCTCGGCGGGTCCAGTCGACTGCCCTCTGCGCTTCCCGGGTCAGTACCACGACCCCGAAACCGGCCTCCATTACAACTTCCGCCGCTACTACGACCCCGAGAACGCCCGCTACATCAGCCCGGACCCCCTGGGCCTCGCACCCGCACCGAACCACCACGCCTACGTCCTCGACCCCCTTCGCTGGACGCACCCATGGGGGCTGGTGAGCTGCGAGAGCAGCAGGCACGGCATCACAGAGGAACGCGAGGCCCATATCGAGGGCCAGCACGGCCCCGGCGCCCAGGACCGCGTGCGGGAGAACGCCGACCCGACGGGGCCGGAACCCTCACTGCCCGGTGAGTTCTACGAGGACTTCTTCTGGGAGGGCGACGACTTCGTCCTGGGACGCCGGCTCCGCGAGGGCGTCGACGGCACCCCGGCCATACCCAACCCGCGTGCCAGGGCCGGGCAGGACAGCCACCTGCACCGCTTCGAACACGGCGAGCCCGTGGGCATCAACGGCAGCGGGCGGGAGACCAGAGAGGTGGAAGTCGTCATCCGCGACGGCCATATCCATACGGCGTATCCGGTCTGAGAGAGCCGGTCGGTGACGGACATGCCGACCGCAGGGCGCGACCCACCAATAGCGTGCGGCTACTGCACGGATTTCTCTGATAAGCACCGCCGAGGGCCGCTCAAGATCAAGTGCATGGTGATGCAGCGCGATACCAGCGCATGGTCATCGCGGGCGTGACGTACGGACTCGTGCCGCGCGAGGCCGTCAACAGCCCGCGCGGGTCGCCTCGTCGGCGTCACCATCCTGGGAGTGAGGCATCGTCATGGGTCCTCGGCCAGGTCAGCGCCCCTTTGCCACCGGCTCCAGGATCGCCACGCACTCCACATGGTGCGTCATCGGAAACAGATCGAACGCCCGCAACATCCGCACCCGGTACCCCCCGTCCCGGAAGTACCCCAGGTCTCGCGCCAACGCGGCGGGGTCACACGCCACATAGGCGATCCGCCGTGCTCCGAGCGACGACAGGTGCTGGACCGTCTTCCGGCCCGCCCCGGCCCGGGGAGGGTCGAGGACGATCAGGTCGACCTCGGTGATGCCCGTGCGCGGCAGGACCGACTCGACCTTGCCCTGCTCGATCCGGACGCGGTCGAACTCGGCGAGGTTGTGCCGGGCGTCCTCCACCGCGCGCTTGCCGGACTCGATGCCGAGGACCGCGCCCTGGTCGCCGACCCGGTCGGCGAGGGCGCCGGCGAAGAGGCCGACGCCGCAGTACAGGTCGAGGGCCATGTCGCCCTTGCGGGGCAGGAGGCCCTGCATGACGGCCGTCACCAGGGTGTCCGCGGCCTGCGGGTGGACCTGCCAGAAGCCGCCGCCCCCTACGCGGTAGGTCCGGCCGTCCGCGCGCTCGCGGACGAAGGGGCGGCCGTGGACGCGGTGGACGCCACCGGAGCGCTCGTCCACGCGCAGCACCGACACCGGGCGGTCGAGCTCGACCAGCGGGAGGCGCGCGCCCGGCTTCGGCGTGAGGATCACCTGACGGTCCTGCGAACCCGTCGCCGCGATCGCCTCGACGGAGTCCATGCCGGTCCACACCCGCTTCTCGATGCCCAGCTCGCTGACCCCCTCCGCGGCGATCATGCAGTGGTCGATCGGCTCGACCTCGTGGGAGCGGTGCCGGCGCAGGCCCGCGCGGCCGTCGGCCGTGACCGCGTACTGGACGCGGGTACGCCAGGACGGGACCTGGCCCGCGGGCACCTTGTCGCCCTCGGCGGGCATCACCGTGCCGTCCCAGCCGGCCTCCTCCGGGGTGAGGCCGGCGAGGTGCTGGAGCTGCTCGGCGATGACGTCGGCCTTCAGGCGCCGCTGCGCGCCCGGCTTGGCGTGCTGCCAGTCGCAGCCGCCGCAGCGGCCCGGGCCGGCGAACGGGCAGGGGACGTCGATCCGGTCCTTGGAGGCGTCCAGCACCTCCACGGCGTCCGCGCGCAGGAACCGGGCACCCTCCTCGCCCTCCGTCACCCGCGCCACGACCCGCTCACCGGGCAGCGCGTGCCGGACGAACAGCACCTGGCCCTCGGCCGTACGGGCGATGCAGTGTCCACCGTGGGCGACGGGGCCGATCTCGACCTCGTACTCCTCCCCCACCAGCGACTTCCTCGGTTCTGCCTGCATGGTGGGGTGACTCCAAAACACGTGAGGGGCAAGGGCCGGACGGAAACGGCCGGACAACAGCCCACCAGTCTACGTGGGTGCCGCCCGGCCGCTTCACACCAGCCGTCGTCTCACGACTTGTGCTCGGTGGACTCCTTCGACCGCACCTGCGCGGGCCCGCGCCGCACCGAACCCGGCGCGTTCCACTCCGCCTGCCTGCGGGCCCGCTTCTTGGCCGCCTCGGAGGACTGGAGCTGGTACGGCACCGAGGTCACCATGATCCCCGGTGTGAACAGCAGCCGGCCCTTCAGCCGCAGGGCGCTCTGGTTGTGCAGCAGATGCTCGTACCAGTGGCCGACGACGTACTCGGGGATGATCACGGACACCGCGTCCCGCGGCGACTCCTTGCGCAGGCCCTTGACGTACTCGATGATCGGCCGCGTGATCTCGCGGTAGGGCGAGTCCAGGACCTTCAGCGGTACGTCGATACCCCGCCGCTCCCATTCCTCGCGCAGCGCCTTGGTCTCCGCCGGGTCGACGTTGACGCTCAGGGCCTCCAGGCTGTCCGAGCGCATCAGCTTGGCGTAGGCCAGGGCGCGCAGCGCCGGGCGGTGGATCTTGGAGATCAGGACGACGGAGTGGATGCGGGACGGCCGTACGCTGTCGTCGCTCGGGCCCTCGGGGGCGGCGATCTCCTCGGCGACGCGGTCGTAGTGCTTACGGATGGCCGTCATCGTCGCGTAGAAGATCACCATGCCGAGCAGGGCGACCCACGCGCCGTGGGTGAACTTGGTGACGAGGACGACCACCAGCACCAGGCCGGTGAAGAAGGCGCCGAAGGCGTTGATGGCGCGCGAGCGGATCATGTGGCGGCGCTTGGCCTGGTCCTGCTCGGCGGCCAGGAGGCGGTTCCAGTGCCGGACCATGCCGGTCTGGCTGAGCGTGAAGGACACGAACACGCCGACGATGTACAGCTGGATCAGGCGTGTGGAGTCGGCGCCGTAGATGCCCACCAGCAGTCCGGCGGCGCCCGCGAGGAGCACGATGCCGTTGGAGAAGGCGAGGCGGTCGCCGCGGGTGTGCAGCTGGCGCGGCAGGTAGCGGTCCTGGGCGAGGATCGAGCCGAGCAGCGGGAAGCCGTTGTAGGCGGTGTTCGCGGCGAGGAACAGCACCAGCGCGGTGGCGGCGGCCAGCACGATGAACAGGAAGCTGCCCTTGCCGAAGACGGCCTCGGCGACCTGGGAGATCACCGGGTTCTGCACGTAGTCCGCGCCGAGCGGGACGCCGTTGTGGAAGAGGTCGCGGGCCGGGTTCTCGGCCATGCGGACGTCGGTCGTGGCGGCCAGGGCGATGATGCCGCAGAACATGGTGACGGCGAGCAGGCCCATCATCGCGAGCGTGGTCGCGGCGTTCTTGGACTTGGGCTTGCGGAAGGCCGGGACGCCGTTGGAGATCGCCTCGACGCCGGTGAGCGCGGCGCAGCCGGAGGAGAAGGCGCGCAGCAGCAGGAAGACCAGGGCGAAGCCCGCCAGGCCCTGGTGTTCGGGTTTGATGACGTAGTCCGCCGTCGGTGCCCGCATGGTGTCGCCCAGGACCACTCCGCGGAAGGCGCCCCAGGCGATCATGGTGAAGACGCCCGCGACGAAGACGTACGTCGGGATGGCGAACAGCGAGCCCGACTCCTTCACGCCGCGCAGGTTCATCAGCGTCAGCAGCACGATCACGCCGATCGCGCACAGCACCTTGTGTTCGACCACGAACGGGACCGCGGAGCCCAGGTTCTCGATGCCGGAGGAGATCGACACCGCGACGGTGAGGACGTAGTCGACGAGCAGGGCGCTCGCGACCGTCAGGCCGGCCCGGGGGCCGAGGTTGGTGTTCGCCACCTCGTAGTCGCCGCCGCCGCTGGGGTAGGCGTGCACGTTCTGCCGGTACGACGCCACCACGGTGAACATCAGCACGACGACCGCGACCGCGATCCACGGACTGAAGTGGTACGCCGTCACACCCGCGATCGACAGGACCAGCAGCACCTCCCCCGGCGCGTACGCGACGGAGGACAGCGGGTCGGAGGCGAAGACGGGTAGTGCGATGCGCTTCGGCAGGAGCGTTTCCCCCAGCCGGTCACTGCGCAGTGCGCGCCCGATCAGGATCCGTTTGGGCACGTCGGTCAGTTTGGACACAACAGTGGATCGTAAGCGTTCGATTGCGGGCTCGCCCACCCGCCACCCCTCATCGGCCTTCCGTCTGCTCTCCGAGTGAATTCAGAGGCTGCTGCGGCTGGGGATTCGGCAGGTCACCCGGATCCCATGCCTATATGACTAAGCCCCGTCCGTCTCCCGGCCGTTGCCGCCCCCGGAGGTCCCATGCACCCGACCGCAGAACTGATCGGCGCCACGGCCGCCCTCATCGCCCTCGGAATCCTCACCTTGGCCAGCGTCCGCAGCATCAGCCGCCGCAAGGACGTGTCGCCGGACACGCCCTAGAGGCGCGGACACCCCTGCCCGCCGCTGAACCGCGCCCGCTCCAGCTCCGCCACCCGCGCACGCAGTTCCTCCCGCCCGATGCTCTCCGTCCGGGTCGACGGGATCGTGCAGGCGTATGCCCCGGCCACCGTGCCGTGCAGGGCGCAGTGGTGGGGCGGGGCGTCCTGGAGCCAGGCGAAGAGGAACGCGGCGGCGAAGGCGTCGCCCGCGCCGTTGGAGTCGACGACCGGTGCCGGGGGTGTGGCGGCGGGTACGTGGGTCAGCTCGCCGTCGGTCAGCAGGTACGCGCCGTCCGCGCCGGCGGTGGCGACGACGGTCCGGGCCCGCCCCCGCTCGGTGATCCGCCGCATGGTCCGCTCCGGGTCGGCCAGGGCCGCGCAGGAGAGGAAGACCAGGTCGGCCTGGTGGGCGAAGGTCTCGTGGTAGGGGTCGCAGCCGTCCCAGTCGTGCAGGTCGGTCGAGATCGTGATGCCGGCCTCGCGCAGGACCGGCAGCGCGTGGGCGCACGGCTGGGTGATGACGACATGGGCGTGCCGGCCGGCCGCGGCCAGGTCCCGCAGCACGGCCTCGGGCAGCCGGTCCGTCTCCGCCCAGCGCGTGGCGTCGTACAGCGACAGCCGTCTGCCGTCGGGACCGACGAGGTTGACGGCGCGCTTGGTGCCGAGCGGCTGGGGGACGGCCGTGAGCGCGATGCCGTGGTCCCGGTGCAGGGCGCGGACCAGGTCGCCCTCGGGGTCGTCGCCCAGCAGGTCGACGTGGTGCGTGCGCAGCCCCAGCGCGCTCGCGGCCAGCGCGACGAAGTCCCCGCTCTGGCCCGCGCGCGTCACGATCCCGGGCCGGATCATGTGGCTGTCGGCGAACGGCACGGGCAGCTCGGGCACGTGCACGATCGTGTCCACGCCCGCGCCGCCCAGGACGAGGACGTCGATCTCGCTCCTCATGTCGGCTTCCTCCCCGCCGAGGCCCGGCAGGGCCCTCGGCAACGCCCTCGACTTTGCCGATACGTTGGACTCGGGCGGTCGAACGCGGCACCGCCCCCGGAAGGAATCATGGCGTGGTTCCACCGGCATGATGTTGCCCGGCGGCCCGCACTCAGGCCGCGACTGGTGCCTGGCGAGCCGAGAGAGAGACATGAGCAGGACATTGTTGATGGTCAGAGGGCCCGTAGGAAGCACGGTGTGACGCGATGCATATTGTGATCATGGGTTGCGGAAGGGTGGGTTCCGCCCTGGCCCAGAACCTGGAGCAACAGGGCCACACCGTCGCCGTGGTCGACCAGGACCCCACCGCCTTCCGCCGCCTGGGGTCCTCCTTCGGCGGCCGCCGGGTCACCGGGGTCGGCTTCGACCAGGACACCCTGCGCGAGGCGGGCATCGAGGAGGCCGGCGCCTTCGCCGCCGTCTCCAGCGGTGACAACTCCAACATCATCGCCGCGCGCGTGGCCCGCGAGATGTTCGGCATCGAGAACGTCGCCGCCCGCATCTACGACCCCCGCCGCGCCGAGGTCTACCAGCGCCTGGGCATCCCGACCGTCGCGACCGTCCGCTGGACGGCCGACCAGATGCTGCGCCGCCTGCTCCCCTCGGGCGCCGAGCCGCTGTGGCGCGACCCCACCGGGGGCGTCCAGCTCGCCGAGGTGCACACCTCCCCCGCCTGGGTCGGCCACAAGATCAGCCGGATCCAGGAGGAGACGGGCGTGCGCGTGGCGTTCCTGACCCGGCTCGGCGAGGCGGTCCTGCCCACCTCGCAGACGGTGTTGCAGGAGGGCGACCTGGTGCACGTGATGATGCGCACCGACGAGGTCGACACGGTCGAGGCGGCGTTCGCCAAGGGTCCCGAAGAGGAGGGCGGTCTCTGATGAGGGTCGCCATTGCCGGTGCCGGCGCGGTCGGCCGCTCGATCGCGGGCGAACTGCTGGAGAACGGCCACGAGGTTCTGCTGATCGACAAGGCGCCGACCGCCATCTCGGTCGAACGCGTCCCGCAGGCCGAGTGGCTGCTGGCCGACGCGTGCGAGATCACGTCCCTGGACGAGGCGGCGCTCCAGCGCTGCAACGTCGTCATCGCCGCGACCGGCGACGACAAGGTGAACCTGGTCGTCTCGCTCCTCGCCAAGACGGAGTACGGCGTTCCGCGGGTGGTCGCCCGGGTGAACAACCCGAAGAACGAGTGGCTGTTCAACGAGTCCTGGGGCGTGGACGTCGCCGTGTCCACACCGCGTCTGATGTCGGCCCTGGTCGAGGAGGCGGTGAGCGTCGGCGACCTGGTCCGCCTGCTCCGCTTCAGCCACGGCGACGCCAACCTGGTCGAGCTGACCCTGCCGGAGGAGTCGGCCCTGGCCGGCACGCAGGTCGGGGACGTCGAGTGGCCCGAGGACACGTCCCTGGTCACGATCATCCGCGGCACCCGCGTCCTGACACCCTCCCGGGAGGACTCCCTGGAGGCGGGCGACGAACTCCTCTTCGTGGCCGCACAGGCCCGTGAGGAACAGCTGGAGGACCTGCTGTCGGTACGCCGGGACAGCGCGGCGAGCTGAGCGGGCCCCTCCGGGGGGTACGCGGAAGGGGCGTCCTGGGTTCTCAGGACGCCCCTGCCTTTTGCTTCACTTCTCGACCGACCGGGCAGCAGCCTCCCGCTCCCTCTCCTGCGCGGCCTTCTCCTCCGCCTCCATCTCCGCGAACACGTCGATCGGCGCGGGCGCCTTCGCCAGGAAGACCCACGTCAGCCACACGGCGAGCAGGAACGGCGGGATCTTCAGGGCGATCAGGACCCAGCCCAGCTGCGTGGTGTCGGCCCACCAGTACAGCGGGAAGAGGATCGCGCACTTGGCGAGCAGGATCGCGCCCCACGCGTAACTGGCCTTCGCGTACGCCTTCTTCCGGCCGGGGTTCCGCGTACGCCAGGAGAGGTTCTCCTTGAAGACCGGGCCGAGGATCAGCCCGATCAGCGGGACACCGCACAGGGTGGTGACGATGTACGCGAGTCCCAGACCCAGCGTGTAGAGCATGCCGGGCAGGTAGAAGTCCTTGGCGTTGCCGGTCATCATCGCGAAGACGACACCGAAGGCCACGCCGAAGACACCGCTGAAGGCGTGCTTGACGGTGTCCTTCCTCACCAGCCGGACCACCACCAGCACCAGCGACACGGCCAGCGCCGCGATCGCCGACAGGTGCAGGTCCTTGTTGATCGTGTAGATGGTGACGAACAGCAGGCCGGGCACCACCGTCTCGACCATGCCCCGCACGCCGCCGAACGCTTCGAACAGGGCGGCCTCGGTCACCGCCCGGGCGTCGTCCGCAGATGTCTCTTCGGTCGGCTTGTCGAGCGACGTCACCGGCTACTCCCGTCCGAGGGGTCTCAGTTCGTACTTGGGATTGAACAGCACCCGGCGGCCCCGGCTCATCGAGATCCGGCCCGATGCGATCAGCTTGCGCCCCGGCTCTATGCCCACGATGGAGCGCCTGCCGAGCCACACCACGTCCAGCGCGGCGGAGCCGTCGAACAGCTCGGCCTCCAGGGCCGGGACTCCGGCGCGCGGTCGCAGGGTGACCGTGCGCAAGGTACCAGTAACCGTCACTATCTGCCGGTCCTGGCAGTCACCGATCCGGGTACAGCCCGTGGTCTCGGTGTCCTCGCGCAGCTCCTCGGACTCCAGGTCCTCCTGTGACGAGGAGAGCCGGTCGAGCATGCGCCGGAACCGGCCCGCAGGCTTCTGCGAACGAGGAACAGCACTCATGTCTAGAGCGTACCGGGGGCTGCTGAAAGCCACGTAGTCCCGTGGGAGGACCTCACTTCTCGAACCGGTACCCCATCCCCGGCTCCGTGATGAAGTGCTTCGGATGGGAGGGATCCGCCTCCAGCTTCCGCCGCAGCTGCGCCATGTACACGCGCAGGTAATTGGTCTCCGTCCCGTACGACGGCCCCCACACCTCCTGGAGCAGCCGCTTCTGCCCGACCAGCCGCCCGCTGTTGCGGACGAGGACCTCCAGCAGGTGCCACTCGGTGGGGGTCAGCCGTACGTCCTTGCCGGCGCGGCCGACCTTCTTCGCGGCCAGATCGACGGTGAACTCGCCGGTCTCCACGATCATGTCGTCCGCACCGCCCCCTGCCGGCTCGGCCCGGCGCACGGCGGCCCGCAGCCGGGCCAGCAGTTCGTCCATGCCGAAGGGCTTGGTGACGTAGTCGTCGGCGCCCGCGTCCAGCGCCTGAACCTTCTCGTCGGAGGAGTGCCGGGCGGACAGCACCAGGATCGGCACCCGGGTCCAGCCGCGCAGGCCCCTGATCACCTCGACGCCGTCCATGTCGGGCAGGCCGAGGTCGAGGACGACCACGTCCGGGTGGCGGGCGGCGGCGAGCCGGAGGGCGCTGGCACCGTCGTGGGCGGCGTCGACCTCGTACGTGCGTGCCCTGAGGTTGATCACGAGGGCCCGCACGATCTGCGGCTCGTCGTCGACCACCAGCACACGGGTCATGAGGAGGCCTGCCTTTCCGGTTCTGCCGCGTGGTCCGCCGCGTGGCGGAGCTCCGGACGGGATCCCGCCGCGCGGAGGGTGAGGACCATGGTGAGCCCCCCACCGGGGGTGTCCTCGGCGCCGAGCGTGCCGCCCATGGCCTCGGCGAAGCCGCGCGCCACCGCGAGCCCCAGTCCCACGCCGGCGCCGCGCGGGGCGTCGCCGTAGCGCTGGAAGGGCTCGAAGACGCGCTCCTTGGCCTCGTCGGGGACGCCGGGCCCCCGGTCGACCACCCGGACCTCGACCCGGTCGGCGAGTGCGCTGGCGGCGACCAGCACGGGCGTGCCGGACGGACTGTACTTGACGGCGTTCTCGACGAGGTTGGCCATGGCCCGCTCCAGCAGTCCGGGGTCCACGTCGACCATGGGCAGGGTCTCCGGGACGTCCAGGCCGACGCTGCCGCCGGGTACGCCGCCGAGCGCCATCGGCACCACCTCGTCGAGGTCGATCTCGCGGATCAGCGGGGTGACCGTGCCGGTCTGGAGCCGTGACATGTCGAGCAGGTTGCCGACGAGGTGGTCGAGGCGGTCGGCGCCCTCCTCGATGCCCGCCAGCAGCTCCGCCCGGTCCTCCTCGGACCACTCGACGTCCGCCGAGCGCAGCGAGGTCACCGCCGCCTTGATCCCGGCGAGCGGGGTGCGCAGGTCGTGGCTGACGGCGGCGAGCAGCGCCGTGCGGATGCGGTTGCCCTCGGCGAGCGTGCGGGCCCGGTCGGCCTCCTCCCGGAGCCGGCTGCGGTCCAGGACGACAGCGGCCTGGGCGGCGAAGGCCGCCAGCACGCGGCGGTCCTCGGCGGGCAGGACGCGGCCGGTCAGCGCGAGCGACATGTGGTCCCCGACCGGCACGTCCACGTCCGCCTGCTCGGGCCGTTCGACGGGACGCCCGTGCCCGGCGCGGCCGGCGCAGGTCCACGGCTCGACGTCGCTCGCCCGTTCCAGCAGGGCCGCCGACTCCATGCCGAACGTCTCGCGGACCCGTTCCAGCAGGTCCTCCAGACCGGTCTCGCCGCGCAGCACGTTGCCCGCGAGGAAGGACAGGATCTCGGACTCGGCCCGCAGCCGGGCCGCCTGGTGGGTGCGGCGGGCGGCGAGGTCGACCACGGAGGCAACGGCGGCCCCGACGGCGACGAAGATCACGATGGCGAGGACGTTCTTCGGGTCGGCGATGGTCCACCGGTGCAGGGGCGGTGAGTAGAAGTAGTTCAGCAGCAGGGAGCCCACCGCCGCCGAGGCCAGCGCCGGGAACAGCCCGCCGAGCAGGGCCGCGGCCACGGTCAGCGCCAGGAACAGCAGCATGTCGTTGGCGAGGCCGAGGTCGACGGCGTGGAGCAGCGCCGCCAGGGCCGGCGGGCCGGCGACACCGACCAGCCAGCCCCACACCCGGCGGGAGCGCCCGAGGCGGGCGCCCCGGGCCACCGGCAGTCCGCGGCCCTTGGCGACCTCGTCGTGGGTGACGATGTGCACGTCGAGGTCGGGGCCGGACCGCTGGGCGACCGTCGCGCCGACGCCGGGCCCGAAGACGTACTGCCAGGTCCTGCGGCGCGAGGAGCCCAGCACGAGCTGGGTGGCGTTCACCCCGCGGGCGAAGGCGAGCAGCGCGGCCGGTATGTCGTCACCGACCACATGGTGGAACGTTCCGCCGAGGTCCTCGACGAGGGTCCGCTGCATCGCCAGTTCCTTGGGCGAGGCCGAGGTCAGCCCGTCGCTGCGGGCTATGTAGACGGCCAGCACCTCGCCGCCGGCGCCCTTCTCGGCCAGGCGCGCCGCCCGCCGGATCAGTGTCCGGCCCTCCGGGCCGCCGGTCAGCCCGACCACGATCCGCTCCCGCGAACCCCAGATCCGCGACACCTGGTGCTCGCTGCGGTACTGCTGCAGGTACTCGTCGACCCGGTCGGCCACCCACAGCAGCGCCAGCTCGCGCAACGCGGTCAGGTTGCCGGGCCGGAAGTAGTTCGACAGTGCCGCGTCGACCTTGTCGGGCGGGTGGATGTTGCCGTGCGCCATCCGCCGCCGCAGCGCCTCGGGCGACATGTCGACCAGCTCGACCTGGTCGGCCCGCCGCACCACCTCGTCCGGCACCGTCTCCCGCTCCCGCACACCGGTGATCGACTCGACGACGTCGCCGAGGGACTCCAGATGCTGGATGTCGACGGTCGAGACGACGTCGATCCCGGCCGCGAGCAGTTCCTCCACGTCCTGCCAGCGCTTGGCGTTGCGGGAGCCCGGGACGTTCGTGTGGGCGAGTTCGTCCACCAGGGCGACCTGCGGGCGGCGGGCGAGGACGGCGTCGAGATCCATCTCGGGGAAGACACCGCCGCGGTACGCCAGCCGCCGGCGCGGCACCCTCTCCAGGCCGTGCAGCATCGTCTTGGTGCGGGGCCGGTCGTGGTGCTCGACGACGGCGGCCACGCAGTCGGTGCCCCGCTCGACGCGGCGGTGGGCCTCGGACAGCATCGCGTACGTCTTGCCGACGCCGGGTGCCGCACCGAGGTGGATCCGAAGCTTGCCGCGTGCCATGGCCCCATTGTCTTCCGGTCCGCTGTCTGCGCAGCCTCGACCTTACGGCCGGGCGGAGCGGCACGTCGGCGCCGGGCGCGTCGGCGGACCGTCCTTGACGGAACCCTGACGCACCCGGCCGTTCAGCGGGTCACGCGGGATTGTCGCCGTGGGTGAGGGTCTCCCAGGCGACGAAGAGGTTGTTGCTGCCGGCGGGGCGGCCGCGCAGGGTCAGCGTCCCGGTGTTGGTCATGGCGTGTCCGAGGCGGTTGGCCAGGGCGTTGTGGCCGACCTCGGTGATCGGCCCGAGCCCCTGCTTCAGCGAGCCGCCGCACAGCCAGCCGGGGGCAGCGGTACCGAGCTCGTACTTGGCGTGGAAGCCGAGCCCGTGGCGCAGCCGCTCGCCGACGTCGGTGCCGTAGAGGTCCTGCCCCTGGATCCGGCTGGTCTCGGCGACGTGCGAGATGGCCGAGAGCCCGTACCCGGTGTGCGTGAAGTCCCGGCAGGTCTCCTGGCTGAGACCGTCGACGAAGGTCGACTGGCCCTGCCAGTACTTGACGACCTTCTCCCGGGTGTTCAGGTTCTGGCTCGGCACGGTCTTCGGCAGGTCGCCGTCGGAGGCCAGGTAGACGTAGGCGGCGGTCCGGGTGCGGAACTTCGTCATGGCCTTGTCGTACGACGCCTTGTCCTCCAGGAAGACGGAGATGCCGACGGCGGCCTCCATCATCGACAGCTCCCAGTTGCCGTTGGAGTTCGAGCCGTTGATCACCTCGGGGAGGTAGACGTCCCGGAGCATGGTGGCGAAACGGCCGGCGTTGGCCCAGGTGCCGGTGTACGTGTACTTGATGATCTCGGCGGCCCTGGGCCAGGAGGAGCCGGCCCAGCCGGTCTGCAGGGGCGCGTTGCTGTTGGTGTGGTCCCTGATCGCGGCGGACCAGGCGTCCATCAGCTCGATCGCCTTGCGCGCGTGCCGTTCGTCGCGGGTGACGTACCAGGCGAGGGCCTGGGTGTAGGCGGCGATCGCGTCCTCGCGTTCGTCGGTGCAGCCGTTGTTGGGCTTGGAGTACGAACCGCACTCGACGACCGCCCGGGGCCTGGGCGTGCGGTTCAGGTCGGCGTACGGGCTGGCCATCATCCGGTCGAAGGCGCCCTTCCAGGGCTGGGCTCCGGCGTTGACCTTGGAGCGGGTGAAGTCCAGCTGGCCCTTGGAGACGGTGACTCCGGGGTGGACGAAGGCGGCGGGGGCGGCGGCGCCGGGAGCGGCGCCGGCGGGCCAGGCGAGGGCACCGGCGACGAGGGCGGCCGCGGCCGCGAGGAGTGCGGTTCTGCGCATACGTGGGGGCCTTCCGTTCTCGTATGTGAACGTCAAGCGCCTTTATGAACAGACGCGTTGGACGGAGACGGTAGGTACAGACCAATACCCCGTCAAGGCTCCCGGCATGAAGCATGAGAAAGGGCCGCACCCCTGGGGGATGCGGCCCTGGTGTCTCTGCGACGCTCAGCGAACCTCGGTGATCTCCGGTCCGCGCTGGAGCTGGCCCATTCCGCCGGCGAAACGGGAGCCCTCCTCCTGCTGGACGCCCTCGGGGACCATCTGGGCGTCGTCGGGCAGCTTCAGGACGATCGGGTCGCGGGGCGCCATCGGGCCCTCGCCGCGGACCACGACGGTGTCCCGGAAGATCTGCTCGAGCAGCCCGGCGGCCTGCGGCTGCACCGCGCCCTGGCCCGAGATGACCCCGCGCAGGAACCAGCGGGGGCCGTCCACACCGACGAACCGCACGACCTGGAAGCCGCCGGTGCCGTCCGGCAGCTGCACCGGCACCTGGGCCCGCAACTCCCAGCCCAGCGGCCCTTCGACCTCGTCGACGATGCCGCCCTGCTGGGTGATGCCCGAGCCGATCTCCTCGCGCACCTCGGCCCAGATGCCCTCACGCTTGGGTGCTGCGAAGCCCTGCAGCTGGATGGCGCTGTCCCGCAGCACGACCGTCGCCGCCACGATCGCGTCACCCGCGACCTCGACCCGCAGCTCCATGCCGTCGACGCCCGGCACGAACAGACCGCCCAGGTCGACCCGGCCCTCGCCCGGGTCGCGCACCTCGGAGCTGTCCCAGGGCCCGTCGGGCCGCGGCGCCGGCTCGAGCCTCAGGCGCTCGCCCTCGCCGCCCGCCTCACTGTCGACACCGTCGACGACCTGCTCGGCCTCGCCGGCCGCGTCCTCGGCGGCATCCCTCTTCTTGCGACGTCCGAACACGTCACTGTCCTTCCCGGTCGGATACGACCGAAGCGTATCGATTCCCACCCGCCTGACCGCCCAGGGCGGCCTGACCGCTTGTGTCGCTCGTCCCGTCCACCGCGGCGTGTCCTCCGGTGGACCCGAAGCCCCCCTCGGCCCGCGCGGAGCCGGGAAGCTCCGCCACCTCCTGGAAGCGGACCCTCTCGACCTGCTGGACGACCAGTTGGGCAATCCGGTCGAAGCGCTCGAACCGCACGTCCTCGCGCGGGTCGAGATTCACCACGATCACCTTGATCTCCCCACGGTACCCGGCATCAACCGTCCCCGGGGCATTCACCAGGGCGACGCCACAGCGGGCGGCCAGGCCGGACCGGGGGTGCACGAAGGCCGCGTACCCCTCCGGCAGCGCCACAGACACTCCCGTGGGCAGCACGGCCCGCTCGCCCGGCGCCAGCCGGCACGCCTCGGTGGTGCGCAGATCGGCTCCCGCGTCCCCGGGGTGCTCATACGACGGAAGTGGTACGTCCGGATCGACGCGCCGGATCAGCACGTCGAGCTCTTGACGGGTCTCACGGCTCACGGGTTCACCTCGAAGGCGCGGGCGCGCCGGACCTGGTCCGGGTCGTTCATGGCCGCCCGGATCTCCTCCTTGCGGCCGTGGTCGACGAAGTGGTCGACCTTGACCTCGATGAAGAGCGCGTCGGCGCGCACGGCGACGGGCCCGCCGGGGCCGCCGACGCGTCCGGTGGCGGTCGAGTAGATCTTCCGCCCGGCCACCGCCGTCACCTCCGCCTCCAGGTACAGCGTGGTACCGACGGGCACGGGCCGTACGAAGTCGGTCTCCAGCCGTCCGGTCACGGCGATCGTGCGCAACAGCCAGTTCAGCGAGCCGAGCGTCTCGTCCAGGGCGGAGGTGAGCACACCGCCGTGGGCGAGGCCCGGGGCGCCCTGGTGGGCGGGCTGCACGGTGAACTCGGCGGTGAGTGACACGCCCTCGCCGGCCCGGGCCTCCAGGTGCAGCCCGTGCGGCTGGTCGCCGCCACAGCCGAAACACTGGCCGTAGTGCGCGCCGAGGGGCTCACCGGGCGCCGGAGCATCCGGATGCCGCACCGGTCGCACGGCGTCGGCCGGAGGCTGCAGAGCAGTGGAAGTACGACTCACAGCCGGAGACCTTACCCGCGCGTCGGCCCCTTCCGGACACCGTGCCAAGCTTGGCTCCATGCAGCTCTCCGCCGCCCCGTACGAAGAACGCCTGACCGCTCCCCGGTCCTGGTGGCTGATCTCGTTCCTGGTCGGGGTCTCCATGGCCCTGGTCCTGCTCCCGTTCGGCACGCTGCCGATGCTCGGCGGTCTGGCCGGCGGCACGGCGGTCGCGGCCGTCGCCGCGAGTTCGTACGGCTCGGTCCGCATCCGTGTGGTGGGTGATTCCCTGATCGCGGGCGAGGCGAAGATCCCGGTGGCGGCGCTGGGCGAGGCGGAGGTCCTGGACGCGGAGGAAACCCGCGCCTGGCGCACCCACAAGGCCGACCCGCGCGCCTTCATGCTGCTGCGCGCCTACATCCCCACCGCCCTGCGCGTGGAGGTCACGGACCCGGAGGACCCGACTCCGTACCTGTACCTGTCCACCCGCGAGCCGGAGCGCCTGGCGGAGGCGCTGAGGGCGGCGAAGTCGGAGTAGCACACTTGCGCCGGGCGTCACCCGGTGCGGGGCTTCATGAAGCCCCCGTACCCGCGCACCGCCTCGGCGTCGCCTCAGCGTCGGTCGTCGCGCTTGTCGTGTCTCTCGTCGAGGCGGCCCAAGGGGTCGTCGATGAGCTCGCCCATCTCCAGGGCGTCCGCCGGACGCTCCAGGGCGGGGAGCGCCTCCAGGGCCTCCCAGGGCACCTGCATCTTGCGCAGGTCCTCGCGGATCCGGACGGCGAGCTTTCTCGTCTCGCTGCGGTTCATGGCCGCCCCGACGGCGGCGCCCACCAGGAACGGCACCAGGTTCGGCATGCTGCGGACCATCCGCTTCGTGATCCGCTGTCGCAGCTCGCGCTTCATGCGGCTGTTCAGCGCCGTGCTCAGCGTCGACGGCCTGGTCGCGTCGATCCCGCGCTCCCCCGACCAGGCGTCGAGGTACGCCGTGCTGCGCTGCTTGAGGCTGCCGGGCGGCCGTACGCCGTAGACCTCGTGGAGTTCGGCGATCAGCTTCAGCTCGATCGCCGCGACGCCGGTGACCTCGGCGGCCAGTTCCGTCGGCATCGCGGGCGGGACGGGAAGCATCGCCGCCGCGCCGATGCCCGCTCCGACCGTCGCCGTCGCCTTCGCCGCGCCCGCGACGAGTTTGTCCGCGAGCTCTTCGGGCCCCAGGCCCGGGAACTGCCTGCGCAGGGTCGCCAGGTCCCGCACGGGGACGCGCGGGGCCAGATCGATGATCCGGTCGGCGAGGTGCGCGAGACCCGCACGGGCCCGTTCGCCGCCCTTGCGGGCGCCGCCCCAGGCCCTCTCCCGGATCGTCCCCGCCCGTCGCCGGGCGACGGGTGCGGGGACGTCGACGGACGCCGGGAGGTCACCCCGGTCCGCTGCCGGTTCGAGCGAGGCCGCCCCCGTACCGGTTGAGCCTCGCTCGTCGTCACACGCGCCGTGCTTCGGGCCGTCGATCGGCCCTTCGTCCGCTTTCCGCTTGGAGAAGCGGCGCTTCCAGGGAGGGGTCGAGCCAGTCACGGCCGACCCGTCCTCAGTCGCAGTCGCGGCAGATCGGCTGACCGTTCTTCTCCCGGGCCAGCTGGCTGCGGTGGTGCACCAGGAAGCAGCTCATGCAGGTGAACTCGTCCTGCTGCTTCGGGAGCACTCGGACTGCCAGCTCCTCGTTCGAGAGATCGGCGCCGGGCAGCTCGAGGCCTTCCGCGGCCTCGAACTCGTCGACGTCCACTGCGGAGGCCGACTTGTCGTTCCTCCGAGCCTTCAGCTCTTCGAGGCTGTCCGAGTCAACGTCGTCGTCGGTCTTGCGTGGAGTGTCGTAATCGGTTGCCATGTCGCTCTCCCCCTCTGGGTGTCTGCGGTGTCTCCAGCGCACGTAACGCGTGAGAGGCCGGACTTGTGCCCGACCTGAGGCGGAGATTTTGCCTCACATCAAGGTCTGTTACTCAATCGACACCCAACCGGACTCCTCACGAGTGATCGGCTTGGATGGCGATGGGGACCGTACACGGTCCGAATGCCGCACTACAAAGGCGTCTCACCGTGTACTTCCCGTGATCAAGACCCTCGAAAACCGGGATTTTCCCGGCTTTCCGGCAGGACACATGATCACGGAGAGTAGATGACCGGAAAAGCGCCCCTGTGATCGATCACACACGATGCACACACCGTGAGATCTTGAAAATTCCGCGCAAAGCGAACATCCCCGTGTGTCGCCGAGTTGATCGGCGACATGATCTCAGATGGGCAGCGTGACTCGCATCACGAGTCCACCCCCTTCGCGCGGCTGCGCGTAGATGTGCCCGCCGTGCGCCCGCGCCACCGACCGGACGATCGACAGACCGAGTCCCACACCCTTGTCGCTGCCCGTGCGCTCCGTGCGCAGCCGCCGGAACGGCTCGAAGAGGTTGTCGATCTCGTACGCCGGCACGACCGGGCCCGTGTTGGAGACGACCAGCACCGCCTGACCGTGCTGGACGTCGGTGGTGACCTCGACCCAGCCGCCCTCGGCCACGTTGTACCGCACGGCGTTCTGCACCAGGTTGAGGGCGATCCGCTCCAGCAGCACGCCGTTGCCCTGGACGACCGCGGGCTTCTGCTCGCCGCGGATGCGCACGCCCTTGGCCTCGGCCTCGCCGTGCACCTGGTCGATGGCCTGCTCGGCGACCTCCGCGAGGTCCACCGGGCCCCGCTCGACGATCTGGTTGTCGCTGCGGGCGAGCAGCAGCAGGCCCTCGACGAGCTGCTCGCTGCGCTCGTTGGTGGCCAGCAGCGTCTTGCCGAGTTGCTGGAGCTCCACCGGCGCGCCCGGGTCGGACAGGTGCACCTCGAGGAGCGTGCGGTTGATCGCCAGGGGTGTTCTCAGCTCGTGCGAGGCGTTGCCCACGAAGCGCTGCTGGGCGGTGAAGGCGCGCTGCAGCCGCTCCAGCATGTCGTCGAAGGTGTCCGCCAGCTCCTTGAGCTCGTCGTCCGGGCCGTCCAGCTCGATCCGGCGGGACAGGTCGGAGCCGGCCACCGCGCGGGCGGTACGGGTGATCCGGCCCAGCGGCGACAGGACCCGGCCGGCCATCGCGTAGCCGAAGGCGAAGGCGATGACCGCCAGGCCCAGCAGGGACAGGAGCGAGCGGCTGAGCAAGCTGTCCAGGGCGTGCCGGCGCTGATCATTGACGCACGCGTTCATGGCGTTGTTGAACTCGCTGGGCGAGGCCTGGTCGGGCAGGTTGCAGATGTCGCTGGTGACCTTGCCCTCGACGATCTTGAACGGCAGGACGCTGCCCACGTTCAGGGCCTGCGCGGCCAGCAGGTAGATGATCGACAGCAGCAGGATGCCGGCGATCAGGAACATGCCGCCGTAGAGCAGCGTGAGCCTTATGCGGATGGTCGGGCGCAGCCAGGGGAGCGGCGGCGCGGGCCGCCGGGGGTCCCAGGTGGGCTTCGGAGGTGCCTGAGGAGGCACGGGAGTGGTGGCCACGGCCGATCAGATCCGGTAGCCCGAGCCGGGAACGGTGACGATCACGGGCGGCTCGCCGAGCTTGCGGCGCAGGGTCATGACCGTCACGCGGACGACGTTCGTGAACGGGTCGGTGTTCTCGTCCCAGGCCTTCTCCAGCAGCTGCTCCGCCGAGACGACGGCGCCCTCGCTGCGCATCAGCACCTCCAGGACGGCGAACTCCTTGGGAGCGAGCTGGACCTCCTTGCCGTCGCGGAAGACCTCGCGGCGGTTGGGGTCGAGCTTGATCCCGGCGCGCTCCAGGACCGGCGGCAGGGGCACGCTGGTGCGCCGGCCGAGGGCCCGCACGCGCGCGATGAGCTCACTGAACGCGAACGGCTTGGGCAGATAGTCGTCGGCGCCGATCTCCAGGCCCTCCACCCGGTCGCTGACGTCGCCGGAGGCCGTGAGCATCAGCACGCGCGTGGGCATGCCGAGCTCGACGATCTTGCGGCAGACGTCGTCGCCGTGCACGAGCGGGAGGTCGCGGTCGAGGACGACCACGTCGTAGTCGTTGACGCCGATGCGCTCCAGGGCGGCCGCGCCGTCGTACACGACGTCGACGGCCATGGCCTCCCGGCGCAGTCCGGTGGCCACCGCATCGGCGAGCAGTTGCTCGTCCTCGACGACGAGTACGCGCACGTCCCTGGTCCTTCCTCATGTCCACCCGCGTAGCGCCGCACAGGCGCAGCCGGGCAGGGGTCTTCGACGGTCTGTTGGTGTGTTGCCCTCCATCCTGCCCTTTTCGGCCATAAGTCGGAGGTAAGGCGGGTGAGCGGGCGGGGCCCGATGCGGAATAAGAGATTTTCTCCCGCGGTTAGGTTTCCACGGAAGGGAGCTTGGGGAGGACGGCTTTACATCCCACGATCACCCTCTGCTGGCACCGCACCACCATGCGGTGCGCGTCAACCCGCTTTGCCGCAGGGCGGGCGTGGGTGTCCGGCACCGTCGCCGCCCGGCCGACCGGCGCTGGGCATCCACAGGAGACGTGATCGTCCCTTCCTAATGGCACACCCCCGTGCCAACGACCCACGACCCAGGACGAGGGGGCGCAGCATGGACGCATTCACCGCAGGACTTCTGCAGCGCATAAGGGCGACCGAGTCCGATCTGTCCCGGGCTCGCGACGAGGGCGACGACTTCCTCGTCGAGGTGGAGCAGGGCGAGCTCGACGACCTGCGCCGCCTCGCCGCCGAGCACGGTGTGGAGGTCGGCGCGACGAGCGTCTGATCAGGCGTACGGAGCGGGCCCCGGCGAATCCAGCGCCGGGGCCCGCTCCGTCGTTCCAGGGGTCGGTTCCAGGGGCCAGTTCCAGGGGGTCAGTCGTGCCAGGCGCCGAAGTCCTCCAGGAGGCCCTGGAGGGGCTCGAAGACGCCCGGGGTGCCCGCGACCGTCAGATCCCCTGACGGGCGCTCTCCGGGGCGTCCACCGGTCAGCGCGCCCGCCTCCCGGGCGATCAGGTCGCCCGCCGCGACGTCCCAGGCGTGCAGACCGCGCTCGTAGTAGCCGTCGAGGCGTCCGGCCGCCAGGTCGCACAGGTCGACCGCGGCCGAACCGCCCCGCCGGATGTCGCGCAGCAGCGGAATCAGCCGCTGGGCGACCTCGGCCTGGTGGGCGCGGACCTCGGCCACGTAGTTGAAGCCCGTGGAGACCAGCGCCTGGTCCAGGGGCGGCGCGGGCCGGCAGGCCAGCCTGCGCTCGCCGTCCCAGGCGCCGGTGGCCCAGGCACCGCCGCCGAGCACCGCGTGGAAGGTCTCGCCGCGCATCGGGGCCGCGACGACCCCGACGACGGTCTCGCCGTCCCGCTCGGCGGCGATGGAGACGGACCAGGTGGGCAGCCCGTACAGGTAGTTGACCGTGCCGTCGAGCGGGTCGATGACCCAGCGGACGCCGCTCGTGCCCTCCGTGGCGGCGCCCTCCTCGCCGAGGATGCCGTCGTCCGGGCGGCGCTCGGCGATCAGGCCGGTGATCAGCTTCTCGGCCGCGATGTCCATCTCCGTGACGACGTCGATGGGGCTGGACTTGGTCGCGGCCACCGCGAGGTCGGCCGGTCGTCCGTCCCGCAGCAGCGCGCCCGCGCGCCGGGCGGCCTCCTGGGCGAGAGCGAGCAGGTCCTGGAGCAGGGGGTCGGTCACGGGGCTCCTCACGCGTAGGTGCTGTCGGCGCCCGCGGCGGCGGGCCGGGGGGCGCGGGCCGGGCAGCAGCCGGCCGGGCAGAGGTGGTGGCTCGCCCCGAGGGCGCCCAGGGCGCAGGGCGTGACCTCCTGCCCGCGCTCGACGGCGGCGCGCTCCACGACGAGCTCGCGGATCGCGGCGGCGAACCTCGGGTCGGCGCCGACGGTCGCCGAGCGGCGCATCGGCAGCCCCAGCTCCTCCGCCTTGGCCCTGGCCTCCGTGTCGAGGTCGTAGAGGACCTCCATGTGGTCGGAGACGAACCCGATGGGGGCGATCACCACAGCCGGGACGCCGGCCGCGTGCCGCTCGTCGAGGTGGTCGCAGATGTCGGGCTCCAGCCACGGGATGTGCGGGGCGCCGGAGCGGGACTGGTAGACGAGCTGCCAGGGGTGGTCGACGCCGGTGCGCTCCCGGACGGCGTCCGCGATCAGCTGCGCCACGTCCAGGTGCTGCCTGACGTACGCGCCGCCGTCGCCGTGGTCCTCGACGGGCCCGGAGGTGTCGGCGGAGGCCGTCGGGATCGAGTGCGTCGAGAAGGCGAGGTGCGCCCCGTCCCGGACGTCCTCGGGCAGCTCGGCGAGGGAGCGGATCACCCCGTCGATCATGGGCTCGAGGAAGCCGGGGTGGTTGAAGTAGTGCCGCAGCTTGTCGACCTTCGGCGGCTCCAGCCCCTCGGCCTGAAGCGCCGCGAGCGCGTCGGCGAGGTTCTCGCGGTACTGGCGGCAGCCCGAGTACGAGGCGTAGGCGCTGGTGGCGAGGACCAGGATGCGGCGGCGGCCGTCGCGGACCATCTCGCGCAGCGTGTCCGTCAGATACGGCGCCCAGTTGCGGTTGCCCCAGTAGACGGGCAGGTCCAGGCCGTGCTCGGCGAAGTCCTTGCGCAGGGCGTCCAGCAGGGCGCGGTTCTGGTCGTTGATGGGGCTGACCCCGCCGAACAGGAAGTAGTGCTGCCCGACTTCCTTGAGGCGTTCCTTGGGGATGCCGCGCCCGCGCGTCACGTTCTCCAGGAACGGGACCACGTCGTCCGGGCCTTCCGGGCCGCCGAAGGAGAGCAGGAGCAGGGCGTCGTAGGGGCTGACATCGCGCGCGTCTGGCATGAGTCGATCCTGCCACCCTGCACTGACAGCCGGGAAACGGCGGGGTGACACCTGCGCGGCGGCCGGCCGCCGGGCGGGCCTTGACGGGTGCGTCGGGCGCACCCGGAGGCGTAATCTGTGTCAACTGCGTTCGCAGCTTACTGAGCCTTTCGGAGACCCCGTGCCCAGCCCCTACCGCGCCCTGTTCGCCGCCCCCGGCACCAAGGGCTTCTCCACCGCGGGCTTCCTCGGCCGTATGCCCGTGTCGATGATGGGCATCGGCGTCGTCACGATGGTCTCCCAGCTCACCGGACGGTACGGCCTGGCCGGCGCCCTGTCGGCCACCATCGCGCTGGCGGCGGCGGTGGCCGGACCGCAGGTCTCGCGGCTGGTGGACCAGTACGGACAGCGGCGGGTGCTGCGGCCTGCGACGCTGATCTCGCTGACCGCGGCGGCCGTCCTGCTGTGCGCGGCGCACTACGGGTGGCCGGACCGGGTGCTGTTCCTCGCCTGCGTCGGCATCGGCTGCGTGCCGAGCGTCGGCGCGATGATCCGGGCCCGCTGGGCGGCGCTGTACCGGGGCACGCCGCAACTGCACACCGCGTACTCCTTCGAGTCCGTGGTGGACGAGGTGTGCTTCATCTTCGGGCCGATCATCTCCATCGGTCTGTCCACGGCCTGGTTCCCGGAGGCCGGTCCGCTGCTCGCCGCCTGTTTCCTGGCCGTGGGCGTCTTCTGGCTGACCGCGCAGCGCGCCACCGAGCCGGAACCGCACCCGCGCGAGCACCGCGGCGGGGGCACGGCCCTGCGCTCGCGGGGCCTTCAGGTCCTGGTGGCCACCTTCGCGGCGACCGGGGCGATCTTCGGGGCGGTCGACGTGGTCACCGTGGCCTTCGCCGACGCGGAGGGGCACAAGGCCGCCGCGAGCATCATCCTGGCGCTGTACGCGGCCGGTTCCTGTGTGGCGGGCATGGTCTTCGGGCTGCTGCACTTCGCCGGGGCGCCGGAACGCCGGTGGTTGCTGGGCGTGTGTGCCATGGCCGTGAGTATGATCCCCCTCCTACTGGTCGGAAACTTGCCGTTTCTGGCCGTGGCGCTGTTCGTTGCGGGACTGTCCATCGCTCCGACGATGATCACGACGATGTCCCTCATCGAAGAGCACGTACCACGTGCGCAGCTCACCGAGGGCATGACCTGGGTGAGCACCGGGCTCGCGGTGGGGGTCGCGCTCGGCTCCTCCGCGGCCGGCTGGGTGATCGACGCGGCCGGAGCACGTGCCGGGTACGGGGTTCCGGCGGTGGCCGGGGCCGTCGCGGTCGCGGTGGGTTTCCTCGGATTCCGTCGGCTCAAGCGGCCGGCTACGGGTCGGGGAGGCTCCGTTGAGCAGCACGGCGAACGGAAAGAACGGCACGTGGCGTAACTGGGGCGGCAATGTCTCCGCGCGTCCCGCGCGGGAGGTCACCCCGGCCTCCGTCGACGAACTGGCCGCCGCCGTGCGGCGGGCCGCCGAGGACGGCCTGAAGGTGAAGGCCGTCGGCACGGGGCACTCCTTCACGTCCATAGCGGCGACGGACGGTGTGTTGATCCGTCCTCAACTGTTGACCGGGATACGCGCCATTGATCGCGAGGCCATGACCGTCACGGTGGAGGCCGGCACCCCGCTCAAGAGACTCAACATGGCCCTCGCCCGGGAGGGACTGTCGCTGACGAACATGGGCGACATCATGGAGCAGACGGTCTCGGGGGCGATAAGCACCGGCACGCACGGCACGGGCCGTGACTCCGGCTCGATCGCCGCCCAGATCAAGGGCCTTGAACTGGTCACCGCCGACGGCTCGGTCCTCACCTGCTCCGAGAAGGAGAACCCGGAGGTCTTCGCGGCCGCCCGCATCGGCCTCGGCGCCCTGGGCATCGTCACCGCGATCACGTTCGCCGTGGAGCCGGTCTTCCTGCTCACGGCCCGCGAGGAGCCGATGCCGTTCGACCGGGTCCTCGCCGACTTCGAGGAACTCTGGGCCGAGAACGAGCACTTCGAGTTCTACTGGTTCCCGCACACCGGGAGCACCAACACCAAGCGCAACAACCGCAGCGCGGGCCCGGAGAAGCCGGTGCCGCAGCTCCAGAGCTGGTTCGAGGACGAGTTCCTCTCCAACGGGGTCTTCCAGGTGGCCAACTGGGTCGGCCGCGCGGTGCCCGCCACGATCCCCGCGATCGCCCAGATCTCCAGCAAGGCCCTGTCCGCGCGGACTTACACGGACATCCCCTACAAGGTCTTCACCTCGCCGCGCCGGGTGCGCTTCGTGGAGATGGAGTACGCCGTTCCGCGCGCGGCCGTCGTCGAGGCGCTGCGCGAACTGAAGACGATGGTCGACCGTTCCGGTCTGAAGGTCAGCTTCCCCGTGGAGGTGCGCACGGCACCGGCGGACGACATCACGCTGTCCACCGCCTCGGGCCGGGACACCGCCTACATCGCCGTCCACATGTTCCAGGGCACGCCCTACCAGCGGTACTTCACCGCGGCCGAGCGCATCTTCACCGCCCACGAGGGACGTCCGCACTGGGGCAAGGTGCACACCAGGGACGCCGCGTACTTCTCCCGGGTGTATCCGCGCTTCGAAGAGTTCACGGCGTTGCGGGACCGGCTCGATCCTGATCGGCGGTTCCAGAACGACTACTTGCGGAGGGTCCTGGGGGCGTAGGGGACGCGCCGGGGGTGGCGTTCCCCACGTTCAAGATCGCGCAATGGGGGCAGCGGACGGCCGAGTCCGCCCCCTTGCCAGAAGTTCGGCGGCGCGCCAATCCACGCACGTGGCCCGAATGGAGTACTGTTGCGAGCCCTGGGTCCGGTCTCCCGTCAGGGTGCACGGGGCCTTTAAGGACCGCCGGGAGGGGGCTAGTTGCACAGGGTGACAGAGTTCGTCACTTAGCGTTGCGAATAGGTAACCGTGCCATAACGGCGATCCAGGGCCCGCGCCCGACACGCCGGGCAACTCGGCAAGGTTGTGGCAGGCTGCACCCGGGCAGGCCACACTCGACTAGCGGAAGCAGCGACGCACGTGACGTCGGCAGGCACCACCCGGGAGGTCCCCATGCCCGAACTGCGTGTCGTGGCCGTCTCGAATGACGGCACACGGCTGGTGCTGAAGGCTGCGGACAGCACGGAGTACACGCTTCCCATCGACGAACGGCTCCGCGCCGCCGTGCGCGGCGACCGTCCTCGCCTGGGCCAGATCGAGATCGAGGTGGAGAGCCACCTCCGCCCCCGCGACATCCAGGCGCGTATACGAGCCGGCGCGACGGCGGAAGAGGTCGCGCAGCTCGCCGGCATCCCCGTGGACCGCGTCCGCCGCTTCGAGGGTCCGGTGCTCGCCGAGCGTGCGTTCATGGCCGAGCGGGCCCGCAAGACCCCGGTCCGCCGCCCCGGCGAGAACTCCGGTCCGCCGCTGGGCGAGGCCGTGGCGGAGCGGCTGCTGCTGCGCGGTGCCGAGAAGGACACCGTCCAGTGGGACTCCTGGCGTCGCGACGACGGCACGTGGGAAGTCCTGCTGGTCTACCGCGTCGCGGGCGAACCGCACTCGGCGAGCTGGACATACGACCCGCCCCGGCGGCTCGTCCAGGCCGTCGACGACGAGGCACGCATGCTCATCGGCGAGACCGACGACCTGGCCGCGCCCGAGCCCAGCTTCCCGTTCGTCCCGCGGATCGCCCGGCTGCCGCGCGACCGGCCGCTGGACCGTTCCGCCGACCGGGAGCGGCCCAGCCTTCCGGCGGCGGCGTCCGAGCCGGTGGAGGAGAGCACGGGTGAGCGGGACTCGCTGACCAGCCTGCTGGAGGCGGTGCCGAGTTTCCGCGGCGACTTGGTCGTGCCGGAGCGCCCCGCTCCGGAGCCCGAGGAGGAGCCCGTCGCCGAAGCCGAGGAGGAGGAACCCCCGGCTCCCGCGGCCTCGGCCGGTTCCGCCTACGCGGACGTCCTCATGCCGCGCTCCGTCGGCAGCCACCGCGACCGGCTCATCGGGGCCACCGACCGCCAGGCCGAGGCCGACGGCGTCCGGCCCGGCCGCAGAGCCGCCGTCCCGAGCTGGGACGAGATCGTGTTCGGGACGCGGCGCAAGAAGCAGGAGTAGCCGGATCGGCTGCAGGAGGACGAGGACCGCGCCTCGTGGGCGCGGCCTTCGCTCTCCTGCCCGGTTACCGACGATGGCTCATGCCCGGTTGCCGAGAACTCCTGCCGGGTTACTGAGGATCCGGTCCCACGGCCACCGGCCGGTCCGGGTCCGAGGACCACTCAGACCACGAACCCACGTACAGCTCCGCCGGAATGCCCGCGACCGCCAGCGCCAGGACCTCATGCGCCGCGGACACCCCCGACCCGCAGTACACGCCGACCCTCGCGCCCTCGCTCACCCCGAGCCCCTGGAAACGCGCGCGCAGTTCCCCGGCGGGGAGGAAGCACCCGTCCGCCCCCACGTTCTCCGTGGTGGGCGCCGACACCGCTCCCGGGATGTGCCCGGCCACCGGATCGATCGGCTCCACCTCGCCCCGGTACCGCTCCCCCGCCCGCGCGTCCAGCAGCACCCCGGAGCGCGCCAACGCCGCGGCGGCGTCGGCGTCGAGCAGGCCGGCCGCCCCGGGCTCGGGTACGAAGTCGCCCTCGGCCGGAGTCGGCACGGTCTTCTCCAGCGGACCCTCCCAGGCCGGCAACCCGCCGTCGAGGACTCGCACGTCCGGGTGACCCGTCCAGCGCAGCAGCCACCACGCCCGGGCCGCCGCCCAGCCCTGGCCGCCGTCGTAGACGACCACCGGCGTCCCGGACGACACACCCGCCCGGCGCATCGCGGCACCGAAGCGCGCGAGGTCGGGCAGCGGATGCCGGCCGCCCTCCCCCGGCGCCGAGGCCAACTCCCGGTCCAGGTCGACGAAGACGGCCCCCGGAAGGTGCCCTTCCTCGTATGCGGCACGGCCGTCGTACGGCGGCTCACCGGTCGCTTTGGCCATGGTGAGCTGCCAGCGGACATCGAGCAGGACGGGCGGGTTGGCACCCGTCAGATCGCTCGCGAGGTCGGATGCGGAGATGATGGCGTTCATGGCTCCATCCTCGCGCACAGGGGTGGCCGAGCCATGCGGGTCCGGCTACTCTGCTCGGCCGAACGGAACGCTCACGCGCTGTACGGGAACAAGCACTTGCTGTACAGCTGAACGACACGTGCCGGCAAGCGCGCCGCACGGTGCAGCGCACCGCCCGTCAGGCATTCTCCCGGACAGGGGCCGCCCCGCTGGACGTACCCCCGTGGGCTGCGGAGAGCGCGTCCACCGCGAGGCCGAGAAGAGAGTGACGATGACCGACGCACGGGAGTCCGCCGGCCCGAACGACGCAGGACCCGTTCGGCACGCGCCCGGCACCCCCTGCTGGGTGAGCCTGATGGTGCACGGGCCGGCCGCGACCCAGGAGTTCTACGGAACGCTGTTCGGCTGGGAGTTCCAGCCGGGCCCCCGGCAACTCGGCCCGTACGTACGGGCGCTGCTCGACGGACACGAGGTGGCGGGCATCGGCCAACTGCCCCCGGACCGCCATCTGCCCATCGCGTGGACCCCCTACTTCGCCTCGGAGAACGTCGATCTGACCGCCGAGACGGTACGCAGCTGCGGCGGCACGATCGGCGTGGGCCCGCTGGACGCCGCCGACGCGGGCCGTCTGGCGATCTGTTCCGATCCCTCGGGTGCGGTCTTCGGCGTCTGGCAGGCCGCCGCTCACCACGGCACGTCCGTCTCGGGCGCCCCCGGCACGCCCGCCTGGAACGAGCTGCTGACCTACGAGTCGGCGAGCGTCGCCAAGTTCTACCGGTCGGTGTTCGGCTACCAGGAGGAGCCGGTGGTGTCCGCCGGCTTGGACTACGTGACCCTGCACCTCGGGGACCGGCCCGTCGCCGGCATCCACGGGCTGGGGCAGGCGCTGCCCCGCGACCGGGGCCCGCACTGGGTGACGTACTTCCAGGCCGACGACGTCGACGGCGCACTGGACCGCCTGGTGCAGCTGGGCGGGCACGTCCTCAAGCCGGCCCATGACACGGCGCACGGCCGGGTGGCGATGGTGGCGGACCCGGAGGGGGCACCGTTCGCGCTGCTGCGACGGCAGCGCTGACGCACCGCCCGAGTGGTCAGGAGGACGACACCGGCAGCACGTCCGGGGACAGGGCCGCCGCGTGGGCCGCCGCCGAGGTCATACGGCGCCGGTGGTGGCGGCGGCACAGGACTTCGTAGCCGACCTCGTCGCTGGAGTGGGTGACGTCTCCGACGACCACCTGGGCGCCCTCGACGACCATGACGCCGCCTATCGTGCGGGCGTTGTGCGTGGCCCGGGCGCCGCACCAGCACAGGGCCTCGACCTGGAGCACCTCGACCCGGTCGGCCAGTTCCACCAGCCGCTGGGAGCCGGGGAACAGCTTGGAACGGAAGTCGGTCGTGATGCCGAAGGCGTAGACGTCCAGGCCCAGGTCGTCGACCACCCGCGCGAGTTGGTCGATCTGCTCCGGCGCGAGGAACTGCGCCTCGTCGGCGATCACGTAGTCCGCTCGGCCGCCCTGCGAGAGGTGGTCGACGAGGTAGGCGTAGAGGTCCTGGCCGTCCTCGACCTCCACCGCGTCCGTGACCAGGCCGAGGCGCGAGGACAGCTTGCCCTCGCCGGCGCGGTCGTCACGCGAGAAGATCATGCCCTGGAGGCCGCGCGCCGAGCGGTTGTGCTCGATCTGGAGAGCCAGCGTCGACTTCCCACAGTCCATCGTTCCGGAGAAGAACACCAGCTCGGGCATGTCGAGTTGAGCACCTTTCGGCGAGAGGGGTCGGGCGAACGGGGTGGGGCTTCAGGAGCGTACTTCGAGCAGCGGGACCAACTGCTCGGCGGGGGTCATCGAACCGTGGTTGCCGACCATCGCCGACTCCTTCGGCTCCCGCTCGGAGGCGATGAGCAGGACGTCGTCGCGCGCGGCGGCGACCACGTCGCCGATCCGGCCGTACACCCGTTCGTCGATCTTCGGGCCGAACCAGCCCGCCGCGATGGCCTCGTCGCGTGAGGCCACCCAGAACTGCTCGCCGAGCACCTCGCGCCAGCAGGTCAGGACGTCGTTCGCGGCGCCGGGCACCGCGTAGACGTGCCGGGCGCGGCCCTCGCCGCCGAGCAGGGCGACTCCGGCGCTCAGCTCCCAGTCCTCGTCGAAGTCGATGCGGTGCTCTTCGTCGAAGGGCACGTCGATCATGCCGTGGTCGGCGGTGACGTAGAGGGCGCTGCGCGGCGGCAGTTGCTCGGCCAGGCGCTGGACCAGGCGGTCGGCGTACATGAGCTGGCCGCGCCAGGTATCGGAGTCGACGCCGAAGCGGTGGCCGGCGCCGTCGACCTCGGCGAAGTACGTGTAGACCAGGGAGCGGTCGCCCGCGGCCAGTTGCTCGGCCGCCAGGTCCATCCGGTCCTCGCCGGTCAGCCGCCCGAGGAACGTTCCGCCACTGAGCGCGACCCTGGTCAGCGGGGTGTTCTCGAAGGTCGGGGACGACACCTGCGCGGCGTGCACGCCCGCCTCGTGGGCCAGCTGGAAGACCGTCGGGTACGGCTGCCAGGGGCCGGGCGGGGCCCACGGCTGCCAGCGCAGCTGGTTCATCAGCTCGCCGGTGTCCGGGTTGCGCACGGTGTAGCCGGGCAGGCCGTGCACGCCGGGCGGCAGGCCGGTGCCGACCGAGGCGAGGGAGGTGGCCGTGGTCGCCGGGTAGCCGGCGGTGAGCGGACGTCCGGTGCCGCCGCGCGAGGTGGCGAGCAGAGACGTCATGAAGGGGGCGTCCTCGGGGTGCGCCCTGAGCTGCTCCCAGCCGAGGCCGTCGATCAGGAACACGCAGTTCCGGTCGGCGGGGGTCAGCTCGGAGATCGCGGCGCTCATGCCCGGCACGCCCAGGCCGGCGGCCAGCGTGGGCAGCAGGTCGGCGAGGGAGCCGCTGCCGTACTCGGGGGCCGGTGCGGAGGTGACGGTGAGCGGTTCGGGATGCTGGTCCCAGGCCGTCTTGGGGTGTGCCATCAGCGAGCGGTGTCCGCGGTCGCCTCGGAGAGCGCCTGCGCGAAGGCGAGTGCCTGGCGCACGGTCTCCGGTCCGTCCCCCGCCTCGCTGACGCGCAGACTGAGGTCGTCCGCCGTCGAGTTGCCGGTGTAGCCGTGGTCCGCCTCGCAGTTGGGGTCGCCGCAGGCGGCCGGCTCCAGGTCGATGCGGGAGACGGCGCCCCAGCCGATGGTGAGGACGACCTCACGGGGCAGGGTGCCCGGCTTGTACGACTCCGGGTTGGCGACCACGCGGCTGACCACGATCGACGAGATCCGGCTCATCTTCACGGACTCCGTCGACGTCGTGGCGTACGGCGTCGGGGAGGTGCTGTCGGCGGCCTGTTCGTCGGTGTGGCTGACGATGAAGCGGTGGTCCGTGAGGACGAGCACCGTCACATGCCGCCGTACCTCGTTCTGGTCGAACGTCGTCTCCTGGTGGACCAGGTACGACCGGATGGGCTCGCCGCCCACGGCGGCCTCCACCGCCTCGGCCACGAGGGCCGGGTAGTAGCCGCTGCGCTCGATCGCCGCCCGCAGCCCCTGGGTCGTCGTACTGGTCTTGGCCATGACGCCCATCCTACGGGGGACCACTGACTGCGAGGCACCGCTCGCCCCCGGTCAGTACGCGGGCAGGGTCCGCGGGCCGAGGTCGTCGCGGGCGGGCGGTGGCGCGAGGCGGACGGAAGCGCCCAGGACGCTCAGGCCGTGCGAGGCGACGACGACCGGCTCCAGGGTGACCGCGACGACCTCGGGATGGTCGTCGACCAGCCGGGACACCCGCAGCAGCAGCTCCTCCAGGGCGCGGGTGTCGGCCGGTGCGGAGCCGCGCCAGCCGAACAGCAGGGGTGCGGTGCGGATCGAGCGCACCAGCGAGGTCGCCTCCTTGTCGGTGACCGGGATCAGCCGGTGGGCCGTGTCCCCGAGCAGCTGCGAGGCGGCCCCGGCGAGTCCGAAGGAGAGCACGGCTCCGGCCGCGGGGTCGATGACGGCCCGTACGACGACGTCCACGCCGCGCGGCGCCATCCGCTGCACGACGGGGCGCAGCTCCTCCGGTGCTCCGAACAGCTCGGTCAACTCGGTGTACGACCGGAGCAGTTGGTCCTCGTCCGCGAGGTCGAGGCGTACGCCGCCCAGGTCGGCGCGGTGCCGCAGGTGCGGGGCGGTGGCCTTGAGGGCGACGGGGTAGCCGAGGGCGCGGGCGGCCTCGACGGCGGCGTCGGGCGTCGGGGCGGGCAGGGCGCGGTGGACGTGGATGCCGTAGTCGCCGAGCAGGTCGCAGGTCTCGTCCGCGCCGAGCGTGAGTCCCTGCCCGCGCGCGAGGAGCCCGTCGATCAGCGTGGCGGCGCCCTTTACGTCGATGTCCTCGTACTCGGGCACCTTGCCGGGGTCGGCGGCGTCGCGCCGCCACTGCGCGTAGGTGACGGCCTGCCCGAGGGCGCGGACGGCGCGCTCGGCGGCGGGGTAGGCGGGGATGAGGTGCTCGCCTTCGGGAGCCTCGGCGGTGGGGAGCCGGTCTTCCGTGGATTCCGGGCGAGGGGCGATGTGCGGAGGACTGTCCGCCTCGGTCTGCGGTGCCGTGCTCGCCGCCGCCGACAGGGCCTCCGCCAGGCCGCCCAGCTCCACGTGCACCACCAGGACCGGCTTGGCCGGGGCGGCGGCCACCGCGCAGCGCAGCGCGTCGGCGAGGGCGGCGTCCGCGACCGAGCCCTCCCCTACCGCCGGTATGGCGGTGACGACCACCGCGTCGCACCGGTCGTCGGCCAGCGCCCGCGACAGGGCCGCGTGGAAGTCCGCGGCGGACGCGGCCGTGGTCAGGTCCTGCGGGGGGTGCGGCCGCAGCCCCTCGGCGAGGCACGCGTCGTAGGTGAGCAGGCCGAGCGACTCGGAGTTGCCGAGGATCGCCACCCGGGGACCGGCCGGCAGCGGCTGGCGGGCGAGCAGCAGCCCGGCGTCCACCAGCTCGGTGATCGTGTCGACCCGGATGACGCCGGCCTGCCGCAGCAGCGCGGAGACCGTCGCGTGCGGCAGCCGGGTCGCCCTTACGGCGTGCCCCTGGGGCGCGGCCGCGTGCCGGGCGCCCTGGACGACGACCAGTGGCTTCGCCGCGGCCGTGCGGCGGGCGAGGCGGGTGAACTTGCGCGGGTTGCCGATGGACTCCAGGTACATGAGGACGACGTCGGTGTCGGGGTCCTCGTACCAGTACTGGAGGACGTCGTTGCCGGAGACGTCGGCCCGGTTGCCGGAGGAGACGAACGTGGAGACGCCGGTCACGCCCGTGACGCCGCCGCCGCGCCGGTGCAGCCGGGACAGCAGGGCGATGCCGATGGCGCCGGACTGGGCGAACAGGCCGATCCGGCCCGGACGCGGCGTCTCGGGCGCGAGGGAGGCGTTGAGCCGTACCCGCGGGGAGGTGTTGATGATGCCGAAGGCGTTCGGGCCGATGATCCGCATGCCGTAGGTGCGCGCCTGCCGCACGAGCGCGCGCTGGCGTTCGCGCCCCTCGGTGCCGCTCTCGGCGTATCCGGCGGAGACCACGACCAGCCCCTGCACGCCGTGTTCGCCGCACTCGGTGACGACCTCGGGCACGTGTTCGGCCGGCACGGCGACGACCGCGAGGTCCACGGGGCCGTCGATGTCCCGCACCGAGCGGTGGGCGGGGACCCCGTCGAGCTCCTTCTGACCCTCGGGCAGTGCCCTGTTCACGGCGTAGAGGCGACCGGTGTACCCGGCGTCGCGGATGTTGCCGAGGACGCTGCGGCCGACGCCGCCCGGGGTACGCCCCGCTCCGATGACGGCGACCGAGCCGGGCGCGAGCAGCCGCTGCACGGACCGGGCTTCGGCGCGGTGCTCGCGCGCGTACTGGACGGCGAGGGAGCGGTCGGTGGGTTCGAGGTCGAACTCCAGACGGACGACGCCGTCCTCGAAGCTGCGCTTCTGGGTGTACCCGGCGTCCGTGAACACCTTGATCATCTTGTTGTTGGCGGGCAGCACCTCGGCGGCGAAGCGGCGGATGCCGCGCTCGCGGGCGACGGCGGCGATGTGTTCGAGGAGAGCGGAGGCGACGCCCCGGCCCTGGTGGGCGTCCTGCACGAGGAAGGCGACCTCGGCCTCGTCGGCGGGTGCGGACGCGGGCGTTCCGTCCGCGCCGATCCGGTCGTAGCGTACGGTGGCGATGAACTCGCCGCCGACTGTGGCCGCGAGTCCCACCCGGTCCACAAAGTCGTGGTGCGTGAAGCGGTGGACGTCCTTGGCGGACAGGCGAGGGTACGGCGCGAAGAAGCGGTAGTACTTCGACTCGTCGGAGACCTGCTCGTAGAAGCTGACCAGGCGCTCGGCGTCATCAACGGTGATGGGCCGGATGCGCGCGGTGCCACCGTCGCGCAGCACCACGTCGGCTTCCCAGTGGGCGGGATACTCGTGCCGGTCCGGCGAGGTCTGCATGGGCCCCAGAGTACGTCTGGCGTCTGACAACGGCGCGAGGCAGTCTGTGGAGGGCGTCAGTCGGGTCGAGGCCGCGATCCGACGGCACCCGGGGCGGTGCATCAGGACCGCTCCGGCAGCTTCACGTATGGGAAACTGGTCTAGACAACCCTGAAAACCGAAGGGCAGCAACACATGGCTGAGCGCCGCGTCAACGTCGGCTGGGCCGAGGGCCTCCACGCCCGCCCCGCCTCCATCTTCGTCCGAGCCGCCACGGCCGCAGGCGTCCCGGTGACGATCGCCAAGGCAGACGGCAACCCCGTCAACGCGGCCTCCATGCTGGCCGTCCTCGGCCTCGGTGCCCAGGGTGGCGAGGAGATCGTCCTCGCCTCCGACGCCGAGGGTGCGGACGCCGCCCTGGACCGGCTGGCGAAGCTGGTCTCCGAGGGCCTCGAGGAACTGCCCGAGACCGTCTGAGTGCACATCCTGAAGGGCTCGTCCGAATTCATCGGGCGGGCCCTTCGCCATTCCTGATCGCGGGTCGTTGATTTTCCGTTGACGGGCAGCAGAAATAATCCCCCGCGAATTACCTGGCTCTTTGTATACGGCTCTTGTGTTAATGCCGCAGGCTCGCCGTGTTTACGGGATGTTGCGAGTTCCTCACACGCTCGGCCCGCTCCCCGGCGGAGCCGAAACGCAGCCGGTGCGCGGCCGTCGCGCGCTCGGTGTGCAGCGCCGTGACCGCCCGCGCGCGCTCGCTGTCCCCGCGCGCCACCGCGTCCACGATCGCACCGTGCTCGGTCCAGGACTCCACGGGCCCGGCCGGCGCCTCGACGGTGTACATCCAGGCGATCTTGTGGCGGAGCTGGGTGAGCATCGAGGTCAGCGCGGGGCTGCCGGAGGCCTGTGCGAGCGTCTCGTGGAACCAGCCGCCCAGGGAGCGCAGGTCGTCGCTGTTGCCCCGGCGGGCGCGCTCCTGGCCGAGCCTGACCAGGCCGCGCAGGACCTTCAGATGGGCCTCGGTGCGGCGCTGGGCCGCGCGGGCCGCGCCGAGCGGCTCCAGCAGCAGCCGCATCTCCAGCAGGTCGGCGGCCTCCTGCTCGGTGGGTTCGGCGACGCACGCGCCCGCGTGCCGCCGGGTCACCACGAAACCCTCGGCCTCCAGGGTGCGCAGGGCCTCCCGGACGGGGACGCGCGAGACGCCGTAGCGGCGGGCGAGGAGTTCCTCGGTCAGCCGGCCGCCGCGTTCGTAGACACCCGCGACGATGTCGTCCCGGATGGCCGTGCACACCGAGTGCGCCGGAATGCGCATGACCGACCTCCGTTTAATCCCCGTGAAACGTCGACGAGTGACACGTGTTCCGTGACTCTATTGCAATGAGCCGGAATTTCCGACGGGGGACCGGAATCCATGGATATTTTTTGGACAGCCGGGCGTCACAAACGCCGAAAGCCCCGGCTCGGGGAGCCGGGGCCTCGGGGAAGCGGAGTGGTGCGCCGTCAGACGCTCACGCCGTGCGAGCGGAGGTAGGCGACGGGGTCCATGTCGGAGCCGTACTCGGGGCTCGTCCGGGCCTCGAAGTGCAGGTGCGGGCCGGTGACGTTGCCGGTCGCGCCCGACAGGCCGATCTGCTGGCCGGGGGTGACCTTCTGGCCCACCGAGACGCCGATGGACGACAGGTGGCCGTACTGGGTGTACGTGCCGTCGTTCATCTTGATCACGATCTGGTTGCCGTAGGAACCGCCCCAGCCGGCCTCGACGACCTCGCCCATGCCGACCGCGTGGACGGAGGTGCCGCTGGCGGCGTGGAAGTCGACACCGGTGTGGCTGCCGGAGGACCACAGGCCGCTGCTGGCCTGGTAGCCGGTGGAGACGTACGAGCCGGAGATCGGGGGCACGAAGGTGTTGAGGCGCTTGCGCTCGGCCTCGCGGGCGGCGCGCTCCTTGGCCTCGCGGGCGGCGCGCTCCTTGGCCTCGCGGGCCTTCTCGGCTGCCTCCTTGGCCTCCTTGGCCGCCTCGGCGGCCCGCTCGCGGGCGGCCTCCTCGGCCTTCTTCTTGGCGGCAGCCTCCTCGGCGGCCTGCTTCTGGGCGGCGGCCTGGGCGTCGATCTGCTGGGCCACGGTGTCGCCCATGGTGACGACGGGGGTGAGGCCGGTCTGCTCGACGGAGGGCTCGGCGGCGAAGGCCGGGGCGGCCACGGTGCCGATGACACCGGTGGTGGCGAGAGCCGCGACGCCCGCCGCGCGGGCCGTGCCGCGCTGCACGCGGCTGGGACGACGATGCTTCCCGGTGGCGCGGGTGAACGCCATGGAGTGCCTGGTCCTTTCCTTCCTTCTCGCCTACCGGGTTAGCTGACGGGTTCGGAGCAGGAAGGTCTCCTACGGACCCCCTCGCGGCTCGCGCGGGCGTCCGATTCACCCCAGGGACTGCGGTGGGTCCCCGGCTCCCCTGGCTCGCGCCGTACGGGGACTCGGCGATGACTGTCCGGTGCCGCGGGTGCGGCGCACTGCCTGACGAACAGCCCGGACGAACCTAAGCGGGTCCACTTTCAATTCCCAAACGGATCCGGGTTTTTGTAGCGCATCCCACAGGGCAGACACGCAACCTCCACACCAATTCGGGCATAAAGGAGCCCTGGTGCCTTAGAAGACAACCAGGGCCCCTACGCGCGCGTGCCCCTACTCGGCGGCGACGACCGCGACTTCGCCGATGCCCAGGGCCTCGACCGGGCCCCTGATCTGCGCCGCGTCACCGACGAGCACCGTCACCAGACGGTCCACCGGGAAGGCGCTGACGGCCGCCGCGGTGGCCTCCACGGTGCCGGTCGCGGCGAGCTGCCGGTACAGCGTGGCCTGGAAGTCGTCGGGCAGGTGCTGCTCGACCTGGTCGGCCAGCGTGCTCGCGACGGCCGCCGCCGTCTCGTACTTCAGCGGCGCCACACCGACCAGGTTCTGCACGGCGACGTCCCGCTCGGCGTCGGTCAGCCCCTCGGCGGCGAGCGTGCGCAGCACCGTCCAGAGGTCCTGGAGGGCGGGGCCGGTGTTGGGCGTGTCCACCGAGCCGCTGATGGCGAGCATCGCGGCACCGGTCCCGTCCGGGGCGGACCTGAGGACCTGGCCGAAGGCCCGCACCCCGTAGGTGTAGCCCTTCTCCTCGCGCAGCACGCGGTCCAGGCGGGAGGTGAGGGTGCCGCCGAGGCAGTACGTGCCGAGCACCTGCGCGGGCCACACGCGGTCGTGCCGGTCCGGGCCGATCCGGCCGATCAGCAGCTGCGTCTGGACGGCGCCGGGGCGGTCCACGATGACGACCCGGCCCGTGTCGTCGGCGGTCACCGGCGGCACCGGGCGCGGCTCGGCCGCGGAGCCGGTCCAGGCGCCCAGGGTGTCACCGAGCAGGGCGTCGAGGTCGATGCCGGTGAGGTCGCCGACGACCACGACGGTGGCCGTGGCGGGCCTGACGTGCCTCTTGTAGAAGGCGCGTACGGCCGCGGAGTCGATCGCGGCGACCGTCTCCTCGGTGCCCTGGCGGGGCCGGGACATGCGCGAGTCCGCGGGGAACAGCTCCTTGGAGAGCTCCTTGGCGGCACGGCGGGCGGGGTTGGCCAGCTCGTGCGGGATCTCGTCGAGGCGGTTGCGGACCAGCCGCTCGACCTCGCTGTCCGCGAGCGCGGGGGCCCTCAGGGCGTCGGCGATCAGGCCGAGCCCCTTGGCGAGCCGGGAGGCCGGCACCTCCAGGCTGAGCCGCACGCCGGGGTGGTCGGCGTGCGCGTCGAGGGTGGCGCCGGCGCGCTCCAGCTCGGCGGCGAAGTCCTCGGCGGAGTGCTTGTCGGTGCCCTCGGAGAAGGCCCGGGCCATGATCGTGGCCACGCCGTCGAGGCCGGCCGGCTCGGCGTCCAGGGGGGCGTCCAGCAGCACCTCCACGGCGACGACCTGCTGGCCGGGGCGGTGGCAGCGCAGGACCGTCAGGCCGTTGCCGAGCGTGCCGCGCTCGGGGGCCGGGAAGGCCCACGGCTTGGCCTCGCCCGCCTGCGGCTGGGGGTGGAAGTCCATCGTGGCGAGCTCGGTCACTTGGCCGCCTCCTCGTTCTCGTTCAGGGCCGCGGCTGCGGTGTCCTCGGTGGTGTCGGCGTCCTCGGCGGTCTCCGCGTCGCCCGTCTCGTCGGCGACGGGCTCGTAGACGAGCACCGCGCGGTTGTCGGGCCGCAGGCGGGCCTTGGCGACCTCCTGGACCTCCTCGGCCGTCACCTCCAGCACGCGCTGTACGGCGGTCAGGGCGAGCTGCGGGTCGCCGAACAGGACGGCGTACCGGCACAGTTCGTCGGCGCGGCCGGCGACCGTGCCGAGCCGGTCCAGCCACTCGCGCTCCAGCTGGGCCTGGGCGCGCTCCATCTCCTCGGCCGTGGGCCCCTCCTCGGCGAACCGGGCGAGCTCCTCGTCGATGGCGGACTCGATGACCGGGACCTCCACGTCACCGGACGTCTTCACGTCCAGCCACCCCAGGGAGGGCGCCCCGGCGAGCCGCAGCAGGCCGAAGCCGGCCGCCACGGCCGTACGGTCCCGCCGCACGAGACGGTTGTACAGGCGGGAGGACTCGCCGCCGCCGAGGACGGTGAGGGCCAGGTCGGCCGCGTCGCACGCGCGCGTACCGTCCTGCGGCAGCCGGTAGGCGGCCATCAGGGCGCGCGCCGGAACCTCCTCCTCGACGACCTCGCGCAGCTGCTCGCCGATGATCTCCGGCAGTGTGCCGTCCCGGGGCGCGGGCTTGCCGTCGTGCCCGGGGATGGAGCCGAAGTACTTCTCGATCCAGGCCAGGGTCTGCTCCGGGTCGATGTCACCGACGACGGAGAGCACGGCGTTGTTCGGCGCGTAGTAGGTGCGGAAGAACGCGCGCGCGTCCTCCAGGGTGGCCGCGTCCAGGTCGGCCATCGAGCCGATCGGCGTGTGGTGGTAGGGGTGGCCCTCCGGGTAGGCGAGGGCGGTCAGCTTCTCGAAGGCGGTGCCGTAGGGGACGTTGTCGTAGCGCTGCCGGCGCTCGTTCTTGACGACGTCGCGCTGGTTCTCCATCGACTCGTCGTCGAGCGCCGCCAGCAGGGAGCCCATGCGGTCGGCCTCCAGCCAGAGGGCGAGCTCCAGCTGGTGGGCGGGCATGGTCTCGAAGTAGTTGGTGCGCTCGAAGCTGGTGGTGCCGTTCAGCGAGCCGCCCGCGCCCTGGACGAGCTCGAAGTGGCCGTTGCCCTTGACCTGGGCGGAACCCTGGAACATCAGGTGCTCGAAAAGGTGAGCCAGGCCGGTACGCCCCTTGACTTCGTGGCGCGAGCCGACGTCGTACCAGAGGCACACCGCCGCGACCGGGGTCAGGTGGTCCTCGGAGAGCACCACGCGCAGGCCGTTGGCCAGGCGGTGCTCGGTCGCTGTCAGGCCCCCGGAGCCTGCCTGGGCTGTGGCCGTGTGACCCATGGGCATGTACGTCCCTTCGATCGCGGCGCGGTCGATCAAACCGCGGTTTTCCTGGCGAGTCCTGCCACTGTATGCAAGCGTGCGGGGCCCTGGTGAAGTTCCCGGGGGGCGTACGCGCAGAGCGAGAGGGGGAAGCGTCCGCGGGCCGTGTGCGGGGGTGACGGCGTGCCCGGCCCGGGGCCGGCGGAAGACCGTCGGGAAACCTCGGACCGGCCGGTGCACGGCAGTCCTCCGGCAGCGTCCGGTTCCCCCGCCCGGACCCGGCGAACGGCGCCCTCGGCGCGCCTGCCAACCCCCGCCGGGCGGCCCGAGGGCCGGGCCCTGGTCCCGGTTGTCAGTGCGGCGGTCCACAATGGTCGGCGTCAGATCTCGTTCAACGCTTCAGCAAGGAGCCGGCAGCGATGGCCCGCCGCAGCACGAAGACCCCGCCGCCCGACGACTCGTACGAGGAGAGAATCCTCGACATCGACGTCGTCGACGAGATGCAGGGCTCCTTCCTCGAGTACGCGTACTCGGTCATCTACTCCCGCGCCCTGCCCGACGCGCGCGACGGCCTCAAGCCGGTGCACCGCCGCATCGTCTACCAGATGAACGAGATGGGCCTGCGCCCCGAGCGCGGGTACGTCAAGTGCGCCCGTGTCGTCGGCGAGGTGATGGGCAAGCTGCACCCGCACGGCGACGCGTCGATCTACGACGCCCTCGTGCGCATGGCCCAGCCCTTCTCGATGCGTGTCCCCCTGGTCGACGGCCACGGCAACTTCGGCTCGCTGGGCAACGACGACCCGCCGGCCGCCATGCGGTACACCGAGTGCCGGATGGCCGAGGCGACGAGCCTGATGACGGAGTCCATCGAAGAGGACACCGTCGACTTCAACCCGAACTACGACGGCCAGGAGCGGGAACCGGTGGCGTTGCCCGCCGCCTTCCCGAACCTCCTGGTCAACGGCGCCTCGGGCATCGCGGTCGGTATGGCCACGAACATGCCGCCGCACAACCTGCGCGAGGTGATCGCCGCCGCCCGCCACCTGATCAGGTACCCGAACGCCGATCTCGACGCCCTGATGAAGCACGTCCCGGGCCCCGACCTGCCCACCGGCGGCCGCATCGTCGGCCTGTCCGGCATCCGGGACGCGTACGAGACGGGCCGCGGCTCGTTCAAGATGCGCGCCACGGTGGCCGTGGAACCCGTGACGGCCCGCCGCAAGGGCCTCGTGGTCACCGAGCTGCCCTTCACGGTCGGCCCGGAGAAGGTGATCGCCAAGATCAAGGACCTGGTGGGCTCGAAGAAGCTCCAGGGCATCGCCGACGTCAAGGACCTCACCGACCGCGAGCACGGTCTGCGCCTGGTCATCGAGATCAAGAACGGCTTCGTGCCGGAGGCGGTCCTGGAGCAGCTGTACAAGCTGACGCCGATGGAGGAGTCCTTCGGCATCAACAACGTCGCCCTGGTCGACGGCCAGCCGCTCACGCTGGGTCTGAAGGAGCTGCTGGAGGTCTATCTCGACCACCGGTTCACCGTCGTGCGGCGGCGTTCGGAGTTCCGCCGCGGCAAGAAGCGCGACCGGCTGCACCTGGTCGAGGGTCTGCTGACGGCCCTGCTGGACATCGACGAGGTCATCCGTGTCATCCGCTCCAGCGAGAACTCCGCGCAGGCGAAGCAGCGCCTGATGGAGCAGTTCTCGCTCAGCGAGGTGCAGACGCAGTACATCCTCGACACGCCGCTGCGCCGTCTGACCAAGTACGACCGCATCGAGCTGGAGGCGGAGAAGGACCGGCTCAACGCGGAGATCGAGGAACTGACCCGGATCCTCGACTCGGACACGGAACTGCGCAAGCTGGTCTCCACCGAACTGGCCACGGTCGCCAAGAAGTTCGGCACCGACCGGCGGACGGTCCTGCTCGAGTCCGGTGGTGCCACGGTCGCCACGGTGCCGCTCCAGGTGGCCGACGACCCGTGCCGGGTGCTGCTGTCCTCGACGGGTCTGCTGGCCCGCACGGCGAACGGGGAGCCGTTCCCGGAGGACGCCGGCGCCAAGCGCGTGAAGCACGACGTGATCGTCTCGGCGGTGCCCGCCACCGCCCGCGGCGAGGTGGGGGCGGTCACCTCGGCGGGCCGGCTGCTGCGGCTGAACGTCATCGACCTGCCCCAGCTCCCGGAGTCGATGGCGACACCGAACCTCGCGGGAGGCGCCCCGCTGGCGGAGTTCGTCTCCCTGGAGGACGACGAGACGGTGGTCTGCCTGACGACGCTCGACGAGTCGTCGCCGGGCCTGGCGCTCGGCACGGCACAGGGCGTGGTCAAGCGCGTGGTGCCGGACTATCCGTCCCACAAGGAGGAGCTGGAGGTGATCACCCTCAAGGAGGGTGACCGGATCGTCGGCGCGGTCGAGCTGCGCACCGGCGAGGAGGACCTGGTCTTCATCACCGACGACGCCCAGTTGCTGCGCTTCCAGGCGTCCCAGGTCCGCCCGCAGGGCCGCCCGGCGGGCGGCGTGGCCGGCATCAAGCTCTCCGAGGGCGCGAAGGTCATCTCCTTCACGGCGGTGGACCCGGCCGTGGACGCCGTGGTCTTCACCGTCGCCGGCTCTCGGGGCACGCTGGACGACTCCGTGCAGACGACGGCCAAGCTGACCCCGTTCGACCAGTACCCGCGCAAGGGCCGCGCCACCGGCGGCGTCCGCTGCCAGCGGTTCCTGAAGGGCGAGGACTGCCTGTCCCTGGCCTGGGCGGGCCCGGCCCCGGCGCTCGCGGCGCAGAAGAACGGCACCCCGGCCGACCTCCCCGAGATGGACCCGCGGCGTGACGGCTCGGGTGTGTCCCTGGCGAAGACGGTGGCGGTGGTGGCGGGGCCGGTCTAGAGCCCTCCGGCGGAGGGCTCAGGCAGATCTTGCTCTGCCGGGTCCTCCTCCGGGTTCTGTACGTACCTGAGGACGCCCCACATGCCGCGCTCGTCGGCGTGCGGGGCGTCGCTCCTGCACGCGCCGAGTTCCTTGTCGAGGGCGGGGGCATCGATGCCGGAGCCGATGAGCACCAGCTGGGTGAGGCGTTCGCCGCCGGCCGGCCAGGGCTCCGGGTAGAAGCGCAGGAACCGTCCGACGGCATGGACGGCGTACCGGTTGTGGACGTCGTACGGCCCGAAGTCGACATAGCCCTTGATCCGGTACAGCCCCTCGGGCCGGCTGTCGAGGAACTCCATGAGCCGGCGCGGGTCGAGGGGCTCCCGCGAGACGAACGACAGGCTGTCGTAGGCGCTGTGCAGGTGCTCGGCGTGGTCGTCGGCGCCGTGCTCGTGCAGGTCGTCGAAGGACAGCTGCCCGATGCGTTCCTCGCTGGGCCGGCAGTCGAAGAGGAACTCGGGGTCGATCCGGCCGTAGGAGGCCGGGACGACGGCGGCGCGGTCGACGAGGGAGCGGACCAGTCCGAGGACGCGTTCGCTGTCCGCCGCCCGGTCGAGCTTGTTGACCACGACGAGATCGGCCAGCGCGAGATGCCGGTCGATCTCGGGATGCCTGGACCGGGTGTCGTCGAACTCGGCGGCGTCGACGACCTCGACGAGCCCGCCGTACACGATCCCCGGGTGCTCGCTGGCGAGCACCATCCGCACGAGTTCCTGCGGCTCGGCCAGCCCGCTCGCCTCGATGACGATGACGTCGATGCCGAGGGAGGGTTCCGCGAGCCGTTCCAGGTACTGGTCCAGCTCGCTCGCGTCGACGGCACAGCACAGACAGCCGTTGCCGAGCGAGACCGTCGAGTCGCCGAGCGCTCCCGCCACGGCCATCGCGTCGATCTCGATGGCCCCGAAGTCGTTGACGATGGCGCCGATACGGCTGCCGCCGCTGCGATGGAGGAGGTGGTTGAGCAGTGTGGTCTTCCCCGAGCCGAGGAATCCGGCCAGGACGACGACCGGGATCTGCTGCGGTTCCGGGCTCGGCAGGCTCACCGTGCGACCTCTCTCACGCCGACGCGTGCACCGGCTCGCGTTCCCGGCACACGTACGAGGATGGGATGCCGCCCCAGGATACGAGCCGTGGGAATCGCGGCGAAGTGAACGATTGTTAGCAGCACTCGCGGGGCAGACGTTGGGCATGGCGCCGGTTTGTGCGACCCTCGCTTCCCTCCGTGCGCCTCCTCTCCGCCTCCCCGCCGATCAGAGCCGCTCGGCACTCTGGGAGACGGCAAGCGCCGCCCACCGCAAGCCGGTCCCCTCCAGTCGACCCGCATACCGACGACCGGCGGACGTCCGCCTGAATCGGGGGTTGACATGGGCACACGGAATTTGAGGTTTCGGGGGCTGGGTGCCATGGTCTCGGCGGAGATCGGCCGGGCGGTGGGCGCCGCCGTCGCCCTGGCCGCTCAGTGGCAGAGCCACACCGGCTCTCAAGAGCAGCGTCTGCACTGGGAGATGCTGAGCAAGGCGATCGACGGTCCGGAGCTGGCCGAGGTGCTGGACGCCGTCTCGCCCAGGAAGCAGCGCCAGTTCCTCTTCGCCCACGCCCTGTACACGAACACCCTGGCCTATCACCGCATGGGCAACATGAGCCGGGAGGAGTTCTTCGGCTTCGCCCGGAGCATGCTCCGTAACCCCGTCTTCAGGGAGTACTGGAACGCCTCCCGACCGCATCGGGCCACCCTCGTCGGCTCCTCCGAGGAGGCGGAGCTCGGATGCGTGGTCGACGATCTGCTCGAGCAGCTGGAAGAGGCTGACACGGACGAGTGGTGGGTTGTAGGCGAGGCGCCGGATTGACGTCGTGCCGTCAACGACGCCTCCGTCCTCCGCATGACCAGACCAGCGGTTGATAACGAAACCGCAATAGTGTGCCGACCGGCGGTCTTAACAAGGTTGACTCTGCCCTCGGTTGCGAGCGGTTCGACAAGCGTCGTTCGCTCCACCGAGCTGCCGGCGCCGCATAGAAAAGGGCTCGTCGGTTTCAGTGTTCGCGTGCCCTGCCATGCACTTAAGGATCACCAGTGACGCACATTTTCCGTCGGATCGGTGTCCCCCCGCGTGAACGCGGAAGCATCTCCGGCGCAAATTGCCCCGACCTCTTCGAATTGACTGACGGAAACTTCGCCGTCATCGGGACGGAAGCCACCGCCGAGTTGGAGGACGAGCTTCCAGCGGACGCCTCGCGGGCCGACTACGAGAGGATCGTCATCATCACCCGGGAAACCCTCGTCCGAGCCAAGGCGGACATCCCGGACGCCTGATCCGCACTCGAGCGAGGCCTCCGGCCCAGTCGCTGCCGGCCGGACAGCGACCGCCTGCGCGTATCCCTGACGCGCAGGCGGTCGCCACACGGGCAGAACCGGTTTCCCGCTCCCCCGACGGGGAAGTATCACGCAGATGTCGGGAGGGTGGATGGATCACCGGCGCTTCAGACGTTCCCTCTTACGGACATGCCTGTGGGGGGCGGCAAGCCTCGCCGGAGCGGCACTCGTCGGTGCGGCTTCCATCGTGATCAGCGGCTGGCTCCTGAACGGTGTCGAGGACACCAACGGCGGACGCCAGGCCGCGATAGAACGCAGCGCCATCGGCGACTACTTCGGCGGCGTCAGCGCGGTCTTCTCGGGGCTGGCTCTGCTGCTGCTTGTGATCACGCTGCTGTTCCAACAGCGAGAATTACGCTTGCAGCGTCAGGAGCTGTCCCTGCAGCGCCAGGAACTCATCTCCTCCCGCGAAGAACTACGACGCAGCGCAAGATCCGACCTGCGGGCTCTGCACGTCCAATTGACTCAGATGGCAATGGCCGACCCCACGCTGGCGAGCGTGTGGAACGACTATCCTGGCGAACCACACGAGGTAGTCCGCCAGCACTTGTTCGCCAATCTCACTTTCGGCCATTACTTACTCTTCTACGAATGGGGAGACGTAACGGAAGAGGAGTTGCTCGAGTACGCTCGCACTCTTCTCCAGAGTCCCTTGTTCCACCGCTACTGGGAGGCCTCTCGTGGCGCGAAGGAGGGCCTTTCGCCAGACAGCCACGAGGGTCGGCTCTTCCGTATCTTCGAGCAGGTCATCCGCGAAGCTCAGGCGCACGGAACACGCAATCCACCGTGACGTGCGGCAGGCACTCAGACACCCCCACTCACTTGCGGGGCCGGCCCCACATAGCGCGCCACCGGCCTGATGATCTTCGTGTCCTCCGCCTGTTCCAGGATGTTGGCGCTCCAGCCCACCACGCGCGCTGCGGCGAACGTCG
>NZ_MUKA01000322.1 GCF_002150735.1 Streptomyces africanus
GCCCACCCCCCGTCGGGAGGAGCCCCCCACATGCCACGGCGTAACCCACGCACCGTTCTCGACAGAATGAGAACTCCCCGCGGAATCCCCGGGTTCCTGAAGACCGCATCGGTATGCGCGCTGATCGCGGGTCTTTTGTCGCCGTTGTCACAGGCGGCCGCCTCGGAGACGGGGACCGCGCAGGCCACGCTGGCGGCGAACGACCACTGCGGCAACCAGTGTTCGGACATCCTCCCGCCCGGCCAGAACGGCAACGCCACCCTGGCCCAGGTCCTCCTGAACCAGGCCTTCGGCACCCAGCCCGAGCACGCCGAGGACCAGCTCGGGCCGTATGCCGACCTCGCCAAGGGGTACACCGGCCTCACCAACGACAAGATCAACAACTTCTTCAACGACGCGTCGTTCGGGGTCCCGGCGGACCAGGTCGCCTCCACCGTCAAACCCGCCGGGCGCGGTGACGTGACGATCGTCCGGGACAAGAAGACCGGTGTGCCGCACATCACCGGCACCACCCGGTACGGCACGGAGTTCGGGGCCGGCTACGCCGCCGCCCAGGACCGGCTGTGGCTGATGGATGTCTTCCGGCACGTCGGACGGGGACAGGTGACCTCCTTCGCGGGCGGCGCGCCCTCCAACCAGGGCCTGGAACAGCAGTTCTGGCGGCACGCGCCCTACAGTGAGGCCGATCTCCAGGCGCAGATCGACAACGCCGTCGCCACCAACGGCGAGCGCGGCAAGCAGGCCCTCGCCGACGCCGACGCCTACCTCGACGGCATCAACGCCTACATCGACGCCTCCGACAGCGGCCGGTACTTCCCCGGTGAGTACGTCCTCACCGGGCACAAGGACTCAGTCACCAACGCCGGGAAGATCGAGCACTTCAAGATCACCGACATGGTCGCGCTCGGGTCCGTCATCGGCGCGCTGTTCGGCTCAGGCGGAGGAGGCGAGGTCAACAACGCGCTCTCCCTGCTCGCCGCCCAGGAGAAGTACGGCGTGGCGGAAGGCACCAAGGTCTGGGAGTCGTTCCGGGAGCGCAACGACCCGGAGGCCGTCCTCACCGTCCGCGACGGCAGCTTCCCGTACGCGACCAAGCCGGACGACCCGCAGGGCACGGCCCTGCCGGACGCCGGTTCGGTGAAGCCGGAGCCGCTCGTCTACGACCGCACCGGCAGCGCCGCCACGGCCAGTGCCACCGGCGCGTCCGGCGAGGCGGCCAAGTCGGCCCTGTCGTCCGCCAGGCGCGGCATGTCCAACGCCCTCGTGGTGGGCGGCGAGCACACCGCCAGCGGCCACCCGGTCGCCGTGTTCGGCCCGCAGACCGGCTACTTCGCCCCCCAGCTGCTGCTCCTCCAGGAGCTCCAGGGCCCGGGCATCAGCGCCCGCGGCGCCTCCTTCGCGGGCCTGAGCATGTACGTCGAACTCGGCCGCGGCCAGGACTACTCGTGGAGCGCCACCACCTCCGGCCAGGACATCATCGACACGTACGCCGTCGAACTGTGCCAGGACGACCACCACTACCTGTACCGCGGCACCTGCACGCCGATGGAGAAGATCGAGCAGAAGAACGCCTGGAAGCCGACGGTCGCCGACGGCACCGCGGCCGGCTCGTACACGATGCGCGTCTGGCGCACGAAGTACGGACCCGTCGAGTATCGCGGCACGGTCGGCGGCAAGAAGGTCGCCTACACCACCCTGCGCTCGTCCTTCATGCACGAGGCCGACTCCATCATCGGCTTCCAGATGTTGAACGACCCGGACTACGTGAAGGGCCCCGAGTCGTTCCAGAAGGCGGTGCAGCACATCAACTACACCTTCAACTGGTTCTACGCCGACTCCGAGCACACCGCGTACTACAACAGCGGCGACAACCCGGTGCGCGCGAACGGCGTCGACGCCGAGTTCCCGGTGTGGGCCCGGCCGGCGTACGAGTGGCGGGGCTGGGACCCGGCGACCAACACGGCCGACTACACCCCGCCCTCCGCCCACCCCAACTCCATCGACCAGGACTACTACATCTCCTGGAACAACAAGCAGGCCAAGGACTACACGACCGCGCCCTGGGGCAACGGGTCCGTGCACCGCGGCAACCTCCTCGAGGACCGGGTGAAGAAGCTGGTCCGGCAGGGCGGGGTGACCAGGGCCTCGCTGGTGAAGGCCATGGCCGACGCGGCCACGGCCGACCTGCGGGCGGAGGACGTCCTACCCGACCTGCTGAAGGTCGTGAACACTTCACCGGTCACCGATCCCACGGCCGCGGCCGCCGTCAGCAAGCTCCAGGCGTGGGTCGCCGCGGGCGGCAAGCGCACGGAGACCTCGGCCGGATCCAAGAAGTACGCCGACGCCGACGCGATCCGCATCCTGGACGCCTGGTGGCCGCTGCTGGTGAAGGCCGAGTTCGAACCGGGCCTCGGCAGCGAGCTGTTCGAGGCGATGACCGCCAACCTGCCCGTCGACGAGTCCCCGTCGGCCTCCCACGGCCCGACCGGGGCGCACGCCGGAAGCTCTTTCCAGTACGGCTGGTGGAGCTACGTCGACAAGGACATCCGGGCCGTGCTCGGCGAGCAGGTGCGCGGGCCGCTGGCCCGGGAGTACTGCGGCGGCGGAGACCTCGGCGCCTGCCGTGACACCCTGGTCGGCACCCTGAAGGAGGCGGCCGGCAAGACGGCGGCCCAGGTCTACCCCGGCGACGACCAGTGCTCGGCGGGCGACCAGTGGTGCGCCGACTCGGTCATCCACCGCACCCTCGGCGGCATCAAGCACGGCAAGATCAGCTGGCAGAACCGGCCGACCTACCAGCAGGTCGTGGAGTTCACCTCACACCGGTGACCCGAGAGCAGGCGGCGGGTCAGCGAATACGGCCCGCCGCCAGCACCAGCCGGGCCAGTTCCTCGTGCAGGATGTCGCTGTGCGCGCCGGCGGGCGGGCCACCGCGTCTGACCACCGCCGCCGCGTCGACGTTCACGCATCCCGAGCCGGGCAGCTTCGCCCGCAGGGCCTCGGCGAGGGTGTACGCGCGCGTGCCCGGCACCGCCTGCACCCCGTCGTAGCCCATCGCACCCCACTTGGCGCCCAGCACCCGCCCCATGTCGAGGCCCGCGACCGACCGGCTGTCGCCCGCCATACGGGAGGCCAGCGGATACATCGTGCCCAGGGCCGAGTCGTGCCGGGAGTGGCAGCAGACCACGGGACCGTCGACGCGGTTCTGCTGTCCCTGGAGCACCCCTCCGGCCCGGGCGTCGTGCGGCAGCCGGGCCGCGAACGCGTAGTGCGAGAACGCCCCTTGGAGCAGCGTCACCGACTTCACCGTCCGCACGCCCTCGGGGAGGCCGCGCAGCGCGAACGACACCAGCCGCGCACCGAAACTGTGCCCGACGAGGTGCACGCGCACGTCCGGCGCCGCCTTCGCGAGCTGCCCGACGACCCGTCCGAGACCGCGCTCGCCGACGGTTCCCGCACGCCGTTTCATGGCGTAGTACGTCGCCTGCCGCAGTAGCTCGTGCGCCCCGTCCCAGGGGTTGGGGAGGCCGAACCCCTGTCGCGCGCCGGGCGCGTCGAGGTCCGCCAGCGCCCGTGCGAACTCCTCACAGGCCGCCGCCGAGGATCCGGCCAGCATCTCCGGCTCGCTCTGCGGCACGCCCTCCGCCACCGTGTCCGCCGCGAACAGCGCCTGCGGTCCGGGCGCCACCACCTCCACCAGCAGCCGCACCAGCCGCCCGAACTCCTCCAGCTCGGCCCCCTCCGGCGGCTTCTGCTCCAGCAACCGGGCGATCTGTTCGACCAGGATCGCCCGGCCCGGGAAGGACTCCAGCAGCGCGTGCCGCGTGTCCTTGTCGAGCACCAGGCGCCCGGGGGCCTCGGCCGCCACGGCCCGGGGGAAGTCCGGGATCGGTTCGTCGGAGAACCGCATCGCCGGCCAGACCACCCCGACGTACCCAATCCGGGCCGCCGGGGCCAGCCTCGGAACGGGCGCGAGGAACCGGTCGTAGAGCCGGGTCGCGCCCGAGCGGTCGTTGTTCCAGCCGTGCGCGAAGACGACCAGGTCGCGCACCTTCCGTTCGGTCACCCCGGCGAGCAGCCGGTCGCGCCCGCGGCCCGCCGGGTCCCCGTCCGCGTCGAAGGTCAGCTCCCAGTAGGGACTCACACTCATCGCCGGATCCGCCATGACAGGCCCCCTGTTCCCCCGGGTGACGCGCGATGTGGCGCATCGTCCTGCCAACGGGGGAGCTTGGCCATATGTCACGGGCGCATTGGGCGCGCGGTGCCGCGCTCAGCGGTAGAGGAGGTACTCCCGCCGCGTCCTTCGGAACACCGTCAGCTCCTCCTGCCACCCCGCCACGACCTCGTCGGTGTCCGCGCCCGCGTCGATCATCGTGCGCACGCGCGCGGAGCCGGTGAGTTTGTCGATCCAGTTGTCCGGGCGCCAGGCGAAGCCGCTCCAGACCTTCTTGGCGGTCACGAGCAGGGCGATCCCCGTCCGTACGGGATCGAAGACGCCCCGGTCGTGCACATGGACCTGCACACCGCCGATCGTCCGGCCCTGGAACTTGGAGAACGTGGGGGAGAAGTACGCCTCCCGGAAGCGCACGCCGGGCAGGGCGAGTTCGTTCGCGGCGGCGGCCCAGCGCCGGTCGATGCCCTCGGCGCCGAGCAGCTCGAACGGCCGGGTCGTGCCACGCCCCTCCGACAGGTTCGTGCCCTCGAACAGACAGGTCCCCGAGTACACCAGGGCCGTCTCCGGCGTCGGCATGTTCGGGCTGGGCGGCACCCAGGGCAGTCCGGAGGCGTCGTAGAAGTCCGAGCGTTTCCAGCCCGACATCGTGACGGTCTCCAGCGGTACGGGGGCGGTCAGGAACTCCCCGTTGAACAGCCGTGCCAGCTCCGCGACGGTCATCCCGTGGGCCTGGGCGATGGGCTGCCGCCCGACGAACGTGGCGAACTCCCTGTGCAGGACGGGCCCGAGGGCCGCCCGGCCGGTCACCGGGTTGGGCCGGTCCAGGACGACGAATCGCCTGCCCGCGAGCTGGGCGGCCTCCATGCAGTCGTACAGCGTCCAGATATACGTGTAGAAGCGGGCGCCGGCGTCCTGGATGTCGAAGACGACCGTGTCCACGCCGGACGCGGTGAAGATGTCGGCGAGCGGGCGGCCGCTCTTGAGGTAGGTGTCGTAGACGGGCAGGCCGGTCGCCGGGTCGTCGTAGCGGCCCTCGGTACCGCCGGCCTGGGCGGTGCCGCGGAAGCCGTGTTCAGGGCCGAAGACGGCCCTGAGATCCACTCGGGTGTCCGCGTGCATGACGTCGACGATGTGGCGGACGTCGCGGGTCGTGCCGGTGGGGTTGGTGACGATGCCGACCTTCTGACCAGCCAGGAGGGCGTAGCCGTCGTGGGCGAGTCGTTCGAAGCCGGTGCGGAGTTGTCGGTGGGGCTGGGCTGTTGCTGCGGTGTGTGTGACTGAGGCGGCTGCTGCCGTGGCCGCCGTGAGTAAGGCTCGTCTTGAGGGGCGCATGGGGTGACCTCCTTCAGCGGGGACGGTCGGCATGGGCACGGTAAGCGCTCCCGCGGGCTGTGGGGAGGCTGCGGGCCGCCTGTGGTTGATCGCGCAGTTCCCCGCGCCCCTTTCAGGGGCGTTGCCGGCACCCCTTCCCTGGTACATACCGACCGGTTAGTCTGGCGCCGTTGCTGAGCCGCGTTTTGAGGAGACCGATGGTGGGAGCCTTTCAAGGGGCCGGAGTCGTTGTCACGGGGGCCGGTGGCGGGATCGGGGCCGCGCTGGCCCGGCGGTTCGCCGCCGAGGGGGCCCGGGTCGTCGTCAATGACCTGGATGCCGAGCGGGCCAAGCATGTCGCGGACGAGGTCGGCGGGATCGCCGTGGCCGGGGAAGCCTCGGCGATCGTCTCCGACGCCCGGGACGCGCTCGACGGGACCGTCGACGTGTACTGCGCCAACGCCGGTGTCGCGTTCGACGGCATCGATCCCGGTCAGGCGTTGGACGAGAAGGCCTGGGCGACCTCCTGGGACGTGAACGTCATGGCGCATGTCCGGGCCGCTCAGGAGCTGCTGCCCGCATGGCTGGAGCGGGGCGACGGCCGGTTCGTGTCCACCGTCTCCGCCGCCGGGCTGCTCACCATGATCGGCGCCGCGCCCTACGCCGTCACCAAGCACGGCGCCCTCGCCTTCGCCGAGTGGCTGTCGCTGACCTACCGGCACCGGGGTGTGAAGGTCCACGCCATCTGCCCGCAGGGCGTCCGCACCGACATGCTGGCCGCCACCGGCAGCGCGGGCGACCTGGTGCTCCAGCCGACCGCGATCGAGCCGGAGGCCGTGGCGGACGCCCTGCTGAAGGGCATCGAGGAGGACCGCTTCCTGATCCTGCCGCACCCCGAGGTCGCCGCGTACCACCAGGCCCGGGCCGGAGACCCCGACCGGTGGCTGACCGGCATGAACCGCATCCAGCAGCAGTGGGAGGAGAACCGGTGACCGAGTCCCGTTACGCGGCCAAACCCTGGCTGGACCTGCTGAACGACGCCCAGAAGGGCGCGATAAGCCCCGACGGCTCCCTCGTGCACGCCCTGCGCCGGGCCGTGGCCGAGACGCCGGACAGCGACGCCCTGGCCTACTTCGACGGCCGCCTGACCTACCGGGACGTCGACGAGCTCAGCGACTCCGTCGCGGGGCATCTCGCCGCGCGCGGATTGGAGCGCGGTGACCGGGTCGCGGTACTGCTCCAGAACTCCCCGCACTTCGTGCTCGCCTTGCTGGGCGCCTGGAAGGCGGGCGCGATCGTCGTACCCGTCAACCCGATGTACAAGTCGGGCGAGGTGTCCCACGTCCTGCGCGACGGCGAGGTCGCCGCGCTGATCTGCTCGGACCGGGCGTGGGAGTCGTATCTGCGCGCGACGGCGGCGGACTCGCCCGTGCGGATCGTGCTCACCGGGTGCGAGCTGGACTTCCAGACGCGGGGCGACGCGCGCGTGCTGACCTTCGAGCGGCTTCCGCAGGCCCCGGACGCCGACGACCTGGTGACCGTGGCACGGGCCGGGCACAAGGCGCCCGAGGACCGGGACCCCGGCCCCTCCGACATCGCGTTGATCAGCTACACCTCGGGCACCAGCGGCACCCCCAAGGGCGCCACCAACACGCACGGCAACATCATGTACAACGCCGAGCGGCAGCGGACCGGCCTGGGGCTGCCCGAGCGGCCCGTCTACTTCGCACTGGCGCCGCTGTTCCACATCACCGGCATGGTCTGCCAGTTCGGTGCCTGCCTGAGCAGCGCGGGCACGCTCGTACTGGCGTACCGCTTCGAGGCGGGAGTGGTCCTCGACGCGTTCGCCGAGCACCGCCCGCACTACACCGTCGGCCCCTCGACGGCGTTCATGGCGCTGGCCGCGCACCCGTCCGTCACCCGGGACCACTTCTCCTCCTTCCGGGTGATCTCCTCCGGCGGCGCCCCGCTGCCGCCCGCGCTGGTGGAGAAGTTCCGGGCCGGCTTCGGGCCGTACATCCGCAACGGCTACGGGCTCACCGAGTGCACCGCGCCGTGCGCCTCCGTGCCGCCCGGTCTGGAGGCGCCCGTCGACCCCGTCTCCGGGACCCTCGCGGTCGGCCTTCCCGGCCCCGACACGGTCGTACGGATCGTCGACGACAACGGCGCCGAGGTGCCGTTCGGCGAGCAGGGCGAGATCGTCGTCCGGGGGCCGCAGGTCGTGCCCGGCTACTGGCGGCGCCCCGACGCCACCGCCCAGACGTTCCCCGGCGGCGAACTGCGCACCGGCGACATCGGCTTCATGGACGAGCGGGGCTGGCTGTACGTCGTCGACCGCAAGAAGGACATGATCAACGCGTCCGGCTTCAAGGTGTGGCCGCGCGAGGTCGAGGACGTGCTCTACACGCACCCGGCGGTGCGCGAGGCCGCCGTCGTGGGCGTGCCGGACGGGTATCGCGGGGAGACCGTCAAGGCGTACATCAGCCTGCGCCCGGACGCCGACACGGACCCGGATGCACTCGCCGCCTACTGCAAGGAGAGACTGGCCGCCTACAAATACCCGCGCCAGGTGGAGATCCTGCCGGACTTGCCGAAGACGGCCAGTGGGAAGATCCTCCGTCGGGAACTGCGTTCCCGGACGCAAGGCAACTGACAGCAGGACGGAAAGGCAGGTGGCGGCAGTGCCCAGGACGACGGACTCGGACGGCACCCCCGTACCTCAGCGGCTCCTGGCCGCCGCCACCCGGCTCTTCGCCGAGCAGGGCTACGACCGCACCTCGGTGCAGGAGATCGTGGAGGCGGCCGGGGTCACCAAGGGGGCGCTGTACCACTACTTCGGCTCCAAGGACGACCTTCTGCACGAGGTGTACGCGCGCGTGCTGCGCATCCAGCAGGAGAGACTGGACGCCGTCGCGGGCGCCGACGAGCCCGTGGAGAAGCGGTTGCGGGCCGCGGCCGCGGACGTGGTGGTGACGACGATCGACAACCTCGACGACGCGATGATCTTCTGGCGGTCCATGCACCACCTGAGCCCCGAGAAGAACAAGCAGGTCCGCGCCGAGCGCCGCCGCTACCACGAGCGTTTCCGCGCGCTGGTCGAGGAGGGCCAGGAGGCGGGCGTCTTCTCCAGGGCGACGCCGGCGGACCTGGTCGTCGACTACCACTTCGGCTCGGTCCACCACCTGTCGACGTGGTACCGCCCCGAGGGCCCGATGAGCCCCCAGCAGGTAGCCGACCACCTGGCGGACCTACTGCTGCGCGCCCTGCGCCCGTAGACGCGACCAGGGGGCTCCGCCCCCTGGACCCCCGGCCTATGCCCACCCACCACCCGAATCGGTCGGCCAGGAGGCCGGGCTCGAAACACCAAGCGCAGCGACCCCCCGCCCGTCCGGAGAACCGGCCGACCGGGGCGACCGGGCTTGAAGCGCCGGCCTGAACCACGTCCCCCAGCCCGTCCGGCGTTTGAGGACGAGGCCG
>NZ_MUKA01000323.1 GCF_002150735.1 Streptomyces africanus
CGCGGCCCCGACCCACCGCACCCCGGTAGGCGCAGGCCGCACCCCCACCCGAAATGCGTTTGCCCAGCGCGTCGGTCGCCGCGCAGAATCGCGACCATGGGTCACCTCGAAGCAGCGCATCTGGAGTACTACCTGCCCGACGGAAGGGCGCTGCTGGGTGATGTGTCGTTCCGGGTGGGGGAGGGGGCCGTCGTCGCCCTCGTGGGGCCCAACGGGGCCGGGAAGACGACCCTGCTCCGCATGCTCGCCGGTGAGCTCAAGCCGCACGGCGGAACCGTCACCGTGGGCGGCGGACTCGGCGTGATGCGGCAGTTCGTCGGATCGGTACGCGACGAGAGCACCGTACGGGACCTGCTCGTGTCCGTCGCCACCCCCCGCATCCGCGAGGCGGCCCACGCCGTGGACACCGCCGAGCACGCCCTCATGACCGTCGACGACGAGGCCGCCCAGCTGACGTACGCCCAGGCCCTCTCCGACTGGGCGGAGGCCCGCGGCTACGAGGCCGAGACGCTGTGGGACATGTGCACCACGGCCGCGCTCGGCATTCCCTACGAGAAGGCACAGTGGCGCCAGGTCCGCACCCTCTCCGGCGGCGAGCAGAAGCGGCTCGTCCTGGAGGCACTCCTGCGCGGCACCGACGAGGTGCTCCTCCTCGACGAGCCCGACAACTACCTCGACGTCCCCGGCAAACGCTGGCTGGAGGAACGGCTCGCCGAGACCCGCAAGACCGTCCTCTTCGTCTCCCACGACCGCGAACTCCTCGCCCGCGCCGCCCAGCGGATCATCTCCCTGGAACCAGGCCCCGCGGGTGCCGACGCCTGGGTGCACGGAGGTGGCTTCGGCACGTACCACGAGGCCCGCCGACAGCGGTTCGAGCGCTTCGAGGAACTGCGCAGGCGCTGGGACGAGAAGCACGCCCAGCTGAAGAAGCTGGTGCTGACGCTCCGTCAAGCCGCCGCCGTCAGTCATGAGATGGCCTCTCGATACGCCGCCGCCCAGACCCGGCTGCGCAAGTTCGAGGAGGCCGGCCCGCCGCCCGAGCCGCCGCGCGAGCAGGACATCAGGATGCGGCTCAAGGGCGGCCGCACCGGCGTCCGGGCCATCACCTGCGAAGGACTCGAACTCACCGGCCTGATGAAGCCCTTCGACCTGGAGGTCTTCTACGGCGAACGCGTCGCCGTCCTCGGCTCCAACGGCTCCGGCAAGTCCCACTTCCTGCGCCTGCTCGCCGGCGGCGATGTGGCGCACACGGGCACCTGGAAACTGGGAGCCAGGGTCGTCCCCGGCCACTTCGCGCAGACACACGCGCACCCGGAGCTGGAGGGCCGCACGCTGCTCGACATCCTGTGGAAGGAACACGCACAGGACCGCGGCGCGGCGATGTCCCGGCTGCGCCGCTACGAGCTGACGAACCAGGCCGAGCAGACGTTCGACCGCCTGTCCGGCGGCCAGCAGGCCCGCTTCCAGATCCTCCTGCTGGAGCTCCAGGGCGTGACGGCGCTGCTGCTCGACGAGCCGACCGACAACCTGGACCTGGAGTCAGCGGAGGCACTCCAGGAAGGCCTGGAGGCCTTCGAGGGCACGGTCCTCGCGGTCACGCACGACCGCTGGTTCGCCCGCTCCTTCGACCGCTACCTGGTCTTCGGCAGCGACGGCCGGGTCCGGGAGACCCCGGACCCGGTCTGGGACGAACGCAGGGTGGAGCGGGCCCGCTAGGCCCTGTCGTCACATTCCCGCCTGCCCCGCGACGCCATGCACGCCCTCTCGCCGCACCGGGCGCAGACCCACGTACAACCAGTACGCGGGCCTGCGCCCGGCACGGCGAGAGCACGCACCTGACGCCGCGGGGCCCGCCCTTCGGGCGGACGACGGGAATGTGACGACAGGACCTAGGGCCCGGCTCGTAGGGGGCCCGGCTCGTAGAGGGCCGGCTCCCCGCTCACTTCCAGCGAAGCAGCGCCCCCAGACCGCCGGCCGGAACCTCGCGCTCCGCAACGGCCAGTGCCGCGGCGTCCGTGGCCACGGCCGACCGGATCAGCGCGTCGTCCGCCCGGGCCGGCCAGGAGTGCTGCTCGCCGAGGATCTTCAGGTCCGTACGCCGCACCGCGACCTGGTCCGGGTCCTCGCCGATCCACACCTCACGGTGCGCGTCCGGCCCGTCCGGCCTGATCAGCAGCTCGTCGATACGGCGCTCGCGCGCCGCCTCGATCAGCGCGGGCACGCCCTCCACGGCTCCGGCGCGGCCCTCGTCGTCCGGGTTCCGGGCGGCCCGGAACCGCTCCAGCTCCGCCTCGGCCTGCCGCGCCACATGCTCGGCGCGGGCCCGCTCCACGTCCTCGTCGAGGAGCCGGCTGCCGCTGCCGTGCGGCGCCTCGACGACGAGGTCGTGCAGCCGCTTGGGCAGCCGCTCGTGCACGGACCGCCGCTCACGGTCGTCGCCGACGAGAATCAGCAGGTCGGCGCGGGTCTCCTCCTGGCACACGGCGAGCGCGTCGGCGATCTCCGCGGCGTTGTGCTCCCAGGTGTTCTCCACCCGCAGCTGGAAATGCCGCTCGGACCAGTCCACGGAGCTCGTCCGGTGCACCGGCCACTGGCGCCCGGTGACGCTTCCGGCGCCCTCGCTGCCCAGTGCGCTGCGCAGCTCGAAGTCGGCGCCCTTGCGGTCGACGTACGCCACCACGCACACGGGGTCCTCGCCGGCCAGCTCCAGCAGCGGCGTCACACGCGGCAGCGGGGCCCATTCGGCCCAGTCGCCGCCCTGCGGGGGACGGGCCAGCGGCGGGTCGAGGACCACCTCGCCGGCGCGGGCGAACAGGGCCCGGCCGTGCGGTTCCGAAGAGTGCCGCAGGTCCTCGATCGCGCTCTGCACGGCCCGGCAGGTCGCCTCGTCCGCGCCCTGGTCGGCCAGCTGCCTGGCCATCGCCTGGGCCGTGAGCTGCCGCTCGTGGGGGGTGGCCTCCGTATGCCGGGAGGTGTCGACGTACACCGAGGCCCAAGGCCCGGGGTGTTCGTACAGTGGGTGCAGAAAGGCGAGATCCATGGCTCCCTCCCGGATGCCGCTCGGGGGTAGTGCTCAGTTGCTCCCGGGGCGGGTACCCGGACCACATGAACGAACACGACGAGCGGGGCAACACCATGACCGGAGTGGACCCTGACCGGCTGGACGACCAGCAGCTCATGAAGGAGCTGGAGACCATCCACCGCACGCGCCACGACACGCTGCTCTACGGCTCGAACGACGCGCTGCGGGCCCACAACGAGCGCATGGCGCAGCTGGAGGGCGAGTTCCTGCGCCGCAACCCGCGCCGCCCGGTGGCCGCGGGCCGCACCCGCGAAGGGGCCCGGGAGCGGGGAAGCGGGGAGTCGACGACCCCCACGACCCCGGCCACCTGAGCCCCTGGCAGCCCAGCACGAAGGCAGCACGCCCGGGCCCAAACAGCCGTCTGTGATGCCTGAACTCGTCGCTGGCGTCACGCCGTCACCCACGACGTGCCGGCCTGCTGGTTCGGCCGGGGCGAGAAGTCACGCGAGGACGAAAAGCGGTACCACGGCGATGGCCGATCGAAGCGCCACGAGGTCAAGAGGTGGGATCGTGGGCACAGCGGGACCGCCGCCGACGTAGTTCCCGGCCCAGAACAGCGTCGCGATGAGCAGCGCGGCGGTCGTGCTGGTGCGCGTCGCGGTCACGCCCTGCCCCCGGCCGCACACCGGGCGTCGCCGGGTCCGATCACAGACTCATCCGCGCTCACCTCTGGTGACGGCTGACAAAGGGGTCTGTTCGCGTAGGCACCAGGCGAGTGCGGCCGGCCATGGACCGTATCCGTCTGCGGGGGTGACGTGGCCGGCGGCGGGGAGGACGTCGCACTCCATTTTGAGGGCAGCGCTCCACGCGCGTGGGTCAGCAGGCGCGTACGGATCGGTCGCCGAGACGACCACACGAGGCGGCTTGGCCGAGGCAGCGGCAAGGAGCTCGGGGTCGACGCGCTGAAGTTTGAACTCTTCATTGCCGTTGGCCACGGTGAACGCCTGGTCATCGAGCGGGGAAACCAGCAGCACCCGGGTGACGCGCAGGTCCTCGGGCAGGGTCTGGGCGGCGCGCAGCCACAGGGCGCAGCCGAGGGAGTGACACACCACGACGCGTTCCTGGTCGCCGAGTTGGGCCAACTCGGCGTGCAGGAGATCGGTCCATTCGCTCACCGACGGCTGCTCGGGCGCGGGGAACTGCGGATAGAGCACCTGCTCGCCTCGCTGGCGCAGAGCCTCGGTCAACCACCACAGCCAATGCTGCCGCGGGCGACGGTGCTGCACGCCGTGAACCATGAGGAAGCGCCGCGCCGGCGGAGGCGAGCTGGGCGTCTCGGTCATCTGTCTCCTTCGCTCCGTGCCTGATCTTCAGGCTGTCGGTGAGCCGGTACGGCCGCTGTGCGGATCCATGGACGATCCTCACCCCGTGGCACAGTTGCCGATCAGCAGAAGCCACCTTTTGCCGACAGGGCCCGGGCGTTCTGCGGGTTGTCAGGCCTGCACGGTGGGCCGGACCACGATCTCGTTGACGTCCACGCCGACGGGCTGCTCGATCGCATAGCCGATGGCGGAGGCGATGGCGGAGGGAGGCATCGCGATCTCGTCGCGCATCTTGGTCATCGCGGAAGCGACCTCGGGGGTGGCTCCCTTGCCGACACCTTCGGTGTGAGTGAAGCCGGGCGATACGACGGTCACGCTCAGGTCGGGTCCCGACTCCTGGCGCAGGCCCTCGGAGATCACGTTCACCGCCGTCTTGGTGGCCGCGTACACGGCCTGCGGGGGGACGACGACGTAGGCCGCGGTGGAGCTGACGTTGACGAAGTGGCCGGAGCCCTGCCGGCGGAAGACGGGAAGGGCCGCGCCGATACCGTTGAGCAGGCCGGTGATGTGGGTGGAGACCATGGCGTCCCAGTCGTCCTGGCGCAGTTCGTCGAACGGGGAGACGGCCATCGTGCCCGCGTTGGAGATGAGAACGTCGAGGCGGCCGTACTCCTCTATCGCCGTGTTCGTGAGGCGCCGGAGGTCTTCGCGGCGTGTGACGTCGACGATGACGCCGGTGGCGGTTTTGCCCTTGGCCGTGATGCTGTCCACGACCGCGTTCAGCCGGTCCTCGCGTCGGGCACCGAGCACGAGCCGGGCTCCCTTTTCGGCGAGGAAGTTCGCGGTGGCCTCACCGATGCCGCTGCTGGCACCCGTGATCGCGATGACCTTGCCCTGGATGGTCGACATGATCATTTCCTTACGGGACGTGTGCGCAGGTCACCTCGTGACCTACAGTGGAAGCGGGGTCCTCCCCACTTATTCGAGAGTAAGCGGGGGACTCCCCACTTAGCAAGTCGAGGCACACTCACGTGAAGGAGATAGGACACCGATGGCCGACCAGGGGCACCGTCCGTTGCGCGCCGATGCCCGACGCAACAGGGAGAAGATCCTCACCACTGCGGCGCGCGTGTTCACCACGGAGGGTCTGGACGCGCAGATGGACCGCATCGCCAAGGAGGCGGGCGTGGGCAGCGCAACGCTGTACCGCAACTTCCCCACTCGCGAAATCCTGATCGAGGCGGTCTACCGCAACGAGGTGGTGCAGCTGTGCGACGCCGTCCTCCCCCTGCTTGCGCAGAAGTCGCCCGACGAGGCCCTGCGCGCGTGGACGCGCCTCTTCCTGGACTACGTCACTACGAAGTACGGCATGATCGACGCCTTGCGCGCCATCGCCGCGACGGGAAGCAATCCCTACGGCCACAGCAGGGAGATGATCCAGGACGCCGTCGCCACCCTCATGAACGCGTGCACGGAGGCCGGGACGATCCGAACCGACATTACCCCCGCCGACATCAGCGCAGCCCTCGAAGGCATCGCCCTCACCTCGGCGGGCACCGAACACCGACAGCAAGCGGAACGCCTGCTCGACCTCATGTTGGACGGCCTCAAGACCCGTCCGTGAAGCTGTGGCGGCCGAGACGCCCCGCAGCACAAAGCGAGCCGGACCACGCCCCCACAAGCGCGGCCCGGCCCAGCCTCGCCCCCCGGCTCAGCGCCGCACCGGCCCCCGCCCCCAATGCCGGTGCGCCGCGATGGTGTCCACGAACGCGTTCAGGAACTCCTCGCTCGCCGGGCCCGGCGACGTGTCCGTCACCACGCCCTGGTCCGTGACCACGCGGTGGAACTCCGTCGACAGCCTCAGCCCCTCGGGCTCCAGCGCCGACAGGACGCCCACGCCCGAGCCGAGCGCGCCCACCGGCTTGCCGTGCCGGTAGGCGTCCCGCACGAACCGCACCGCGTCCGGGTCGGCCGCCGTCGGCGGGGTGCCGACGGGCCCGCCGGGCAGCAGCACGGCGTCGTACAGCACGGACGCCACGGTCGGCAGCGCACGGTCGACCGCGTACGTCTCACCGTCGGACCCCTTGATCGTCCCGTCCGTCGCGGCCAGGGCCTCGACGATCGCCCCCTCGGCGGCCAGCCGCTCCCGCACGGAGGTGATCTGCTCGGCGTCCACCCCGTCCGTGACGAGCACCGCGATCTGCCGGGTCCGGATCGAACCGTCCCCGCGCAGCGACTCCAGGCTGAGCGCGGGGGAGGCCAGCTTGGACGCGGCCTGCGCGGCCGACGGCTCCGGCACCCCGACACCCCGTGCCACCTGCACCGCCAGCTCCCCGTCGACCTTGGCCAGGTGCTCGACCGTACGCGCCCGCACGGTCATCGCACCCACCTTGCCGAGCTCGAACCGGAACGCCTCGACGATGTGCTGCTTCTCCCAGTCCGCCATGCTGTTCCAGAACATCGCCGGCTGGCTGTAGTGGTCCTGGAAACTGGGACTGCGGCGCCGGATCTTGTGACCGTCCACCCGTTCGGCGTAATGCGTGTACGCACCTCCCCCGGCGCCGGCGTGAGACGGGCAGCCCCCGCCGAGCGAGTTCGGGAAGTAGTTCGTGCCGGAGTGGATCGCGCTCTGGTGGTAGCCGTCGCGCTGGTTGTTGCGCACGGGCGCGACCGGCCGGTTCACCGGCAGCTGCGAGAAGTTCGGCCCGCCGAGCCGGATCAGCTGCGTGTCCAGGTAGGAGAAGTTCCGCGCCTGGAGCAGCGGATCGTTGGTGAAGTCGATCCCGGGGACGACGTTCGCCGTGTGGAAGGCGACCTGCTCGGTCTCCGCGAAGAAGTTCTCCGGGTTGCGGTCCAGCACCATCCGGCCGATCGGCCGCACCGGCACCTGCTCCTCCGGGATGATCTTCGTCGGGTCGAGCAGATCGAAGTCGAACGCGAACTCGTCCTCCTCCGGCACGAGTTGCACGCCCAGCTCCCACTCGGGGTACTCGCCCGCCTCGATCGCGTCCCACAGATCACGCCGGTTGAAGTCCGGGTCGCGGCCCTGGCACTCCTGCGCCTCGTCCCACACCAGCGAGTGCACACCGAGCCGCGGCTTCCAGTGGAACTTCACGAACGTGCCCTTGCCGTCCGCGGTGACGAACCGGAAGGTGTGCACGCCGAAGCCCTGCATCATGCGGTAACTGCGCGGGATCGCCCGGTCCGACATCAGCCACATGATCGCGTGCAGCGTCTCGGGCTGGAGCGACACGAAATCCCACAGGGTGTCGTGCGCGGAGGCGCCCGTCGGGATGTCGTTGTGCGGCTCGGGCTTCACCGCGTGCACGAAGTCGGGGAACTTGATCCCGTCCTGGATGAAGAAGACCGGGAAGTTGTTCCCGACCAGGTCGTAGTTCCCCTCCGACGTGTAGAACTTGGTCGCGAAGCCGCGCACGTCCCGCACGGTGTCCGCCGAGCCCTTGGGGCCCTGCACGGTCGAGAACCGTACGAACACGGGCGTCCGCACGGCCGGGTCCTGGAGGAACGCCGCGCGGGTGAACTCCGCGCAGGACTCGTACGGCTCGAAATAGCCGTACGCGCCCGCGCCCCGCGCGTGCACCACCCGTTCCGGGATCCGCTCGTGGTCGAATCGGGTGAGCTTCTCCCGGAAGTGGAAGTCCTCCATCAGGGTCGGACCGCGCTCGCCCGCCGCCAGGGAGTCGTCGGTGTGGTCGACCTCGACTCCCTGGTCGGTGGTGAGCGGACCGCCGGCCGGATCGTCCGCCTTGAAGGCCTCGCGCTGTTCCTGCTTCCGGTCGGCGGGAGACGCCATCAGGCGGCCTCCTCGGCGAAGACGTCGAGGAAGGTCTCGCAGAACGCCTTCAGGTCGTCCGGCTTACGGCTGGTGACCAGCTTGTTGGCACCGTGGTCACACACCTTCACCTGCTCGTCGACCCAGGTGCCGCCCGCGTTGCGGATGTCGGTCTGCAGGCTCGGCCACGAGGTCAGCACCCGGCCGCGTACGACGTCCGCCTCGACCAGCGTCCACGGCGCGTGGCAGATCGCGGCCACGGGACGGCCGTGTTCGAAGAAGTCCCGGACGAACGCCACGGCCTTGTCGTCCATCCGCAGGAAGTCCGGGTTGGCCACGCCGCCCGGCAGCACCAGAGCACCGAACGAGTCCGGCGCGGCCTCGCCCACGACCGCGTCGACGGGGAAGGTGTCCGCCTTGTCGAGGTGGTTGAACGCCTGGATCTCTCCCTCCTGCGTCGACACCAGCACGGGCTCGTGCCCGGCGTCCTTCGCGGCCTTCCACGGATCGGTCAGCTCGACCTGCTCGACGCCCTCGGGCGCCACCAGAAACGCGATACGCATGATGTTCAACGTCCTTTCCCGGAGCGTGCGGCGCTCCAGTGGGCCGCGTCGCTCCTCGCTTTCCTGTCGTTCTTGCGGTTCCTGCGGCCCGTACGCACGCACCGCAGCAACTCCTCGCCGTACGGCAGCAGCACGCAGGTGCCGATCGCCGCGGCGATGCCCGCCAGATAGCCGCGCGACAGCGGCCTCCGGCGCGGCACCAGCCGCCACGCGTCGGTATCCCCGCGGCCGCCGCGCACCAGCGACTTCACCTGGTCGGCGTGCAGGCACATCAGGGCGGCCAGCGCCGCGAACGGCAGCGACTCCAGAAAGCTGTGGATGTGCTGCTCGACCGGCTTGACCTCCCGCTCGCTCTCGACGGCCGTACGGACGTCCCACAGCGCCGTCGCCTCGTGCACCGCGGCCCCGCCCAGCTGCACGCTCAGCAGCAGCGGGTTGACCTCGTAGCGCAGCGTCAGCGCGATCGGGAGGCCGACCTCGGCCATCATCAGCGAGTGGATCAACGACTCCTTGGTGCCCGCGGTCTCCTCGATACGGGTCCGCCGGTGCATCACCCAGTCGGCCACCCCGGGCACGAACCAGCTGGGCAGCAGCCCGTACAGCAGATAGCGGGTCGTGGCGTCACCGACGTCCACGGTGACTCCACTGGAACTGATCTCCTTCGCCTGGTCGGTGCTCACGCCTCACCCCGGGTGTCCGGCTCGGCGCGGCTGATGTCGGCGAGCGCCGAGGCGGGGTCCTCGGCCTCGGCCAGGTCGCCGAGGCTCACCATCCCGACCGGCAGCCCGTTCTCCACCACCGGCAGGCGGCGCACCGCGTGCTCGCGCATCAGCGCGGCCGCGGTCGCCACCCGCTCGTCCGGCGTCACCGTCACCGGATCCGGGGTGCACACCGACTGTGCGCTCACCGTCATCGGGTCGGCACCGTCGGCCACCGCCCGGACCGTGATGTCACGGTCCGTGAGCACGCCGATCACGTCCTGCCCGTCGGCCACCACCACGTCGCCGATGTTCTGGGTGCGCATCAACTGCGCCGCCTCGACGAGCGAGGCGTCCGGGCGTACGGCGACCACACCCGGGGTCATCACGTCCTTCACCAACTCGGCCATCACTGAGGGCCCTCCCTCCGTTCCCCGGCCGGCGGGGGCACCGCGGGCGGGCCCGCGGTGCCCCCGGCGCGGTCCCTACGCGTACTCCTCCGGTCCCGTCTCCCGGGCCCGGACCAGAGCCTGGGCCAGCTCCTGGACATTGCCGTAGCGCTCCTGGCGCGGCAGCCGCTCCAGGGCCTCGACGAGGGCGTCGGGCGCCTGGTGGCCGCGCAGTTCGCGGGTCAGGTCGCGCGCGCTCGCGGGGAACGCCCTGCGGCCCAGGATCCGGGCCAGCTCCAGGCGCACCGACTCCAGGGACGTCGGCGCACGGCTCGGTGTCACCGGCCCGTGCGCGACCTCGGGGTCGTCCTCGGCAGCCGGCTCCGGGTCGTGCCACTCCTCACTGCGGGTGGGGTGCCCGGACCTGAGCAGCCCCTGGAGTTCATGCTTCATCTCGTCGTCACGATGGACGCTCAGCCGGTCGCTGCCTCGCTGCATGTCTCCCTCCAGACGGTCGGGGGTCCGCACCGCGTACCCGGACACCGCGAGCCGACACGGGTTCGCCACCCCGGATCGGTGCCCACCGCACGGGTTTGCGCCACCGACTGCGGGAGACCCGGATCACACCCCCCCACTCATCTCTGGGGAAGGACACGCCATGGCGATGCTCGCTGTGCTGCTTCCGGTGCTCATGCTCGGAGTGGTGCTGCTGCTGGGCCGCTACGAGGAACTGCTGCTGCCACAGGACGACGCCGACCGGCGCGAACCGGCCGGCGTATCCCCGGCCGCGGCGACCGCTACTTCTTCTCGCGCCCCGGCAGGAACTCCTGCATCTTCGCCTTGAAGCCCTGCTTGACCACCGATCCCCGGTCCGAGTCGCCCTTCAGGATCGACGCGGCGGTCGCCTCCATCTGCTCCCAGGTGGCGTGCGGCGGGATCGGTGGGACGGCCGGATCGGTCAGGAACTCCACCACCGCGGGACCGTCCGCCTCCAGCGCGGCACGCCAGCCCGCCTCGACGTCCTCCGGCTTCTCCACCCGGATGCCGGTCAGCCCCAGGGAACGCGCGAACGCCGCGTACTGCACGTCCGGGATCGATTGCGACGGCAGGAACTGCGGCGCTCCCTCCATGGCCCGCATCTCCCACGTGACCTGATTCAGATCCTGGTTGTTCCACACGGCGATCACCAGCCGCGGGTCCTCCCACTGGTGGCGGTACTTCGCCGCCGTGATCAGCTCCGCCATCCCGTTCATCTGCATCGCCCCGTCGCCCACCAGCGCGATCGCGGGCCGGTCCGGGTGCGCGAACTTCGCGCCGATCACGTACGGCACCCCGCAGCCCATCGTCGCCAGCGTGCCGGAGAGAGAGCCCCGCATGCCCGGCCGCATGGTCAGGTGCCGCGCGTACCAGTTCGCCGTCGAACCCGAGTCGGAGGCGACGATCGCGTTGTCCGGCAGCAGCGGGTCCAGGGCGCGGGCCACGTACTCCGGGTTGATCGGGTCGGCGTCGAGGCCGGCCCGGCGCTCCATGACCTCACGCCAGCGCGTCACGTTCGCGCACACCGTGTCGTACCACTCGCGACCGCGCCCCTCCTCGATCAGCGGGATCAGCCGCTCCAGCGTGGCCTTCGCGTCGCCGACCAGGTTCACCTCGTACGGGTAGCGCATCCCGACCATGTGCGGATCGATGTCGATCTGCACGCCCCGCGCCTTGCCGAACTCCGGCATGAACTGGGTGTACGGGAACGACGACCCGATGGTCAGCAGCGTGTCGCAGTCCCGCATCAGCTCATACGACGGACGCGTGCCCAGCAGGCCGATCGAGCCGGTGACGTACGGCAGTTCGTCGCTGAGGACGTCCTTGCCGAGCAGCGCCTTGGCGACACCGGCGCCGAGCAGCTCGGCGATCGACTCCACCTCGGCCCGCGCGCCGGCCGCGCCCTGGCCGACCAGGATCGCCACCTTGTCGCCGGAGTTGAGGATCTCGGCGGCCCGCCGCACCGAGTCGTCGGACGGCACGGCCGTCCACGAGCTGCGGTCCAGACTGGAGGGCACCATCTTGAACTCGTGCGTCGGCGGCGAGTAGTCGAGCTCCTGGACATCGCCGGGGATGATGATCGCGGTCGGGCAGCGGCGCGCGTACGCGGTGCGGATCGCCCGGTCCAGCACGTTCGGCAGCTGCTCCGGCACGGTCACCGTCTCCACGAAGTCGGAGGCGACGTCCTTGTACAGCGTGTGCAGATCCACTTCCTGCTGGTAGGAGCCGCCCATCGCGGTGCGGTGCGTCTGGCCGACGATCGCCAGCACCGGGACATGGTCCAGCTTGGCGTCGTACAGGCCGTTCAGGAGATGGATCGCGCCCGGCCCGGACGTGGCCGTGCACACTCCGAGACGGCCGCTGAACTTGGCGTAGCCGACCGCCTCGAACGCGGACATCTCCTCGTGCCGCGACTGCACGAAACGGGGCTGGTTCTCGGCCCGGCCCCATGCGGCGAGCAGGCCGTTGATGCCGTCGCCCGGATAGCCGAAGACCTGCTCGACCCCCCACTCGCGCAGCCGCTCAAGGACGTGGTCGGAGACCTTGGTGCTCATGTACGACCTCCCGGACGTATGGGGACAGAGCCAGCTGTACGAGTCACCCTGCGCGACGGCGGAAAACCTCTCCGGGTTTGCGGGCGGGGGCCGGGGGCAGGCGCACCTCAGTGCTTCGGACAGGAGGCACGTCCGTGGGAGCGGCGAATCGCGCCGCCACCGGTGCTCCTGGTCCGCACCCAGTCGATGCGCTCCCACGGTGACCGTCCAACCCAGAGCACCTGCAAGGGAATTGCGACGCATCATGCCGATCCACACCAGCGCGAAGCAGCACCCCCACGACGACGCCCCCGACACCGCCGACGCCTTCCGCAGGCTCGCCACACTGCCCGCCGGCCCCGAGCGCGACGCGCTCCGCGACGAGATCGTCGAGGCCTGGCTGCCCATGGCCGACCGGCTCGCCGGACGCTTCCGCAGCCGCGGCGAGAGCTTCGAGGACCTGCGCCAGGTCGCGGCCCTCGGCCTGGTCAAGGCCGTCGACCGCTACGACCCCGAGCTCGGCAACGCCTTCGAGAGCTACGCCGTGCCCACCATCACCGGCGAGATCAAGCGGCACTTCCGCGATCACATGTGGACGCTGCACGTACCTCGTCGCGTCCAGGACCTGCGCAATCGCGTCCGGTTCGCCTCCCAGGACCTGTCCCAGACCATCTCCGGCCGGCGGCCCACCGTGGCGGAGATCGCCGAGCACGCGAAGCTGAGCGAGGAGGACGTCAAGACCGGCCTGGAGGCCCTGGAGAGCTTCACGGCCCTGTCCCTGGACGCGGAGCTGCCCGGCAGCGAGGACGGGTACTCCCTGAGCGACGCGCTCGGGTCGCCCGATCCGGCGCTGGACACGGTCGTGGACCGTGAGGCGGTGAAGTCGCGGCTGGCGGCGCTGCCGGAGCGGGAGCGGGCGATTCTGTACATGCGGTTCTTCGGGGACATGACGCAGAGCCGGATCGCGGAGGAGCTGGGGATCTCGCAGATGCATGTGTCCCGGCTCATCAGCCGGTGCTGCGGCCGGGTTCGGGAGCAGGTCATGCGGGATGTCGCCTAGCGCCCTGGGGTGGTCGCCACGTATCCATTCACCCGGTTGGAGGGTGCTGTCCCGCTAATGGGGTCCGGGCGCGGGCGGCGTTCCGGCGGGCGGGCTGTGATGGCAGAGGGCCATTCCGCCGCCGCCCGAAGGAGTCCCCGCCATGCGCCGCACCCGCTACGCACTCTCCGTCGCCGTCCTGGCCGGCTCGGCCCTGGTCGGGTTCGCTCCGGTCGTGGCCGCCGAACCCGCCGCCGAATCCGCCGCAGAGGTCAGTCCGGCCACCGTGGAGCCCGGCGGCACGGTCACCGTCTCGGTCAGCTGCGATCCGACCGGGGGGCCGCCGCCCGACAGCATCGACGCGACCTCACAGGCCTTCGACGAGGGCACGGTCCCGTTGAACAAGGTGACCGGCAACGACGACGAGGTGTCAGGACCGGCCTACCGGGGCACGGCCCGCATCGCTCCCGCGGAGAACTTCGAGGGTGATCCCGACGCCCTTGGCGAGGACTCGGCGTGGACCGTCGACGGCACCTGCCCGGCGGCTCCCGGCGGGGAGGGCGCGCCGTGGAGCGCGACGTTCACCGTGGCCCAGGGCGGTGGCCGGCACGAGCCGTCCCACCAGCCGACGCACGAGCCCGCCCACGAGCCCTGTTCCGACGAACCGCGTGACGAACCGGGTGACGAACCGCGGCACCACTCCGCCGAGTGCGGGGGAGCGGTGGTCCAGCGCGGAGTGCGCGCCGGCGACGGCGGTGCCTTCTCCGACTCCGTGCCCGCCCTGGTCGCGGGCGGGGTGCTGATCGCGGGCGCGTTCGGTGCCGCCGCGCACCGGCTGCGCAACCGGGAGAGCGAGCTGTACCGCTGATCCCCGGCGCGCACCACCGCCCCGGGAGCCCCCCGCTTCCCCGGCCCGGCCCGCTCATGCTGTGACCGTCACAACCCGGCCGGGCGCCCATGGGGCGACCGCGCCAGGGGTACTCAGTGGCCGAGGGCACGGGCGAGGTCGACAGGACACGGCAGCAGGCACTGCGGAGGTACGGATGCGGCGGACGGACCCGCAAGGCCACGGCCCCGTCCGGTTCGGGCCCCCGCTGCCCGAGGACGGGCTGCCCGTGCTGCCGGAGCTGTCCGCCGTGCTCGCCGCCGCGGCGTCCCGGGGCGACCACGAGCCGGTCGGCGGGGGAGAGGCCCTGCGGGAGGCCGCCTGCGGCTACTGGGACCGGCGCGGCCTGCACTGCGACCCCGGCCGGGTGGCCGCCGGGCCCGGCGCGCCCGCGCTGCTGCTCGCCCTGACCGCCGCCCTCGGCGGTGACGTCCTCGTACCGAGACCCTGCGCCGCCTGGTGGGCGCCGTACGCCCGCCTGCTGGGGCGCCCCGCCTTCCACGTGCCGGTCCCGCCGGAGAGCGGCGGGGTGCCCGACCCGTACGCCCTGCTGGAGACCGTGCGCCGGGTCCGCGCCGAGGGCGGTGACCCGCGCCTGCTCGTGCTGTCCGTCGCCGACGACCCCACGGCCACCGTCGCCCCTCCCGAGCTGCTGCACGAGACCGTCGAGGCCGCCCAGGGGGAGGGCCTGCACCTGGTCAGCGACGAGACCTGGCGCGACACCCTGCACGACCCGCACGACACCGTGCTGCTCAGCCCGGCCGAGATGCTGCCCGACCGGGTCACCGTCGTCACCGACCTGGCCGGTGCCCTCCTCCCGCCCGGCTGGCCGGCCGCGGTGGCCCGCTTCCCGGCCGGCGAGGACGCCGACGGCCTCCAGGCGCGTGTGCTCGACGTCCTCACCGCGCTCGACGCCCGGGTCGCCGCCCCCGTCGCCGCGGCGGCCGCCTACGCGCTGGGGGAACCGGAACCCGTCACCGCGCGCGTCGCCACCACCGTGCGCCTGCACGCGAGCCTGGCCGCCGAGGCGCACGCCGCCGTCGTCGCGGCCGGCGCCCTCGCCCGGCCTCCGCAGGCCGGCCGCCATCTGTACGTCGACCTCGCTCCGCTGGGCCCCGCGCTGAGCGCGCACGGCATCGGCGACGCCCAGGAGCTGGAGGACTTCCTCGCCGCCCGCCTCGGCATGCCCGCGCCCGGCGGCCACCGCTTCGGCGACGAGCTCGAAGCCCCGCGCGTGCGGCTCTCGACCGGCGCACTGCTGGCCGGCTCCGACCCGGAACGCGCGGAATGCCTCACCTCACCCACGCCGTTGGAACTGCCACACGTGCAGCGCGCGTTGATCCAACTGAAATCGGCCTTCGACGATCTCCGCGACGACGCTCAGCGATGGGAGCCTCCTCGATGACGCAGCAGTCCGAGTCGACTACGAGCACCACCACTCGGGAAGCCGGCGACGCGGCCCTCCCGTCCCCCCT
>NZ_MUKA01000324.1 GCF_002150735.1 Streptomyces africanus
CGACGGCGACCGCGCGGTTGAGCCGGACGACCGGGCTGTCGGTCAGGCGCGCGAGCTCGTCGTACCACTCGACGATCTGGACCCAGTCGGTCTCCTCGGCGGTGGGCGCGTCGGCGTGGAGTGCCGCGATGGCGGCCTGGGCCTGGAACTCGCCCAGCCGGTCCCGGGCGAGGGCCGCCTGGAGGATCCCGACGCCCTCGGCGATCAACGTGGTGTCCCACCGGCCGCGGTCCTGCTCGGCGAGCGGCACCAGGCTGCCGTCGGGCGCGGTCCGGGCGGCGCGCCGGGCGTGGTGGAGCAGCATGAGGGCGAGCAGCCCGGCCACCTCGGGGTGGTCGATGGACGCGGCGAGCTGCCGGGTGAGCCGGATGGCCTCGGCGGCGAGGTCGACGTCGCCGGAGTAGCCCTCGTTGAACACGAGGTAGAGGACGCGCAGCACGGTGGCGACGTCGCCGGGCCGGTCGAAGCGCACGCCGGAGACGGTGCGCTTGGCGCGGCTGATGCGCTGCGCCATGGTCGCCTCGGGCACCAGGTAGGCCTCGGCGATCTGGCGGGTGGTCAGCCCGCCGACGGCGCGCAGCGTGAGCGCGACCGCCGATGCCGGGGTCAGCGACGGGTGGGCGCACAGGAAGTAGAGCTGGAGCGTGTCGTCCACCGCGGACGCCGGCCCGGGCGCCGGCTCCTCCTCGACGCGGTCCTCACGCCGTCGGCGGGCGGTGTCGGAGCGCGTCGCGTCGAGGAACTTGCGCCACGCCACGGTCACCAGCCAGCCCTTGGCATCCCGCGGGGGATCGGACGCCCAGATGCGGAGCGCCTCGACCAGAGCGTCCTGCACGGCGTCCTCGGCCGCCGCGAAGTCGGCTCCGCGGCGGACGAGAACGGTGAGCACGCTCGGCGTGAGGCTCCTGAGCAGGGCCTCGTTCATCCGGGTCACCCGAGTGGTCACTCCGTGATGGTGGTCTGCACGCCGTAGAACGGGCGCAGTTCCAGCCACTCGTGGATGGGCTTCCCGCCCGCACCGGGGGCGGCCGACAGTTCCCCGGCCAGCTCCACGGCCCGCTCGTAGCTGTCGACGTCGATCACCATCCAGCCGGCGATGAGGTCCTTGGTCTCGGCGAACGGCCCGTCGGTGACCGGCGGGCGCCCCTCACCGTCGTAGCGGACCCACGTTCCCTCGGGCGCGAGCGCCTGGCTGTCGACGAACTCGCCGGTCTCCTCGAGCCGGGCCGCGAAGTCGCGCATGTACTGCAGGTGGGCCGAGATCTCCTCCGGGCTCCACTGGTCCATCGGCACGTCGTTGGCCGAAGCCGGGGCGCCGCGGTAGTGCTTCAGCAGCAGGTACTTGGCCATCGTGGTTCTCCTCGGTCCTGGTGCGACCCATTGTGGTCGCGTTCACCCCGGGGACGGAGCCGGACGCGGGTTCTCGACATCCCCGTCGACATCCGCGTGGATTTTTTTCGGCCCGGCCTGTTCCGGCTTCTGGTGGCCCGGCTTACTTCAGCGCGCTCGCCACCAGGCGTGCCGCCCTCTTCACCCGGGGCCGTGCCACCCGGCGGGTCAGCGGGCGGATCAGGGCCGCCGTCAGGCCCAGTGGTTCCCAGCGGACCTGCAGGCGGCCCGGGCCGTGCCCCTCCGGTTCCAGGGTCAGACGGTGGTGGGGGACCTGGGTGGTCAGGGCCGGGAACGTCAGGGGCGCCAGGAGCAGGCCCGTGTGGCTCAAGCCCTGGTGTTCCAGGCGGAGCAAGGGGTGGCGGACCCCGGCGAAGCCGTGGAAGGGGAGCGGCACCGCCGCCAGGTCCAGGTGGGCGTGGCCCTCGAAGAGGCCGGGGCGGACGGGCGAGAGACGGAACGGGACGCGCAGCCGGCGTCGGCCCGGGGCGATGAGGAGGGTCGCGCGTTGAGGGCCGACCGGGAGGCGCAGGGCCGGGTCGTAGGTGCGGACGGTGAGGTCGACCGAGGCGCCCGGGCCCCGGGTGATCTCCGTGATCTCGTGGCGGAACTGGGCGCTCGGGAAGGGGCGCGTCTCCAGCTCCAGATCCGAGATGTCCAGTTCGCGGCGGGACCCTGCGGAGGCGGGGATCCGGTCGCCCCAGTACATGCGGCCCTCCCCGTCCGTCGTGACCTGCCTCGGGGCCACGCCGTGGCCCAGGCCCCGGGCCGCCAGCCTTGCCTCCGGCAGACGGCGGTCGCGGATCAGCTGGAGGACCACGCGCTCGGCGCGGGGGAGGCGGGCGAACGCGCCCGGCGTGAGCGTGTCCAGGTACGGCGTGACGATGTCCGCGAAGGAGGACAGCCACTCCTCGTCCCGGTAGGGCAGGTCACCGGCGTACATCCGGAAGTCGTGCTTGAGGAACTTGTGGTCCTTGTCCTCCCGCAGCGACTCGTGCCCGCTCTCCGCCAGGAACGCGTCGATGAGGTGCTGGACGTGGACGCGGTCGCGGACGTTGGCGAGCTTGTGCCGCTGGTTGGATATCGAGGCCGTGTCGGAGGCGGCGAACGGGGCGACGTACCAGCGGTAGACCGGCTCCGGAATGATCGTGAACGCCTTGGCCAGGCAGTACGCCTGCGCCGAGAACAGCTGGTCCTCGTAGTGGATGCCCTCGGGGAAGCGCAGGCCGTGCCGGTCGAGGAAGGCGCGGGCGTACATCTTGCTGGTGGAGAGGTGCTCGAAGAACAGCCGCGGGTCCGCCTCGATGCCCTCCAGGGTGCGGCGCTCGGCGACCAGGTGCGGCATCCACGTCGAGCGGCGGCCGCTGTCGACCCGGATCCGCTGCACCGCGCCCATCGCGAAGTCGATCTCGCGTTCGCGGTGCGCGGCGAGCAGCAGCGCGACGGCGTCCTCGGGGAGTTCGTCGTCGCTGTCGAGGAACATCAGGTACGGCGCCCGGGCGATCTCCAGGGCGCGGTTGCGCGGAGCGCTGCATCCGCCGCTGTTGCGTTCCAGGCGGAGGTGGCGGACGCGGGGGTCCTCGGCGGCCAGACGCCGTGCGACCTCGGGCGTCCCGTCCGTCGAGTGGTCGTCGCTGATGACGATCTCCACGTTCGCGTGGGTCTGCCGGCGGACCGAGTCGACCGCGCGGGTGAGGCGTTCGGCGTCGTTGTAGACGATGACCGTCACGGTGACGTCGGGGGTGCTCATGCGGTCGCCTCCTGCGGGGTCGGGGCCGGGGTGCGTTCCTCGATGGGCAGCACCGGCGGCAGGGACCGTTCGTCCTGGCCGAGGAAGACCCGCCGGACGACGCGTTCGGCGGCGCGCCCGTCGTCGTACTCGCAGAACCGGCGCCGGAAGACGGCCCGGGTCTTCGCCGCGCCCTCGTCGCGCCAGGCATCGCCCGCGAGGATCTCCGTCAGCTCCTCCTGGGTGCGGGCGACGGGGCCCGGGGCCTCGGCCATCAGGTCGAAGTAGACACCGCGGGTGGTGCGGTACGTCTCCCAGTCGTCGGCGTGGATCACGATCGGGCGGTCGAGGTTGGCGTAGTCGAACATGATCGAGGAGTAGTCCGTGACCAGGGCGTCCGCCGCCAGGCACAGCTCCTCCACCGGGTCGTAGGAGGAGACGTCGATGATCCGGCCCGTGCGGCGCAGGTTGGTGAGCGGGGAGGCCGCGCCGCCGTAGAAGTAGTGGCCGCGGACGAGCAGGACCGTGTCCTCGCCGAGGCGGTCGGCGAGGGCGGCGAGGTCCAGGCGCGGGGTCCAGCCGGCCTCGTAGTCGCGGTGGGTGGGCGCGTAGAGGACGGCCCGGCGGCCCGGCGCGATGCCGAGCCTGTCGCGGACCCTGCGGATGTCCTCGGCGCCGGCCGTGTAGTAGACGTCGTTGCGCGGATAGCCGTGGTCGAGGGAGACGTAGTGCGACGGGTACGCGCGCTCCCACATGCGCGTGGTGTGGCTGTTGGCGGAGACGCTGTAGTCCCACTTGTCGATGCGCTCCAGCAGGGCCTGGAAGTCCAGGCCCTGCGCGGCCGCCGGGTACGCCATCTGGTCGATGCCCATGCGCTTCAGCGGCGTGCCGTGGTGGGTCTGGACGTGGATCGCGTCGGGGCGTTTGACCACCGCGTTGGGGAAGTTGACGTTGTTGACGAGGTACTTGGCGGTCGCCAGCACCTCCCAGTAGCGGCGGGTGCCGGGCACGACGTGGTCGGTGCCGGGCGGCAGCAGGGCCGCGTTCTCCTCGGTCACCACCCACACCGGGTGGATCTGCGGGGCCAGTTCGGCGAGTTTCGCGGCGATCGCGGCGGGGTTGCAGGCGACGCCGCGGTTCCAGTAGGCCGCGAACACCGCCAGGTGGGGGTCGACCGGGCGGCCGAGCGCCCTGCGGTACTGGTGGTCGCGGAGCTTGGCGCCGGCCTGCCGCCTGCGGGCCCGTACGGCCGACTTGGCGGTGCGGCGGGTGCGGTTGACGGTCTGGAAGGCCCGGTACCTGCCGTAGGCGCCCTCTTCGAGCAGGGAGCGGCGGACGCCCTCGAGTCCGGCCGGGCGCCGGTAGCCCTCGGGGCGGCGGCGCAGGGCGGCCAGGGACGCCCGGTGGAAGAACTCCCGCGCGATCTCCTCCGGCATGCCGCCGCGCGCGAAGGTGCGCAGGCAGTCGCGGACCATGACGTCGTAGAGCGCGGCGTGGGCGGCGCGGCGCTCCCGGGTGAGGTCGAGGAGCGACTCGTAGCGCTCGACGAGGCCGTAGTGCTGCTCGGGGGTGACCGGGGGCAGGCTCGCGGGGCGCAGCCTGCGGTCCTCGTAGGCGACGTGCGGCAGGCAGGCGACACGGCCGGCGAGCAGCAGGGCGGCCAGGGCGGCGTACGGCTCGTCGTCGGTGGTGAGCTGCTGCTCGTGCGCCCGCCAGAAGTCCGCGCGCAGCACGCGGGTGCCGAGCAGCGGGGTCAGGCGCAGCAGCGGCGCGCAGTCGTCGAGGGCGACGTCGGCACGGCCCGCCCGGGCGAGGAGCGGGCCGTCCGGGGAGGGCATGCCGGACGTGTGCCAGGTGCTGCGGGCGTGGTCGAGCAGGAGGACGTCGACCTCGCCGGGCAGCTCGGCCACCCGCTCGGCGACCGTGCGCGGGGCGCCGGCGGGCAGGCCGTCCTTGGCGTGGACGAAGTGCAGCCAGCGCCCGGAGGCCCGCGCCGCGCCCGCCGCCCGGGCCGCGGCGTCGCCCGTGCCCTCCGCCAGCGGGACGACCTGCACATCCGGGGCGTGCCGTTCGGCCGTCTCCCGGGCCCAGTCGCCGACCGCGGCCACGATCAGCTCGGCGTCCGGCAGCGGATGGGCGGCGAGGGAGTCGAGGAGTTCCGTCAGATGGTCCTGAACGTTCGGCCCGTGGACGATGACGCTGAGCTCGGGCATCACGGGGCTCCTCCCTCTCGGCGCACCAGGCGGGCCTTATGCGGTCATGGTGTCATCAATGCGGCAAAAGGACCGGCCGGGGTGCGCCTCACGAGGGAACGGGCGCCTTGGGCTTCGGCTTGGCCTGGGGAGACTTGTCGCCGGTGAAGGCCTCGTACTCCTTCAGGACGTCCTCCGTCGGCCCGTCCATGCGCAGTTCCCCGCGCTCCAGCCACAGGACGCGGTCGCAGGTGTCGCGGATCGACTTGTTGTTGTGGCTGACCAGGAACACCGTGCCGGCGTGCTTGCGCAGCTCGCGGATGCGGTCCTCGGAGCGCTTCTGGAAGGAGCGGTCGCCGGTGGCCAGCGCCTCGTCGATCAGCAGGACGTCGTGGTCCTTGGCGGCGGCGATGGAGAACCGCAGCCGCGCTGCCATGCCGGAGGAGTACGTGCGCATCGGCAGCGTGATGAAGTCGCCCTTGTCGTTGATGCCCGAGAAGTCGACGATCTCCTGGTAGCGGTCCCTGACCTGCTCGCGGGACATGCCCATGGCCAGGCCGCCGAGGTGCACGTTGCGCTCGCCGGTCAGGTCGTTCATCAGGGCCGCGTTGACGCCGAGCAGGGAGGGCTGGCCGTCGGTGTAGATATGGCCGTTCTCCACGGGGAGGAGCCCGGCGACGGCCTTCAGCAGGGTCGACTTGCCGGAGCCGTTGGTGCCGATCAGGCCGATGGCCTCACCCCGGTAGGCGACGAAGGACACGTTCTTCACGGCGTGCACCCGGCGCACGCCCGACGCCTTCTCCGTCTGCTTGCGGCGCACGATGCGGTTGAGGGCGGCGGTCGCGGAGCCGCGTCCGGCGCCGGTGCCGTTGACGCGGTAGACGATGTCGACGCCGTCGGCGACGACGGTGGGGATCCTGTCGTTGGTGAGGTCAGCCACGGCCGTACGTCTCCTCAGCCTTCCAGAAGTAGATGAATCCGCCGACACCGGCGACCAGCGCCCAGCCGGCGGCGAGCGCCCACACATGCGCCGGGAGCTGGCTCGCGTGGAAGCTGTCGATCAGGGCGAAGCGCATCAGGTCGATGTAGACGGCGGCCGGGTTGGCCGCCAGCGCGAGCGTCACCACGTGCGGGAGGCTGTCCTTCTGCGCCAGCTTGTCGATGCTCCACATGACGCCCGAGACGTACATCCAGGTGCGCAGCACGAACGGCATCAGCTGGGCGATGTCCGGGGTCTTGGCACCCATCCGGGCCATGATCATGGAGACGCCCGCGTTGAACGTGAACTGCAGGAACAGTGCCGGCACCGCCAGCAGCCAGGACACGCCGACCGGCACGCCGAAGCAGAGCAGGATGACGACCAGGGCGCCCATGGAGAACAGCAGCTGCTGGAGCTGCTGGAGGCAGAACGACAGGGGCAGCGCGGCGCGCGGGAAGTGCAGGGCGCGCACCAGGCCGAGGTTGCCGGAGATGGCGCGGGTGCCCGCCATGATCGAGCTCTGCGTGAACGTCCAGATGAACACGCCCGTGACCAGGAACGGGATGTAGTCCGGCACGCCGTGCTTGGTGCCGAGCAGCACGCCGAAGATGAAGTAGTAGACCGCCGCGTTCAGCAGCGGGGTCATCACCTGCCAGACCTGGCCGAGCTTCGCCTGGCTGTACTGGGCGGTGAGCTTGGCGGTGGCGAACGCGGTGATGAAGTGCCGGCGGGCCCACAACTGGCGGACGTACTCGGGCAGGGCGGGACGGGCGCCGCTGACGGAGAGGCCGTGGCGGGCGGCGAGGGCCGCGAGGTCGTCGTCGGCCGGGGCCGGTGCTTGGGGCGGTGTGTGGAGGACCTGGCTCACATCCGCTGCTTTCGTTCGGGGGGTGTGGGACCTATGGGGCCGTGAAGGGTGAGGGGACGGGGCGGTTCTTACCGGACTCTTCACCACTTCTTACGTCGGGACGGGACCGTATCGTCGCAACGAGAGCGTATGTCGTCCGTACGTCGGAACGCAACGTCGGAACGCAACCGTTTCGTCGTGACGCCCTATGCTGTCGGCATGACGACGAAGCCCGACGAGCCCCAGCAGCCCCCGCGCCGCCGGGCCCCCGCGGGGGCCGCCGTACTGCGGGAGGACGTGACGGAAGCCATCCGGGCGGCCGTCTTCGAGGAGCTCGCGGCCGTCGGCTACGCGCGGATGTCCATCGAGGGGATCGCACGCCGGGCGGGCGTCGGGAAGACGGCGGTGTACCGCCGCTGGCGCTCCAAGCTGCACCTGGTCCTCGACATCGTCTCGGCACTCGCCGTGCAGGGCCTGCCCGTGCCGGACACCGGCTCCCTGGAGGGCGACCTGCGGCTGCTGTACGAGGTGACGTCCCGGGCCCTGCGCCACCCCGTCGCCTCGCAGGTCATCCCCGACCTCCAGGCAGAGGCGGCCCGCAATCCCGAGATCGCCGAGGCCCTCCAGAAAGCCCTGCGCGAGGGCCAGGACGGGGTCGCGACCGGCATCGTCACGGCGGCCGAGGCCCGGGGCGAAGTCCGCCGGGGCCTCGACCACGACCTGGCGCTCGATCTGATCTCCGGCCCGCTCTACTGGCGCTCGGTGGTGATCCGCAGCCCGAAGCTGCCCAAGGGGTACCTGGGGTCGCTGGCCCGGGCCACGGCCGGGGCGCTGAAGGCGTTGTAGTCCTGCCGGACGGCTCGGATCAGTCCCGCGCCGCCTCCGGATGCAGGCGCACCCAGCCCTCCCACGCCGAGGTGATCATGTCCTGGACGTCGTGCCGGGCCTTCCAGCCCAGCTCCGCGGCCGCGCGGTCGGCCGAGGCGACGACGCGGGCCGGGTCGCCCGGGCGCCGGGGCGTGACCGTGGGCGGCCGGTCGTAGCCGGTCACCGCGTTGATGCGGTCGATCATCTCGCGGACGGAGACGCCCTCGCCCCGGCCGATGTTGAGCGTGAGGTCGCGGCCGGGGGAGGAGCGCAGCACCCGGGCCGCGGCGACATGGGCCTCGGCCAGGTCGACGACGTGGATGTAGTCGCGTACGCAGGTGCCGTCCGGGGTCGGGTAGTCGTCGCCGAAGACGCGCGGCGGGGCGTCCTCCGTGAGCTTCTCGAAGACCATCGGGACGAGGTTGAACACGCCGGTGTCCGCGAGCTCCGGGCTCGCCGCGCCGGCCACGTTGAAGTAGCGCAGGGACGCGGTCGACAGCCCGGTCGCCCGGCCCGTCGCCCGGACCAGCCACTCACCGGCCAGCTTCGTCTCCCCGTACGGTGACATCGGCACGCAGGGCGTCTCCTCCGTGACCAGGTCCACGTCCGGCATGCCGTACACCGCCGCCGAGGAGGAGAAGACGAAGGACGGCACCCGAGCCGCCGTCACGGCGTCCAGCAGGACCCGCAGGCCCTCGACGTTCTCCCGGTAGTAGTGCAGCGGCCGCTCCACCGACTCGCCCACCTGCTTCTTCGCCGCGAGGTGGACGACGCCGGTGACCGAATGCTCCGCGAGGGCGCGCGCGAGCCGCTCGCCGTCCAGCGTCGAGCCCGTCACCAGCGGCACCCCGGCGGGCACGCGCTCGGCGATGCCGGTGGACAGGTCGTCGTACACCACCGCCTGTTCGCCCGCCGCGGTCATCGCCCGTACGACGTGCGCTCCGATGTAGCCGGCGCCGCCGGTGATCAACCAGGTCATGTGCGGCCGTCCCCTCGTCAGTTGGCCCAGGGCGGTGCCCTGTCGGTGGTACTCCGTACCGATACGCCGTCGCGCTCTCAGTGAAGCAGGCGGCGCAGCCTGCCGCGTACGACGGACAGCACACCGCGTACGCCGGGTGCCACGCGCAGCGCCAGCGCGCCCGAGTGGGTGGCGTACGGCTGTACGAGTACCACGCCGTGCCGGGCGTTCGGGACGGCGCTGCGGCGCAGCAGACCGGCGCCCGTAAGGGCGTGCGCCGTGACCTCGCGGCTCACGCCGTCGCGGAAGCGGATCCGAAGGCGCAGGTCCCAGGTGCCCACGCCGGGCGCGGCCAGCGCGGCAAGGTCCACGGTCGTCTCCGCCGACCAGGCGCCGGCAGCCGGCACCAGCGCGGCCGTACGGCGGACCGCCTCGCCCCCGTCGTCCCGGTGCCGCCACTCCGCCTCCACCGCCTCCGGGCCCGCCCGCGCCACACGGCCGTACAGCTCGTGCAGGCGCAGCCGGAGCCGGGCGCCCCGCGCGCGTGGCCGCAGTTCCGCGTCGACGGCCAGGGGCAGCACATGCACGGGCCGGGTGAGCAGGGGCTCCAGGGAGACCTGCGGGAGGTCCTCCGACCAGACGGGCGTGCCGTCCGCGGCCCGGGCGTACGGCGGGTACAGCCGGGCCGGGCGGGCCGCCAGCTCCCGCAGCCGGGGCAGGTCGCGCGGCTCCGGGGAGGCCAGGACGACCCGCCCCAGCAGCCGGCCGGGAGCGGCCGGATTGCGGGCCCAGTCGTCCGCGTCGTACTCCGCGAGATGCGCCCGCGTGAGCTCCCACCACGCACGCTGGTAGGCGACGTCGCGCAACCCCAGTTCCCGCACGTACATCCGCAGGTCGTGGTCGAGGAACTTGGCGCGCGCGACCCGCGCGAGTTCCTTCTGCCCGGCGCCCAGCAGGGCCTCGTACGCCTGCCGGCACGCCTCCGTACGGGCCCGCCAGTTCCCGACGCCGGCCCGGTCCAGCGAGATCGACAGCCGCTCGGCGGACCGGCGCACGTGCCAGACGTACACCCGGTCCGGAACCAGGGCGATACGCGGGGCCGCGGCCAGCACGCGCGCGGTGAAGACGACGTCCTCGTAGGGGAAGCGGCCCTCGGGGAAGCGGATGCCGTGCTCGCGCAGGAAACCGGTGCGGTAGAGCTTGTTGACGCAGAGCGTGTCGTGGACCAGGAGCGGGCGCTGCGCCGGGTGCGGTACGACGGCGTGCAGCGTGTACAGGCGCGCCTGCCAGGGCACGTCGCGCCCCGACGGCAGTTCCCGGCGCACGCACAGGCCGCTCGCGACCTCCGCGTGCGCGCCCGCCGCCGCGCCGAGCAGCGCGTCGACCGCGCCGGGCGGCAGCACATCGTCGCTGTCCAGGAACATCACGTACGGCGACGTCACCGCGTCGAGCCCGGTGTTGCGCGGGGTGCCGCAGCCGCCGCTGTTGGCCCGGCGGCGGATGACCTTCAGCCGGGGCTCCGACGCGGCGAGCCGGCCGAGCAGCTCGGCGCTGCCGTCCGCCGAGCAGTCGTCCACGGCCACCACCTCGCGCACGGCAGGGCCCTGGGCGAGCGCCGAGCGCACGGCGTCCGTCACATGGGCGGCGTCGTCGTAGCCGATGACCACGACGGCGACCTGGGGGAGCGGCCTCTCGGGGTTCTGTGCGGCATTCATTACGGCGGCATTCATTACGGCGGATCGTAAGCCGGGCGAATGACATGAAAGTGGTAACACACCACCAAGTGTCACCAAAGTCGGAACATCGTCACAGAATCGGGCCGTGATGAGCGGACAGTCGAGGGGGAGCGGCCGGTTCGGTGCGGGGGCGGTTCCCGTGGTGGTTCCCATGGCGGCGATGCTCGCGATCGGGCTGTGGGGCCTGGACCGCGGTGGCATGTGGGGCGACGAGAGCGTCACCTTCCAGGTCGCGCAGCGCACGGTGCCGCAGATCTGGCGGCTGCTGCACGACGTGGACGCGGTGCACGGCCTGTACTACCTGTTGATGCACGCCGTCCTCACCGTCCACCCGGGCGAGGTCGTCCTGCGGCTGCCGTCGGTGTGCGCGGCGACGGCAGCCGCAGGACGAC
>NZ_MUKA01000325.1:0-286 GCF_002150735.1 Streptomyces africanus
GGTACGGCAGCAGTCCGGCCAGCCGGTCCAGCTCGACCTGCGCGGCGTCCATGCCCGCCTCGTCCAGGGCGCCGTCCGCCGCCGCGCCCATCAGCAGGCACAGCGTCGACAGGTCGGGCCGCTCGGACCGGGCCTCTTCGCCGAACCGCCGCCGCAGCTCGGCGGAACGCTCGGGGGACGGGGGGTAGGGGGGACGCATGGCTGGCTCGTGCCCTCTCACGACGGTCGGCTATCGGCTATCGGCCGGAGTCACGGTCATCCGGCTCCCGGTAGTGGTGGTAGGCGT
>NZ_MUKA01000325.1:315-13601 GCF_002150735.1 Streptomyces africanus
TCGACCTCGACGGCGGCGAACCCGGCCCACCGCCCGTCGACGACACACCGCCCGATGGCGGCCGGAGCAGCCGCTTCCGCCGCACCGGGCACGGTCGCGAACCACACCGAAGGCCCGGATCCCAGCACCCGCAGCGCGACCTCGCTCACGCCCTTGCGCTGGTAGCGGGCCAGCCACGCCTCGTCGGCCTCCCGGGACAGCACGACCCCCGACGGCTCGGCGAGGTCGGCGACCGGCGCCAGCGGGCCGACCCACAGTTCGGCCGTCACCTCCCGCGCCCAGCCCCGCTGCTCCAGCTCCGCGCACAGCAGCTCCTGCGTCCCCTCGGCACCGGTCGCGGTCTGGACGTAGGCGGGCAGGCCGCGCTCGCCGTACCACCGCCGCACGGCGCCGAGAGCCTCATCCAGGGACACGCCCGGGTCACCGAGCGGCAGCACGGAATTCGCCCGGCGCGTGAATCCGGACGCGGCCCGCAGCTCCCAGTCCCCGAGCCGCTCGCTCTCCACGGGCCGCCAGGCCCGCGCGGCGACCCGGGCCAGCTCCTCGTAGGAGGCGGCCGGACCGCGGCGACGCGCCGGCGCGGCGGGTACGAGCTTGCCCGCGACCAGCGCGGATTCCGCGATGCGGACGCTCTCGCCACTCTTGCGTGTGATCAGCAACACACCTTTGTCCCATGATGTGAGAACTCCGACCGTGTCGGTGAACATCTCACCCGGAGCCGCATGTTCGATCAAGCTCCGCACGGAGACCCGTTTTCCCACGTCAGCAGCGGTGATACGGACCTCGAGTCGCCCAGCGGCAGAGATTTCCACAGGTCAGTTCACCCCTCCTGTTCGGATCATGCCCAAGAACGGAGATACTAGGGGCGGGCATCGACGACGCCGCGCTCCCGCGCGCCAGGCGGCGGAGCCTGAGGAGGCCCGCCAGCGCCCTATCGAGGAGGAACGACAGCGTGACCTACGTCATCGCGCAGCCTTGTGTCGACGTCAAGGACAAGGCGTGCATCGAGGAGTGCCCGGTCGACTGCATCTACGAGGGCTCCAGGTCCTTGTACATCCACCCGGACGAATGCGTCGACTGTGGTGCCTGTGAGCCGGTCTGCCCGGTCGAGGCGATCTTCTACGAGGACGACACTCCGGAGGAGTGGAAGGACTACTACAAGGCGAACGTCGAGTTCTTCGACGAGCTCGGCTCGCCCGGCGGTGCCAGCAAGCTGGGGCTGATCGAGCGCGACCACCCCTTCATCGCCGCGCTGCCGCCGCAGGCCTAGTCACCGCAAGCGGCCGGCACATCCGTGCCGCCTCGGTCCCGTACGGCCCGACCACGCCCTGGTCGCCGTACGGGGCCGAGGCGTTTGCCGTGCGACGGCTCGTACGTACCAGAAAGTGAGCCAGAAACCGTGTCCGCAGTCTCCGACCGTCTCCCCACTTTCCCCTGGGACAAGCTGACGCCGTACAAGGCCACGGCCGCCGCCCATCCGGACGGCATCGTGGACCTGTCGGTCGGCACCCCGGTCGACCCGGTCCCCGAGCTGGTCCAGAAGGCGCTGGTCGCCGCGGCCGACTCCCCGGGCTACCCGACCGTCTGGGGCACGCCCGAGCTGCGCGACGCGATCACCGGCTGGGTCGAGCGCCGCCTCGGCGCGCGGGACGTCACCCACCGCCACGTCCTGCCGGTCGTCGGCTCCAAGGAGCTCGTCGCCTGGCTCCCGACCCAGCTGGGCCTCGGCCCCGGCGACCGGGTGGCCTACCCGCGCCTGGCCTACCCGACGTACGAGGTGGGCGCCCGCCTGGCCCGCGCCGCGTACGAGGTCTACGACGACCCGACGGAGCTGGACCCCGAGGGGCTGAAGCTCCTCTGGCTGAACTCCCCGTCCAACCCGACGGGCAGGGTCCTGCCGAAGGAGGAGCTCACCCGGATCGTGGCCTGGGCTCGCGAGCACGGCATCCTGCTCTTCTCCGACGAGTGCTACCTGGAGCTGGGCTGGGAGGCCGACCCGGTCTCGGTGCTGCACCCGGACGTCAACGGCGGCTCGTACGAGGGCATCGTCGCCGTCCACAGCCTCTCCAAGCGCTCGAACCTGGCCGGCTACCGGGCGGCGTTCCTGGCCGGCGACCCGGCGGTCCTGTCGCCCCTGCTGGAGATCCGCAAGCACGGCGGCATGATGACGCCGGCACCGACCCAGGCAGCGGTGATCGCGGCCCTCGGCGACGACGAACACGTCCGCGTCCAGCGTGAGCGCTACGCCGCCCGCCGCACCCTCCTGCGCGAGGCCCTCCTCGCCCACGGCTTCCGCATCGACCACAGCGAGGCCAGCCTCTACCTGTGGGCCACGCGGGGCGAATCCTGCTGGGACACGGTGTCCCACCTGGCCGAACGAGGCATTCTGGTGGCCCCGGGCGACTTCTACGGCCCGGCAGGCGCCCAGTTCGTCCGAGTGGCCCTGACGGCGACGGACGAGCGGGTAGCGGCGGCTGTACGGCGCCTGTAACGGCTTCCTGGCCACGGGAAAAGACGCTCCAGCGGAACGACACGGCCGAGGGGTCCAGGGAAGCTCCCTGGACCCCTCGGCCGCTTAAGACCGGCGTCAGCCGACCGGCAGGCTCTTGACCGGCAGCGAGCCGGTCGACGGCACCCCGCCCTTCGCCAGGGAGTCCGTCGGCAGACCGCCCTGCGCCGAACCAGCCGCGTCACCGACGAGCTGCCCGGCCGAGCCCGCCGCGTCACCGGCGGCCTTCTGCGCGACCGGAAGGGTCTTCTTGACCGCCTTGCCGCCGGTCTTGCCCGCGGCCGGCACCGCCTTCTTGACGGTCTTGCCGCCGGTGTCACCCGCGGCCTGGGTGACGTTCTGCGCCGCGCCGTCGACGGTGTTGCCGACGTTCGCCCCGTCCAGGGCGGTCAGACCGCCGAGGTTCGGGGTGGCCGGCAGCTCGGGAGCCGCGCTGGCGGAGCCGGCCGCACCGACCCCGGCAGCCGCTCCCGCAGCGACGATCAACGCGGCACGGGCGATCCGGCGGGTCAGGGGGAGGGACATGGTGCTCCTTCGACGGGAGAGAACGGTGAGCTTGTGAAATGTCGGCCGGGGCCGGGAGTTGATCGACTGGCGGTTGATCTCCCCGGCTCGGACGCAGTGACTACCGCTCGAAGCCCGCGAAGGTTGCGGCGCCGCAACGTAAAGAGTTGGCAATGTGTCGCATTATCTGCTGCGGATAAAAACGGGCAAAGACGCTCCCACCGGAAAGCCCGCCGAATCCTTCCAGCCCTTTGTTCCCATGGGATCTCACGGTTTCCGGGTGAGGTCACGAAAAACTGCGCACACCGTCGCCGCCGCGCCGTCGGGGTAGCCCCCACGGGTGAAGCCCCGCACCCTTGTCTAGCCCATCGTCACGACACGGACCGCGTCCGCGTCCCGCTCCGCACCCGCGGTGCCCTCCGCCCCGGCCCGTCGCCACTCGCTGGCGGTGTTGCCGGCGACCCACTCCCGCCCCGCGTACGCGACGCGTGCGATGTGCAGCTCGGAGGCGTTGGCCACGGCCCAGTGCGCGAGCTGCCAGCCGCGCTGCTTCACGCTCTGCCCGCCGGCGGCACTGGTGTCGGCGGTCACGGGCAGCGTCATGGTCCGCCCGTCGGACCCGCCCGTACCGCTCGGGGACGGCGTCGGCGAGGCCGCCGACGAGCGGCCCACCTCCGCACCGGCCGGCTCCAGCACATCGCGCCCGAAATCCCGCACGAGCGCCGCACGCACCCCGTCCGGTCCCACCGCCCGGGTCGCGGCCGGGCGGCCCTCACAGGTCAGCGTGGCCGCGGAATGCCCGGTGAGAGCCGCGGCGAGCAGCGCCGCGTCCGGCTCGTGCTTGGCGTAGGCCTGCGGGAAGCCGCTGCGCTGCACGCGCTGCGCGGCGTCGGTGAGGGGCAGCCGCGTGTAGCCGGGCACCTTGACCAGGTGGTCGTAGAACTCGCCGGCCGAGTACGTCGGGTCCAGGATCTCCTTCGGCGTGCCCCAGCCCTGCGAGGGCCGCTGCTGGAACAGGCCGAGCGAGTCCCGGTCGCCGTGCTTGATGTTGCGCAGGCCCGACTCCTGGAGAGCGGTCGCCAGCGCGATGGTCACGGCCCGCTCCGGCAGGCCTCGTCCGTCGCCCACGGCGGCGATCGTCGCCGCGTTGACCGCCTGCTCGGGGGTGAACTCGTACGACGCCCCGTCGCCCTTGCCGGAGACGACTTTGCAGCCCGGTTCGCCCGCGCCCCCCGTGACGTACTGCACCACGAGGTAACCGGCGATCGCGAGCAGGACCACGAACGCGGACCCGCATCGGAAGAGGCGGCCGCGACGCTTGGGAGAGGACGGCTCTGGCACGCCGTACAAGGTACTGGAGAGTACGGAGTGCCTTGTGCCAGGTGTGGACAGTGGGGCCGGGCCTGGCGCGTTAGGGTCGACGGCATGGCCGACACCTCCCTTGACCTCACGCTGGACGCCGCGGAGCTCACCGCCCGGCTCGTCGACTTCCGTTCCGAGAGCGGCACCGAGAAGCCGCTCGCGGACGCGATCGAGACCGCGCTGCGCGCGCTGCCCCACCTGACGGTCGAGCGGTTCGGCAACAACGTCGTGGCCCGGACGAACCTGGGCCGCCCGGAGCGGGTGATCCTGGCCGGTCACATCGACACCGTCCCGATCGCGGACAACGTCCCCTCCCGGCTCGACGAGGACGGCGTCCTGTGGGGCTGCGGCACGTGCGACATGAAGTCGGGCGTCGCGGTACAGCTGCGCATCGCGGCCACGGTCCCGGCCCCCAACCGCGACCTGACCTTCGTCTTCTACGACAACGAGGAGGTCGCCGCGGAGCTGAACGGCCTCAAGCACGTCTCCGAGGCGCACCCCGAGTGGCTCCAGGGCGACTTCGCGGTCCTCCTGGAGCCCTCCGACGGCCAGGTCGAGGGCGGCTGCCAGGGCACGCTGCGGGTGCTGCTGAAGACCAGGGGCGAGCGGGCCCACTCGGCGCGCGGCTGGATGGGCTCCAACGCGATCCACGCGGCCGCCCCGATCCTCGCCCGGCTGGCCTCCTACGAGCCCCGCCGGCCGGTGATCGACGGCCTGGAGTACCGCGAGGGCCTGAACGCGGTGGGCGTCACCGGGGGAGTGGCCGGCAACGTGATCCCCGACGAGTGCGTCGTCACCGTCAACTTCCGCTACGCGCCCGACCGCACGCCCGAGGAGGCCGTGGCCCACGTCCGGGAGGTCTTCGCGGACTGCGGCGTGGACGAGTTCGAGGTCGTCGACCACAGCTCGGCCGCGATGCCGGGCCTGTCCCACCCGGCGGCGAAGGCGTTCATCGCGGCGGTGGGCGGCACCCCGATGCCGAAGTACGGCTGGACGGACGTGTCCCGCTTCTCGGCCCTGGGCGTCCCCGCGGTCAACTACGGTCCGGGCAACCCCCACCTGGCGCACAAGCGGGACGAGCGCGTGGAGACCGCGAAGATCCTCGCGGGCGAGGAGCGCCTGCGGACCTGGCTGACGGCCTGAGCCGCCGGAACGCCCTCGTGTTTACGGCGCTCGATCGCGGACATGCTCACGTCCCTCGTTCGTAACCCGCGTAGATCTACGCTGAGGCGGAACGACCGGCACGACGGAGGGAGCGCACATGGCGACCGGCAACCCCGAGGGGAAGAAGCAGCCGCCGGACGAACAGCGCCTGGGTCCGGTCCTCCGGCGGCGGGGGCAGGTGCAGGCCAGCACCACCGACCAGCGGCTGCTGGACGAGCGCGCCCCGTCCGACTGGGTGCACACCGACCCCTGGCGGGTGCTGCGCATCCAGTCGGAGTTCATCGAGGGCTTCGGTGCGCTCGCCGAACTCCCGCCCGCGATCAGCGTGTTCGGCTCGGCCCGGACTCCGGCGGACTCGCCCGAGTACGAGGCGGGTGTCCGGCTGGGCCGGGGCCTGGTGGACGCGGGCTTCGCGGTCATCACGGGCGGCGGCCCGGGCGCGATGGAGGCGGCCAACAAGGGTGCCCTGGAGGCCAAGGGCATCTCGGTCGGCCTCGGTATCGAGCTGCCGTTCGAGCAGGGCCTGAACCCGTACGTCGACATCGGCCTGAACTTCCGCTACTTCTTCGTGCGGAAGATGATGTTCGTCAAGTACGCCCAGGGCTTCGTGGTCCTGCCCGGCGGCCTCGGCACCCTCGACGAACTCTTCGAGGCCCTCACCCTCGTCCAGACCCAGAAGGTCACCCGCTTCCCCATCGTCCTGTTCGGCAGCGAGTACTGGGGCGGCCTGGTCGACTGGCTGCGCCACACGGTCATCGCCCAGGGCAAGGCCGCGGAGAAGGACCTCCTGCTGTTCCACGTCACGGACGACGTGGACGAGGCGGTGGCCCTGGTGTCGAAGGAAGCGGGCCGGTAGCGGCGAGCCTGCGGGGGACCAGGGGGCGGAGCCCCCTGGTACCTCGGCTAGGCCAGCCCGCGCCGCGCAACGGCGGGAGCCCGGTGTCCCGCAATCGCCCCCACCATCTCCAGCACCTGCCGCGTCTCCGCGACCTCGTGCACCCGGTACACCTGCGCCCCCAGCCACGCCGACACCGCCGTGGTCGCCAACGTACCGATCACCCGCTCCTTCACCGGCCGGTCCAGCGTCTCCCCGACGAAGTCCTTGTTGGACAACGACACCAGCACCGGCCACCCCGTGGCGGCCATCTCCCCCAGCCGCCGGGTCGCCTCCAGACTGTGCCGCGTGTTCTTCCCGAAGTCATGCCCGGGGTCGATCATGATCGACTCCCGCCGCACGCCCAGCTCCAGCGCCCGCTCCGCCAGCCCGACCGTCACGTCCAGGATGTCGGCCATGACGTCGTCGTACTCCACCCGGTGCGGCCGGGTCCGCGGCTGCGCACCACCCGCGTGCGTGCACACCAACCCCGCCCCGAACCGCGCGGCGACCTCGGCGAGCCCCGGATCCACCCCGCCCCACGCGTCGTTCAGCAGGTCCGCCCCGGCCTCGCACACGGCCTCGCCGACCTCGGCCCGCCAGGTGTCCACGCTGATGACCACGTCCGGGAAGCGCCGCCGCACCTCCGCGACGAAACCGACCGTCCGCCGGGCCTCCTCCGCGGCCGTGACCTCCTCGCCCGGCCCGGCCTTCACCCCGCCGATGTCGATGATCGCGGCTCCCTCGGCGACCGCCTGCTCCACGCGCGCGAGGGCCGGCTCGTCGCGGAACGTCGCGCCCCGGTCGTAGAAGGAGTCCGGGGTCCGGTTCACGATCGCCATGATCACCGGCTCGTGCGGCCCGAATTCCCGCCTGCCCAGCCTGAGCATCCGCTGTGACCCTTCCTGGTACGTCCCCGTCTTCCGCCGCCTGCGACCCTAACTGTCGGACTCGCATGGCACGATCGGAGCCTGACACCATCGGTGTCCGAAGACACCGACAGATCCGACCGTGGGGGCTCCGCGATGGTTATGTTCCTGTTCCTGGTCGTCGCGCTAGCCGTCGTGGTCGCCGCGGTGACCCTCGCCGTGGTGGGCGGCGGCGAGAACGGCCCGCTGCCCGAGGCCGCCCCCGAGCGGCTGCGTGACCCGCTGCCCCCGGACCGCCCGGTCGACCGTGCCGACGTGGAGGGACTCCGCTTCCCGCTCGCCGCCCGCGGCTACCGCATGGCGGACGTCGACGACGCCCTCAGCCGTCTCGGGGCCGAGCTCGCCGAGCGCGACGCCCGCATCGCCGACCTGGAGTCGGCCCTGGCGGGCGCCAGAACAGCCGCCGCCCACGGGCCGGCGTCCAGGGACAACCACACCTCCGGGGAGAACCACGTGTCCATGGACAAGCCGGCTCCCCGCCACGAGGACCGGCCATGAGCGACGGTGCCGCCCTCGCCGGCCCGGACGGCGCGCTGCGCTGCCCCTGGGCCCTGTCCGCCCCCGAGTACGTGACGTACCACGACGAGGAGTGGGGCCGCCCGGTCCACGGCGACGACGCGCTCTACGAGCGCCTCAGCCTGGAGGCCTTCCAGTCCGGCCTGTCCTGGATCACGATCCTGCGCCGCCGCCCCGGCTTCCGCGCCGCCTTCGCCGACTTCAAGATCGCCTCGGTGGCGGCCTTCACCGACGAGGACTGCGAGCGCCTCCTGGCCGACGCCGGCATCATCCGCAACCGCGCCAAGATCGACGCGACCCTCGCCAACGCGCGCGTGCTGGCCGAGTGGGCCCCGGGCGAACTGGACGAGCTGATCTGGTCGCACGCCCCCGAGCCGGGCACCCGCCCGGTCCCGAAGGCGCTCTCCGACGTCCCGGCCGTCACCCCCGAGTCGACGGCCCTGTCCAAGGCACTGAAGAAGCGGGGCCTGCGCTTCGTCGGCCCGACGACGGCGTACGCGCTGATGCAGGCCTGCGGGCTGGTCGACGACCACCTCCAGGCCTGCGTCGCGCGCCGCACGTGACGCCGCCGCGGCCGGTCAGCGGCCCAGATACCGGGGCTTCTCCTTGTTGACGAAGGCCTGCACCGCGATCGCGTGGTCCTCGGAGGAGCCCGCCCGGGTCTGGAGCTCGTCCTCCTTCTCCAGCGTCTCCTCCAGGGAGTGCGTCAGGCCGTAGGCCATCGACTCCTTCAGCGCCGCGTACGCCACCGTCGGCCCCTCGGCCAGGGCCCGCGCCACCTTCCCGGCCTCCGCGCGCAGCTCACCGGCCGGCACCAGCCGGTTGGCGATGCCGAGCTCGTACGCCTCCTGCGCGCTGATGCTCCTGGGGAAGAGCAGCAGGTCAGCCGCCCGACCGGGGCCGATCACCCGCGGCAGCGTCCACGAGACACCCGAGTCGGCGGTCAGCGCCACCCCGGCGAACGAGGTGTTGAACGCGGCCGTGTCCGCCACGATCCGGTAGTCCGCCGCGAGCGCGAAGCCGAAGCCCGCCCCGGCCGCCACGCCGTTCACGGCGGCGACGACCGGCTTCGCGGCCTCGGCCAGCGCCCGCACGATCGGGTTGTAGTGCTCCCGCACCGTGCTCATGGTCTGCCCCGAACCGGTCTCCCGGTCCTCGGCGAGCAGGCCGATGTGCTCCTTGAGGTCCTGCCCGACGCAGAACGCCCGGTCACCGGCGGCCGTCAGCAGCACCGCCCGTACGGCGGAGTCGTCCGCCGCGGACCGGACCGCGTCCCGCAGGGCGGCCTTCGCCGCCACGTTCAGCGCGTTCATCGCCTCCGGGCGGTTCAGCGTGATCGTCGCGAGTCCGTCGCTCACCTCGTAGAGCACGGTGTCGGCCATGGAGTATCCCCTCCGCGTCGCTGCTCGGGGACGTACCGGCCGGTACGTCCCGGGTCTGAGAGACAGCATGACCGAGATCACCGACGGCCGACCGGACCGGACGTGTGACCTGCGTCAAAGAATTCTCGGCGGTTTCCGTTCGGCGGATGTGCGTGCGGGGGCGGAGTATCGCAGTCACATCGCCGAATTGAGTGGTTTTGCTCGCGTGCGTTGCCCAAGCGATGCCGACTGATGTTGGTCATCGGGTCCTGAGATGCGGGATAATGGCCTGGAAGCAATGTGTTCGATGCCGGTGTCGCGTGTCCTGCCTCAAGGACCGCACTGTGCCCTCTTCAGGGGTCCGTCGGCCTTGACGATGAGCTGGGTTTCAGGAAGGGGAACGAGCATGGCGGCCATGAAGCCGCGGACGGGTGACGGCCCGCTCGAGGTGACCAAGGAGGGGCGGGGCATCGTCATGCGCGTTCCGCTCGAAGGCGGCGGTCGGCTCGTCGTCGAGCTGACCCCGGACGAGGCCGACGCCCTGGGCGACGCCCTCAAGAAGGTCGTCGGCTGACGCGCAAGCGACCATACCCTTTCAGCTGCCCCGGCATCACCTGAGGTGCCGGGGCGGCTGTTTTCTCCACCCCTGACTCTCGTCTGCCCCGGCTTCCGCTCGGGTAACGTGCGGTCCGGCTACCGCTTCACCGCGCACAGCAGCCCGTCGCCCACCGGCAGCAGGGACGGCAGCAGCTCCTGGCTCTCGCGCACCGCGCGCAGCAGTTCCCGCAGCCGCAGCACCTCGGTGGGCTGGGGACCGGAGTCCACCGTCCGGCCGTTCGCGAAGGCGCCCTCGAAGACGACGAGCCCGCCGGTGCGCAGCAGCCGCAACGATTCAGCGAGGTAGTCCATGACCTCCAGGCGGTCGCCGTCGCAGAAGACCAGGTCGTAGCCGGCGTCCGCGAGGCGGGGCAGCACGTCCAGGGCGCGGCCCGGGATGAACCGGGCCCGGTTGCTGGCGAAGCCGGAGGCGCGGAAGGCCTGGCGGGCGAACTGCTGGTGCTCCGGTTCGGGATCCACGGTGGTCAGAACACCGTCGGGGCGCATACCGTGCAGGAGGTGGATCCCGGAGACACCGCAGCCGGTGCCGATCTCGGCGACGGCCTTGGCGTCGACGGAGGCGGCCAGCAACCGCAGCGCGGCGCCCGTGCCGGGCGACACCGAGCGCAGACCCGCCTCACGGGCCCGGTCGCGGGCCCAGCGCAGCGCGTCGTCCTCGGCGACATAGGCGTCGGCGAACGCCCAGCTCGTCTGCCGGTTGCCGGTAATGACCCTCTCCTGTCCCCGTGAATGCCTGGGCGTGACTGTATCCGTTGGGCCCGGGAACCCGCAGATGGGACCGGTCGTTTAAAGGGGCAAGCGAGTGGCGCGGTTCGGGACGGGGGGCAGGCAGTGGATCGAGGCGCCGAGCAAGTGCCGACGCAGCAGTACGAGGCGTATCAGCCCAGATCAAATTCTCGTAAAACCGCTTATCCGGTCCTAACGGGCGAGGTGGCTATGGTAGGGGCTCCACTGGACACCACCAGAGCTGACAGGGGAGGTGCGGCCGCGCCTGCGGATAGGGGAGGAGCGCTCCGGCGCTTCTTCACATCGGCGGGCAGGCCGACATCCGTGAACGACACTGCTGACCACAGCCACGCCGCTGACTTCGCCCAGACCGCGACCTTCACCACCGACGCGGACGGGCAGGCGTGGACTCCGCCCACGTGGGAGGAGATCGTCAGCACGCACAGCGGCCGGGTCTACCGGCTCGCCTACCGCCTGACCGGCAACCAGCACGACGCCGAGGACCTCACGCAGGAGGTCTTCGTCCGTGTCTTCCGCTCCCTGTCGACGTACACGCCGGGCACCTTCGAGGGCTGGCTGCACCGCATCACGACGAACCTGTTCCTGGACATGGTCCGCCGCAAGCAGCGCATCCGTTTCGACGCGCTCGGCGAGGACGCGGCCGAGCGGCTGCCCAGCAAGGAGCCCTCGCCGCAGCAGGTCTTCAACGACGCGCATTTCGACGCGGACGTCCAGCAGGCCCTCGACACCCTCGCCCCCGAGTTCCGCGCCGCGGTCGTCCTGTGCGACATCGAGGGACTGTCGTACGAGGAGATCGCCGCGACTCTCGGCGTCAAGCTCGGCACGGTCCGTTCGAGGATCCACCGGGGCCGCTCCCAGCTGCGCAAGGCCCTCGCGCACCGCTCTCCTCAGGCGCGCGCCGAGCGCCGCTCCTTCGTGCCCCGTGTTCCCGCACTGGGAGGAGGGGGCGCGAGCGCGTGAGCGGATCACGGCCGAAAGCTTCCGAGGGTCACCTCGCAGAGCAGCACCTGGGAGACCGACTCTCCGCCCTGGTGGACGGAGAGCTCGGTCATGACGCGCGTGAGCGTGTACTGGCGCATGTGGCCACCTGCCCGAAGTGCAAGGCGGAGGTGGACGCCCAGCGCCGGCTGAAGAACGTCTTCGCGGAGGCGGCCCCGCCGCCCCCTTCCGAGAGTTTCCTGGCCCGCCTGCAGGGACTACCCGCCGGCGGCGGCCCGGACGGTGACGGCACGCCGCCGGGCGGGGGAGCGCTGCCCGGCGGACTGCCCGGACGGTTCGGATCGTCCGGGGCCTTCGGAGCGAAGCGCGGCGACCGGTTCGAGTTCGGGTACGTCCCGGCCCGGCCGCACGCCCCCGTGCTGCCGTCCGACGACCGCGGCCTTCCTCCGGGCAGCCGGGGCTTCCGTATCCATGACGTCGGGCGGCACGAGCCCGACCGATCCTCCTCGCGGCTGCGGTTCGCCTTCGCGGCCGCCGGAGCCGTGTCGCTGGCCGCGATCGCACTGGGCGGCGTCACGGGCGGCACCGCGACCGACACGGAGGCCCGCGGAGCCGGCGCGGGAAGCAACGTGACACCCATGCGCACGCAGGGCACGGGCGCCGCGACGCAGCCCGAATCCCAGCGGCGCCGTGGTACGGGGCCGCTGCTGGCGCAGGTGCACGGCCAGAGTGTGCTCGGCCGCACCCCGGTCGCCCCGACCGAGGTGGCCGCACCGCTGCTGCCGGGTGTGCCGGACTCCGCCGCGGGGCAGCAGGCCGTACACGCGCTGGCCGCCCCGGTGATGGCCGGTGCCGCCGTCGTGTCCCCGCTGATACGTCCGCTCGATGCGGTCCCGCCGGCCGCCCTGACCTCGTGGTCGACGGTCCCCGAGATCGCTGTGCCCCTGCTCGCCGTGCCCCTCCCGGACACGACCTCGTCCCCCTCTTCTCCCGCTTCCTCCCGTACGGCTCGCTGACCGGCCGCTGCGCGGCGGCGAGCGAACCTGATTGAATCCGGGGGTGGCGCCCGCGGCCGAGGCGTGGCCGTGGCGCCGATTCGACGAACTGCGGCTACCGCCGTCGAGCCGTGCCGCGGCTGTGGGGAGAGCATGAACGAGGGGAAGCCCACGAAGGCCAAGTGGTGGAGCCGTCCTCGGCCGCAGGGCCTTTCGGGGGAGCCGGAGAGTACGGGGCAGGCGCCGGCGGACTCGACCGGCACCGACGGTGACTTCGAGCTGGCGCGGCCTGCCGTGCGGCAGGACGAGAACGGCGGCGACTACGAGCTGAGGCGCCCCGAGCCGGTGCCGACCGACGACGAGCCCTCCGGGGCGTCCGCCGGTGTGCCCACTGGGGGCGCCGAGGACGGCGTTCCGGTCACGCCCGCCGTGTCGGCCCAGGACGGACCTGCCGGGAGCGTGGCGGAGACCGGGAGCGCACCCTCCGTCGTGCCGGCCGATGGTGGGCCCAAGCCGCTGCATGATCCCGACCCGTACAGCACGCCGCCCTACGGTGAGCCCGGGCCCTGGGCGCCTGCGCCGCCGGTGCAGCATCCGGCGGCGACTCCGGCGCACGGCGTGATGACGGCGGACCAGTCGGCCAGGCCCGGCACGCCCGTCGCGCCGCCGCAGGGGACACCGGCGGTGCCTCCCGGCATGCCCGCGCCCGCCGCACCCCTGCCACCGCCCAGCGCCCCCGCGCCGGTGCCCGCCGCGGCCGTCTACGCC